>NZ_CP014335.1:2752804-3101706 GCF_001610955.1 Geobacillus thermoleovorans
GGAAAAATCCGCGGATCAAGCTCATCACCGGCACGATGAGGAGCGCAAAGCTGACCGCGCGGATGACGGCCGTGACGTCGTCGACCGAGTTGACGTTCGTTTTCGCATCGATGACGTGCGGCGCCAAGATGGGCGCCAGGGCGTACAAAATGAGCCATGAGGCGATGCCGCTTGCGATCATCAAGACAAGGCCGGAGCGAAAGAGCCGATAGCCGACGCCGTATTCCCCAAGCGCGTTGTATTTCGACACAAACTTTGACACCGCCACCGGCAGCCCGCCGGTCGCCAAGCTCAAAAAAATTTGGTACGGCACATAGCCGTATCCGTACAGCGCCCCGCCGCGCTCGCCGACAAGATGGTAAAACGGGATGACGTAAAATAAACCAAGAAGGCGAGAAATCATCACGCCAGCCGTTAAAATAAACGTGCCGCGCAGCAGTTTCGATGTTGACATATGACCCCTTCCCTAGCCATGGACGTTGAAAATGACAACGTATCTATTTTACCATAGTTGTCAATGGAACGAAAAATATCGGCCACGCGCAGAAAGAAAGGGTGGAATGAACATGGGATACGACGTCATCATCATCGGCGGCGGTCCGTCCGGGCTCATGGCGGCCATCGGCGCCGGCGAAGAAGGGGCGAAGGTGCTCTTGTTGGAAAAAGGAACGAAGCTCGGGCGCAAGCTCGCCATCTCCGGCGGCGGACGCTGCAACGTGACGAATCGGCTGCCGGTGGATGAAATGGTCCGCCATATTCCCGGCAACGGCCGCTTTTTATACAGCGCCTTTTCCGTATTTAACAATGAAGACATCATCCGCTTTTTTGAGCGGCTCGGCGTGCCGCTCAAGGAGGAAGACCACGGCCGCATGTTTCCTAAAAGCGACAGCGCCCAGTCGGTCGTCGACGCGCTTGTTCGCGAATTGTCGCGCCTTGGCGTCGATGTTCGGCTTGAATCGCCAGTGGCGGACGTGTTGTATGAACAAGGAAAAACAGTCGGTGTCACGCTGAAAAGCGGGGAGACGATCCACGCCCGTGCGGTTGTCGTCGCCGTCGGCGGCAAATCGGTGCCGCAAACCGGCTCAACAGGCGACGGCTATCCGTGGGCGGAAAAAGCGGGTCACACGGTGACCGAACTGTTTCCAACCGAAGTTCCGATCGTCTCGCATGAGCCGTTCATCAAAGAGCGGACGCTGCAAGGCTTGTCGCTGCGCGACGTCGCGTTAAGCGTCTTAAAGCCGAACGGCAAGCCGATCATCACCCACCGGATGGATATGCTGTTTACGCACTTCGGCATTTCCGGCCCAGCCGCCCTCCGCTGCAGCCAGTTTGTCGTCAAGGCGTTGAAAAAAGCGGCGGACGGCGCGGTCGAAATGAGCATCGACGCGCTTCCGGACGTGACGCAGGAAGAGCTGTTTCAACATTTCGCCAAGCTGTGCAAAGAGGAGCCGAAAAAGGCGATGAAAACGATCGCCAAAACGGTTCTTCCCGAGCGGTACGCCGTCTTTTTGCTCGAGCGGGCCGGCATCGACCCGCACGCCTCTGCCGGCACGGTCGGCCATGAGGCGCTGCGGGCGTTTGTCCGACAGTGCAAACAGTTTACCTTTTACGTCCACGGCACGCTGCCGCTTGAGAAAGCATTCGTCACCGGCGGCGGCGTGTCGGTCAAAGAAATTGAGCCGAAGACAATGGCCTCCAAATGCATGGCCGGCCTTTACTTTTGCGGGGAAATTTTGGACATTCACGGCTACACGGGCGGCTACAACATCACCGCCGCCCTTGTCACCGGGCGGCTCGCCGGCGTGAACGCCGCCCGCTATGCATTGGCGGAAAAAAACGGGGCGAGCGGCTCCGCGGGGCAGACAGCAACGAATTGACCGCCGTCCTCATGCCCCTCGGGTGCTCCGGGGCGTCCGCTGACATTCCGACAACGCCCGTCTTCAAGGCGGGCGATCGCAAAATTTCGCCGCCTGAAATGGAAATGCCGCAATGAACAAAACGTCGCCCGCTTTAGGGGGATCAGCACGAAAACGGCCCAAAGAATCCCACGGTCTGAAGCCGTGTGGAGTGTCAAGTCCGGTAAATGACCATGGCGGAAAAACAGTAGATTTGCTCGCCTTCCGATTCCATCGCCGCCACACTGTACTTGACATCGATCAACTGTCCGTCTTTCAATCGGGCTAAAAAATCATTGACCGCCGCTTCCAAATCTTTTTCATGCTCTTTATCAAACACTTTCACTTTGTACATCGCCATTCCCCCGTTTTCTTTTTCCTTTTCCACGCATTTAGGGAAAATCCTGCCCACAAAAGGCGTCACGCGCCCTCGAACAGCGGGACGCGTGACGTCAGAAACTTCATTCGTCTTAATACACTCCAACCGCATTGAACGCCTGTTTCACCGAGTTGACTTCTTGGCTTGTCGACCCGTACAAATCAGCGGCCGCTTGCACGCAGGCGGCGCGCAGCTGGCTGAAGTTCGACGTCGGCGTCAAATAGTAGACAAGCGCCCGGTAGAAAATTTTCCCCATTTTGTCGCGGCCAATGCCGGTGACGCTTACGCCGTAATGGACGCCGCCTTGGCTGAGCAAGTACGCCGCTTTATTGATGATGCCGCTGTTTGTATGGACGCCGCCGTTGTCTTGTGTGCCGGTGTACCGTTTGGAATAATGATCCGGATCGCCGTATTTCGCCGGATCCGACATGGAGCGAAGCGCGTCGCCGGCAATTCCCGGCGTGTAAATGTCTTCGCCGATCTCCCAGTCCGGGTTGCGGTTGGCGTAGAACTCCACGAGCGTGCCGAAAATATCGGACATCGCTTCATTGATGGCGCCGGATTCGTTTTGGTAAACAAGCCCGGCCGTATAATCCGTCACCGCATGGGTCAGCTCATGCCCAACGACGTCAATGCCGCCGGAAAACGGCAAAAACGTCTGTCCGTCGCCATCGCCGTACACCATTTGCGAACCGTTCCAAAACGCGTTGTTGTAGCCGCGGCCGTAATGGACGGTCGAACGGATGGCGGCGTTGCTGCCGTCATAGCTCAGCCGGCCGTGCACATTTTTGTAGTAATCATACACGACACCGGCGTAATAATGGGCGTCCACGGCCGCCGCGTCATAGCTGGCGAAAAATTGGTTGTCGACATCGGCCCATAAGCTGCCGGGCAAAACGGTGCGGTTTCGTCCGTCATACGTAAAAATGCCGCTGCCGCGCGTATTGTCTTGCAAATAGTAGTAGCCATAATACGAGGAATACGTCGTATTGATATATTTCTGATCCCCCAACACACCGCGGCCCACGCCGACCGTCGACGTGCCGGCGACCGGCTGCCCGCCGCCCGGCTTGGCCTCGTCCATTTGGTTCCATTTGTTCAACACTTTTCCGTCTGCGGCATCGATCATGTAGATCCAGTTGCCTGGGACAGGGGTTAAAAAGCGGACATTGACTTCATAGGCGAGGCGCGGGGTCTCCCCATCCGGATAGATGACAAGCCGCGTTGGTTTTCCCTCTTCGGCCGCCGGCCGTTCTTTCGTCACCGCATCAGCCACATCTTGTTTCGCGATCATTTCCGCTTGTTGAATGGAAATGGCAGCTTCTGTTTTCAACGTTCGTTTGTCCAAATTCGGAATGAGCGTACCCGACAAAGAGGACAATTCGCCATCGTTGACATGGGCAACGAGCACGGCGCCATACACTGGGATGCCGCGATAGCGCTGTTCAAAACGCATGACCGTATGGCCGAGTTCATCCGTTTGTTTGCCAATCAAGCTCAGCCGTTCGCGGGCTTGTCCACCAAGCTGGAACGTATTCTTCTCTTGATCAAGATAACGGTAAACCAATTCTTCCGGAGCATCCTCGCCTTTTAACAGCGAACCAGAAACGAACGACGGCGTCTTCCACTGTTCGTTCCACACCATTGACTTTTCCTTCGCCGAAGCCCCGAACGGCCAAGCCATCAATCCAAACGCCAACCCAATCGCGCCAAGCATCGCCCGTTTGTTCATTCCCTTTACCCCTTTCTTATATTTTCAAATTATTTATTCTAATAAAAATTTTATTACAATATATTTTGATTGGGTATTGGGAAAATGATCGGGCGACATGCGTCCTGATCCGGCAGCCTATTTTCCGTTTTTCCCTCTTTGCGGCTTTCCGCCTGCGACAAAACAGCCAAAGTGAAACACGACCGACAGCGAAGCTGCCAAGCGAAAAAACGATTGATCTTTTTCGCTTGAGCCGACGGATTTCCACAGAACGTGCTTCAACGGACAAAACAAAAAACCGACTCATCCCCCGCTTTCGCCCCATGGCGAAAACAGGAGACGGATCGGTTCGAAGAAGATCAACACAGACAGGCAAAGCGCCAATCCAGCCGCTTCTTTTATCGGGCGATCACCGTCGGCGGCGGATGCTCATCTTTAGCCGCTTCTTTCACCCCGATGCCTTGGCCAAAGGCTGAAGCGAGGCCAAGGACGGCGAGAGCGATGATCACAACGACCCGCTTTTTCACGAGCTTCACCTCCTTTCAAACGCCGGTTTGCGCCCGCAAGAGAGCGCAACTTAATTGATAATATTGGGCCGCCTGCTTGTATTGGCGCCTCCGCATATAACAATCCGCCAAATATTCGGCATACAATGACGCGTCGTCATACTCCTTCTTTTTTTGGAAATAGGGAATCGCCTCCTGTTTGAGCAGCCGCTCCAACGGTTCATCTTCTTCGCTCAAAAGCAGCCGGTAAATGGAAAAATGCAAATAATACTCATAATGCTCGGACGCGCCGTTAGGGGCTTGTTCGAGCTGTTTCCACCCTTCCTCGACAGCCATCAACGCTTTGCGATAATGCTTGGCATCACAATGCACGCGCACGAGCGACAAAAGCGTGATGAGCCGGGAATCCAGCGGAGCGGCCTCTTTATAGATCAAACTGTTCTCATAATGTTGCACCGCCTCGCGGTATTGGCGTTTGATTCCTTTCAAATGGCCGAGATTGTGTTCCACAATCCCAAGAAGCCGTCGATCATCCACCATCCTCGCCGCCTTTTGGGCCAACAGGCAATGGTCGACCGCTTTGTCGATCTCCCCGCAGCGCCGATGGCAAATCGCCAGCAGCACATGGCATTCGGCGCTCCGCCGCAAGTCGTATTCCGCCTGGCTGAGCGCCAGCGCGCGCTCGGCGTAATGAAGGCATTGGAACCATTTCCACAGACGGCTGCATGCAAGCGCCGACAAGTAAGCCAAATCGGCCTCCTCCTCGCTCGTTTTCCATTCTCCCTTCAACAACTCTTCTGCCTTTTGATAACAATGCAAGGCGTCGTCATATTTTTCTTGACAATAATATAAAAGCCCAAAAAACTTCCAATAATAATAGCGCATGTCATCACTCAACGACCCATACCAGTCCCGCACGCTTTGCGCCGCCGTTTCCGCCCCCTTTTTGTCGCCAAGAAGCAGCCAATACCGGATTCGCATCAGCTGAAAATAAATCATGGCTTCGGCATCCCCAGACTGCTCGCATCGTTCTTTGACCGTTTCATACAGTTCCCGCGCGGCAGGCACATCACGGTTCGTCATCGCCTTATACCACGACATCACCCATTCGAACCATGAAGGCATTGTTTCGTTTCCGCCCGGCCGGATGTCCAGCCGCCGAAACAGCCATTCGAGTACCTCTTGGCTCGGTATGACTTGGTTATTCTCAATTTTCGATAAATAAGAAACCGAAATAATGCCTTCAGCCGTTTCTTCTTGGGTCAGGCCTTTCATCAAGCGGGCGAATTTCAAGCGGTCGCCGAGTTTCAACAGAGAGCTCCTCCTTCGAACAAGTGTCTGATTTTACCGAAAATTATATCCTTTCCTTTTTTTTCTTGCATCACACTTTGGTACTAAAACAAAATGGAAAAAGCGCCCCAAAAAGCTGGGACGCTTTTTCGCTCCTACCCCGCAAGCGGACCGGGGAAGCGCAAGCCGCCGACGCATGAAAAGGCCCGCGGCAGCCAGCCATTCCTCTGCCTCTTGACTGAACGGGGCCGTTCGGATGGATCCATTTCCCATCCGCTGACACGTTCCGTCGTTTTGGTCTCGACAAAAACGGGATCACTTGGATGACGGCCCGCCGCCATGCCCTGTTCTTTGAGCCGGAAGCGCTTATCGCTTCGGCACTGTTTCGCCTTCCCACTCGAGCATGCCGCCCGTCATGTTGCGGACGCGATAGCCAAGCTCTTGCAAGTAGCGGCAGACGTTTTCGCTCCGCCGTCCGGAGCGGCAGACGAAAATATATTCTTCGTTGCGGTCGAATTCCTCAAGCCGATCGGGGATGTCGCCCATTTTAATATGTTTGGCGCCGGGGATCATGCCGAGGGCGACTTCCTCGTCTTCGCGCACATCGACAATGTTCAGCTTTTCCCCGCGTTCGAGTTTTTCTTTCACTTCAGCCGGCGTGATTTCCTTGATCTCTTCCATGGCAGATCGACCCCTTTCGTTGGTGGATAGGGAGCGGGCCGAAGCCCGCCCTCATCATCAGTTGGCGACGATATTGACGAGCTTGCCGGGGACGGCGATCACTTTGCGCACGGTTTTGCCCTCAAGCTGCTCTTTGATTTTTTCATCGGCGAGCGCCCGCTCCTCGAGCGCTTCTTTTGGCAAGTCAACTGGCACGTGCAAGCGCGACCGCACTTTGCCGTTGATTTGCACGACGATTTCCACGACGTCTTCCACAAGCTTCGTTTCATCATACGTCGGCCACGGTTCATAGGCGATCGTGTCCGTGTGGCCAAGCTTTTGCCACAGCTCCTCGCCGATGTGCGGGCAGACCGGCGACAAGAGCTTGACGAAGCCTTCCATGTATTCTTTTTTCATTTGCTCCGCTTTGTACGCTTCGTTGATGAACACCATAAGCTGCGAAATGGCGGTGTTAAAGCGCAAGGATTCGTAGTCTTCCGTCACTTTTTTCACCGTTTGGTGATAGATGCGCTCGAGCGTATCGTTTGCCGGTTCGTCGACAATGTTCGGGTTCAGTTCGCCATTCTCGGTGACAAAGAGCCTCCAGACGCGGTCGAGGAAGCGCCGCGCCCCGTCAAGCCCTTTCGTCGACCAAGCGATCGACGCCTCAAGCGGCCCCATGAACATTTCATACAGCCGCAAGGTGTCGGCCCCATGGCTTTCGATGATGTCGTCCGGGTTGACGACATTGCCTTTTGATTTGCTCATTTTTTCGTTGTTTTCGCCTAAAATCATCCCTTGGTTGAACAGCTTTTGGAACGGTTCTTTCGTCGGCACGATGCCAAGGTCATAGAGAAACTTATGCCAGAAGCGGGCATAAAGCAAATGCAAAACCGCGTGCTCCGCCCCGCCGATGTAAACATCGACCGGCAGCCACTTTTTCAGCTTTTCCGGATCGGCGAGCTGCTTGTCGTTGTGCGGGTCGATGTAGCGTAAATAATACCAGCAGCTTCCAGCCCATTGCGGCATCGTGTTCGTTTCGCGCCGCCCTTTTTTCCCGGTTTTCGGGTCGACAACATTGACCCATTCTTCGATGTTGGCCAGCGGCGACTCGCCCGTTCCCGACGGACGGATTTCATCCGTTTTCGGCAACACAAGCGGCAATTCCTCTTCCGGCACCGGCGTCATCGTGCCGTCTTCCCAATGGATGATCGGAATCGGCTCGCCCCAGTAGCGCTGGCGGCTGAACAGCCAGTCGCGCAGCCGGTACGACACTTTTTTCCGCCCTTTGCCGTGCTCCTCAAGCCAGGCGATCATTTTGTCGATCGCTTCCTGCTTGTTCAACCCGTTCAAAAACTCGGAGTTGATATGCTCGCCATCTCCGGTGTACGGTTCTTTTTCGATATCGCCGCCGGCGACGACTTCTTTCATCGGCAAGTGGAATTTTTTCGCAAACTCGTAGTCGCGCTCATCGTGCGCCGGCACGGCCATGATCGCTCCGGTGCCGTAGCTCATCAAGACGTAGTCAGCGATCCAAATCGGAAGCCGATCGCCGGTGACCGGGTGAATGGCGTACGCGCCGGTGAACACGCCCGTTTTTTCTTTCGCCAAATCGGTGCGCTCAAGGTCGCTTTTGCTTTGAATTTCCTTTAAGTAGGCGTCAACGGCTGGCTTTTGCTCCGGCGTCGTGATTTTTTCAACGAGCGGATGCTCCGGCGCCAAGACGGTGTACGTCGCGCCAAACAGCGTATCCGGACGCGTCGTGAACACGGTGAATGTTTCGTCATGGCCGTGGACGGCAAACTCGATTTCCGCTCCTTCCGAACGGCCAATCCAGTTGCGCTGCATCTCTTTAATGCTTTCCGGCCAGTCGAGCTCTTCCAAATCTTCAAGCAAGCGGTCGGCATAGGCGGTGATTTTCAGCATCCATTGCCGCATCGGCTTGCGGATGACCGGATGCCCGCCGCGCTCGCTCCGGCCGTTGATCACCTCTTCGTTCGCCAGCACCGTGCCGAGCGCCGGACACCAGTTGACCGGCACTTCATCCATGTAGGCGAGCCCTTTTTCATACAGCTTCAAGAAAATCCATTGCGTCCATTTGTAATAGTTCGGGTCGGTCGTATTGATCTCCCGGTCCCAGTCGTACGAAAAGCCAAGCGATTTGATTTGCCGGCGGAAATTTTCGATGTTTTTTTGCGTAAACTCCGCCGGGTCGTTGCCGGTATCGAGCGCATATTGCTCGGCCGGCAGCCCGAACGCGTCCCAGCCCATCGGGTGAAGGACGTTGTACCCTTGCATCCGCTTCATGCGCGCCAAAATATCGGTCGCCGTATATCCTTCCGGATGGCCGACGTGCAAGCCGGCGCCGGATGGATACGGGAACATGTCGAGAACGTAAAACTTCGGCTTGTCATCATCATCGGGCGTGCGGAACGTTTTGTTTTTCTCCCAATAGTCCTGCCATTTTTGTTCAATTTCGCGGTGGTTGAAGCTCATCGCAGCACTCCTCCTATCAAGTTCTACTTGCATCATTGACGAAAATATGTACAAAAAAACCCCCCATCCCCACAGCAAAGGGACGAGAGGCGCGCTTCCCGCGGTACCACCCTTTTTGGCGCGCCAAACGGCGCACCCGCTTTCTTCCTTAACGCGGATGGACGGCCGGCGCTGTCGATGACCGTTCACGCCGGCAACTCCGAGGCGAGTTCACGAGCCGACTTCGGTTGACTCGCACCATCCGTCAACTCTCTGCCGTCCGTCGGGCCCGCTACTGCTCCTCTTCACCGTTATTCGCCTTATTCGCACATGAATCGACCGATGAGTGGACAGAATGACAAATTTATTATTATTTTAAAAAATTTGTCGATCAATTGCAAGCCGAAATCTATACGGAAGCCGCGGTTTTTTCATCCGCGTTCTCCGTCCGCTTCGGGAGCCGACGATCATGCAAAAGCGCGGCCAGCACCGCCAATAAGGCAAACAATGCTAACATCATGATGAGCAGTTTCATTCCAAACAGATCGGCGACCGAGCCGCCGATGACCGGTCCGATCATCCGTCCGGCCGTGGCCGTCCCGTTGACGATTCCTTGGTAAAACCCGGCTTTCCCCGGGGGCGCCCATTCGTTCACCGCGGCCGGAATCGCCGGCCAGACGATCATCTCGGCGATCGTGAGCACAATCATGGACGCGGCAAACTCTGCAAACGAATGCGCCCCCAACAGCATGGCAAACGAAACGGCGAAAATAAAAAAACCGATCACGATTTGCCGCTTCAACGTCGGCATGAAGCGGCGGATGACCGCTGACAACAGCGGCTGGGCCAAGACGATCAACGCTCCGTTGATCGTCCAAAGCAAGCTGTACTGCCCGACTGGTATCCCGAGCTCGCGTGTATAGGCGGCGATCGTCGTCGACCATTGGACATAGCTCAACCAACACAGTCCATAGCCGGCGCAAAGGAGGGCAAGCGCCCAGCCCGCGGAGCGGGATGGCGCTCTTTCCGCTTCTCCGGATCGTTTCTTTCTCGGCGGCGGCAAGAGCGGAACGCGGCGCAGCCCGGCCACAACCGTAAACAAAAACGCGGCATACAACAAAAGATTGGCGAAAAAAACGAGCGAGAACGAATATGAAGCGACAAGCCCGCCAAGCGCCGACCCGACGGCGACGCCGATGTTTTGCGCGACATACAAGGCGTTGAACGCCCGCCGCCCCCCTTCCGGCCAAATCGCCCCGGCGTACGCCGACGCCGCCGGAAAGACGACGCCGCTGCCAACGCCGACAAACGCCAAAAACACCGCATAATGCGGCCAACCGTGCCAAACGCTTAAGCCGCCGAGCGCGGCCATCGTCAACACCGCTCCGGCCAACAAAACGCGAAACCCGCCGATCCGGTCAAACAAAAAGCCGCCGGCCAAGCTGCCGATGACGCTTCCCCCAGAGTTGAGCATGAGCACGACACCAGCGACAGCGAGCGGCTGGCCGAGCTGTTCGTGCAAATAGATCGTGTTTAGCGGCCATAGAAACGACGCCCCTGTCACATTGAGCGCCATGCCGACAAGCAGCCACCAAAGAGCGCGGGGCATCGGTCATCATCCTTTTCTGGTTTTTATTTTGAGTTACGAAATAATTGTAGGGGAAAACAGGAAAAAATGCAATCAAAAAGGCGGAGCGTTCCGATGCGTCCGCCACTTTTTTGCCAAACTAACTCCCCACGGAAACAATGGCTTTTGAAGCGGGGCTCCTGCGCGAAAAGAAGAACAAGTTGGAGCGGCTTCCGCCCCTTTGGCTTGTCGTCACCCGTTCCGCTGCTTGGAGCGGATCGGTTGGCCGCCCGTTTCCTCGTATTGCTTTTTCGCCAGCTTCACCGGGTCAAAGTCTTGACCAAGCTCAAGATCGTTATTGTTTTGGCCGTTGCGTGTTTTTTGTTCCGGATTCGTTTGTTTCAAGCGTCGCTTCATGTTGTGTTCCTCCTCGTTTCAGCGGTCAAGCAAAATCATGTCGTTTTGCAATTGCTCCAGTTGGAGCCGCATCCGATGCAGCTGCTCGCGCTGCTGGGCGTTGCAGCTTCGCGCCAAGTGCGCTAAATCGATGACCGTCTGCTCGAGCATCTGCTGGGCGTTGGTGTATTCGGTGATGTTGTAATGCTCCTGCTTTTGCGCTTCCGTATATTGCTCTTTCGCGTAGCGGATCACATCTTCACACCGCTGCAAAAATTCCTCAACGGATTGTCTTGTCGCCATGCGCTCACCTCGTTTCGTGATATTCCCTCATGTTTACTATGCGCCGCATAGGCCGGCCGTATCACGCCAATGATTGGCAGCGGTCGATTTTCCATGAAGTTTTTGTTACAATGCCGACGTGAGGATCTTCGTTCAGCTCGATCAATGTCGGTCAGCTCAAGGTTTTCTGTCACGCCGGCGCAGAGGATGGAAAGTTTAGGGGAAAAGCGATGGCATCCGACACTTTGGCGCAACGCCACGCCTGCCAACGTAAACGATGAAACGATCACAAGGAGGGGCCAACCGATGGCTTTGATGAACATTTTGCCGTTTGCCCGCTTTTTGCTTGATCAAGCAGTCAACGAAGGCGACATCGCCGTCGACGCGACCGTCGGCAACGGGCACGACACCGTGTATTTGGCCCAACGCGTCGGGGATTTCGGCCATGTGTTCGGCTTTGACATTCAGTCTGAGGCCATCACCGCCGCTTCCGCCCGCCTCGCGAAACATGGGCTATGCGGGCGGGCGACGTTGTTCGAGCGAAGCCATAGTGAACTGCTTGAGGCGCTTCCCGCCGATGTACACGGGCGCATCGCCGGCGCGGTGTTCAACCTCGGCTATTTGCCGGGCGGCAATAAGCAAATCGTCACCCAGCCGGAATCGACGATCGAAGCGGTCCGCCAGTTGCTTTCCGTCATGAAGCCGGGCGGCGTCATCGTTCTTGTCGTCTACCACGGCCATCCGGAAGGAAAGCGCGAACGCGACGCGCTCCTTGATTACGTCCGCTCTCTTGATCAACGGCGCGTCCATGCCTTGAAATACGAATTCATCAATCGGCAAAACAACCCGCCGTTTTTGCTCGCGCTCGAAACCCGGGCGGATAAGGGCGCCTGAATCAATCGGATCCCGCCCCTTTTGCCAATACAAGCAAACGGCCGCCCTTATGAAAAGGACAGCCGTTTTTGCCGCTCCTGCCAAAAGCGGTATGCTTTTCCGTTCCAATAGAAAAACTGCGACGCCGCCCCGCCGGCGCGGACGAGCCGGCGCGCCAGCCGGCGCAGCCCGCGCTGCTTTTTCACCTTGGCATCCGACAAATACAATCCAAGAAGCCCTCGGTGAATAAGGCGGTGAAACTCGCCGTGCGGAAGGGCGCCAACATGGCGGTCGGCCTCTTCGATGAAATGGCAAAGCCGCTCAAGCATCACCGTTTCATTCGGATAGTAAAAGCAAAAGTTTAAATCGCCGCCGTCCCGGTCTTCCTCCTGATCGATCAAATAGTCGAGCAAAATGTGCAGTCCTTGAATGTACGGAAAATAACCGTCGCGCACTTGTCTCGCCATCTCCGGCGGCAGCGATTCGCCAAACGCATAGGCGACGAGGCAGAAAATGCCGAGCGTCGAACCGGAGCAGGCGGAAAACTCATACCACTCCATCGGCGGCAAGGCGTCTTTGTATTGCGCGAACCATTTCTCCAGCCGCGGCACCCGCTCGCTCGCTTCGACATGTTTATGCACTTGCAAGTCGCAATAATATCCGGCCAATTCATGCAAAAATGGGGCGATCGTCTCATAATGGCGCACCGTCTCGAGCACCTCTTGGCACGTGCGGACAAGCGCCGGCAAATAGCCGCCGTCTTCCTGTTCGCGGCGATGGCGGTAATAGTTCGACGGCTCTGCTCCGATCGTCAAAGCGTCCGGCATCGAATCGTGCAAGGCGCGAAAGTCGAGCGGATCGAGCGAGGTGCTGCGGTCGCACAAATTATCCAAATAATCGCTGATCGTCTGGTAAGCAACGATAAAGCGGATGCAATCCTCCATGTTTTCTCCGGCCAAGAGCGCCAAAATGGAGCCGCCTTCGCAATGGAACGTTTTCGAAGCGATGCTCGCGAGCGCCTGGCGCCGCAATTCCGGGTCGGGAATGCGCTCGGCTTGGCGCCGCCAATAGGCAAGCTCGCGGTGGACAAGCGGAAGCACGTCACGATACACCATTTTCATCAAGGCGATGGGGTTTTTCGGAATGTTCAATCGGCTCACCTCAGGTGCAAACACCATGGTCTCGTCTCCTAGCATTTCCATCTTATCGGCAACCAAAATCGTTTCGCGTCTGAACAGCTTGCGATCTCGTCTTCCAGTATTGCCATCAATGCGGCCGGGGCAAACCATAAAAGGGTTGGCGACGGAATGAAAAAGCCGCTCAACAACGGTTCTTCTCACGTTGAGAAGCTTTGTGAAATCGGATCTTCTTCCCCGATCCCAACCACTCATCGGGCGAAACGAAACGTTTTTCACCAATCCCGATTAGGCGCGCTCGCTTTCGTTGGCGATTTGGACGCAGCGTTGTACAATACATGGTGAACGATCGATTTTGCAACAGAAAGGAACGAACGCCCATGATTTACCCATACAAAGGCAAAACGCCGCAAATTGCCGCCTCCGCCTTTATCGCCGACTATGTGACGATCACCGGCGATGTCGTGATCGGCGAAGAGACAAGCATTTGGTTCAATACCGTCATTCGCGGCGATGTGGCGCCAACGGTGATTGGCAACCGGGTCAATATTCAAGATAACTCAATTTTGCATCAAAGTCCAAACAATCCGCTTATCATTGAGGACGGGGTGACGGTCGGCCATCAAGTCATTTTGCACAGCGCCATCGTTCGCAAAAACGCGCTCATCGGCATGGGCTCAATCATTTTGGACCGCGCGGAAATCGGGGAAGGCGCGTTTATCGGCGCCGGCAGTTTAGTGCCGCCGGGCAAAAAAATTCCGCCCAACACGCTCGCCCTCGGCCGGCCGGCGAAAGTCGTCCGCGAACTGACGGAAGACGATATCCGCGAAATGGAGCGCATCCGCCGCGAATATGTCGAGAAAGGGCAGTATTACAAAGCGCTGCAGCAACAGCGGACATCGTGCGCCGACAAAAAAGAGCTGCCGTGATCAGGCAGCTCTTTTTCTTTCATCACTTGTCCGCCAACGCCAGCGCTTGTTCTTTCAACAAGGCGGCTTTGTCGGTGCGCTCCCACGGCAGGTCGATGTCCGTACGCCCAAAATGGCCGTAAGCAGCCGTCTGTTTGTAAATCGGGCGGCGAAGGTCGAGCATTTTGATGATGCCCGCCGGGCGGAGATCGAAGTTGTTGCGCACGACTTCAATCAAAATGTCTTCCGACACTTTGCCGGTGCCGAACGTATCGATCGAAATCGAAACTGGGCGGGCGACGCCGATCGCGTAGGCAAGCTGCACTTCGCATTTGTCGGCCAGTCCTGCCGCGACGATGTTTTTCGCGACATAGCGGGCCGCATACGCCGCCGAGCGGTCGACTTTCGTCGGATCTTTGCCCGAGAACGCGCCACCGCCGTGGCGGGCGTAGCCGCCGTACGTATCGACGATGATTTTGCGCCCCGTCAACCCAGCATCCCCTTGCGGACCGCCGATGACAAACCGTCCTGTCGGGTTGATGAAATATTTCGTGTTCTCATCAAGCAGCTCCGCGGGCACGACCGGCTTGATGACCTGCTCTTTAATGTCGCGCTGGATTTGCTCTTGCGTAATTTCCGGATGGTGCTGCGCGGAAACGACGATCGTATCGACGCGCACCGGTTTGCCGTTTTCATCGTATTCGATCGTCACTTGCGTTTTCCCGTCCGGCCGCAAGTACGGCAAGACGTCCGTTTTGCGCACTTCCGCCAATCGGCGCGCCAAGCGGTGCGCAAGCGAAATCGGCAGCGGCATCAATTCTTCCGTCTCATTGCAGGCGAACCCAAACATCAATCCTTGGTCGCCGGCGCCGATCGCTTCAATTTCCTCGTCAGTCATCTGACCTTCGCGCGCCTCGAGCGCCCGGTCCACCCCCATCGCAATGTCCGGCGATTGTTCGTCAATCGACGTCAGCACCGCGCACGTATCAGCGTCAAATCCGTATTTGGCGCGCGTGTAGCCGATCTCCCGGATCGTATCGCGGACGATGCGCGGAATGTCCACGTATGTTGATGTCGTGATTTCCCCGCTCACGAGCACCAGCCCGGTCGTGACGCTCGTTTCGCAGGCGACGCGGGCGTTCGGATCTTTTTCCAAAATGGCATCCAAAATGGCGTCAGAAATTTGGTCGCAAATTTTATCCGGATGTCCTTCCGTCACAGACTCTGAAGTAAACAAGCGGCGTTTGGCTGACATTCGGTTTGTTTCCTCCTCTTGGCATAATGTGGCGACACGGAACTCATTTCCCTTTTTCCCTTCGCAATATAAAAAACCTTTCCTGTAACGGCTGAGGAAAGGTCATGGCAATCGTATTGCTTCCTTTCACTCTTATCGTTCAAGGACTGCGCCTTGCCACAGGTTAGCACCATTTCACACATGTACAGTTGTGACGGTTGCTGGGCTTCATCGGGCCTGTCCCTCCACCGGCTCGGGATAAGAGTATCCGTTCAATGACTTATCTTATCGCAACGGAATCGGCAAAGTCAACTATCAAAATTCATTTTTTATCATTTCCAGCCGCGAAAATTCTTTCCTCAAGGAAATCGACACATTGGGCAAAATAAAGTTTGAAAAACCCACACAATTAGTATGGACTATTAATAAAAATGTGTTATACTATTTTCAAGAGTGATTACAAAAAGAAGGCAGGTTTTGAATATGGGGATCGCAAACATGACGAATAAGCTTGATTTATTGCTGCAAAAACCGTACGTGCATCATCAACTGTCCGTCGCCGAGCTCGTTGAGAAAGTCCTGCAACGGAACGAAGGACGGCTGACGCACACCGGAGCCGTCGCGGTGACAACCGGCAAGTACACAGGGCGGTCGCCGAAAGACAAATACATCGTCGAAGAACCGTCAACGAAGCAAACGATCGACTGGGGCGCGGTCAACCAGCCGATGTCTCCGGAGACGTTTGATAAACTGTACGACAAAGTGCTCGACTATTTAATGAAGAAAGATGAACTGTTCGTGTTTAAAGGCTTTGCCGGCGCCGATCCGAAATCCCGGCTGCCGATTCAAGTCGTCAACGAATTCGCCTGGCACAACTTGTTCGTCCATCAGCTGTTCATTCGGCCGAGCGCCGCAGAGCTCGCCGCGCATGAGCCGCAATTCACCGTCATTTGCGCGCCGAACTTTAAAGCCGACCCGAAAGTTGACGGCACGCGCTCGGAAGCGTTCATCATCATCTCGTTTGAACGGCGCACCGTGTTGATCGGCGGCACCGAGTATGCCGGCGAAATGAAAAAATCGATTTTCTCGGTGATGAACTATTTGCTGCCGGAACAAGGCATCCTGCCGATGCACTGCTCGGCCAACGTCGGCCAGGAAGGCGACGTCGCCCTCTTTTTCGGCTTGTCGGGAACGGGAAAAACGACGCTCTCGACCGACCCGAACCGCCGCTTGATCGGCGATGATGAGCACGGCTGGTCAAACCGCGGCATTTTCAACATCGAAGGCGGCTGCTATGCGAAATGCATCAACCTATCGCGCGAGAAAGAGCCGCAAATTTTTGACGCCATCGGCTTCGGCGCGGTGCTCGAAAACGTCGTCCTCGACGACGCGACGCGGGTGCCGAATTACGACGACGGCACGCTGACGGAAAACACGCGCGCCGCCTACCCGCTTCAGGCGATCAAAAACATCATCGACCCAAGCGTCGCCGGCCATCCGTCCACGATCGTGTTTTTGACGGCTGATGCGTTCGGCGTCCTGCCGCCAATCAGCAAGCTGACGCGTGAACAGGCGATGTACCATTTCTTAAGCGGCTACACAAGCAAACTCGCCGGCACCGAACGCGGCGTCACCGAACCGGAAGCAACGTTCTCAACGTGCTTTGGCGCACCGTTTTTGCCGCGCCCGGCCGTCGAATACGCGGAAATGCTCGGGCAAAAAATCGCCGAACACAACGTCCGCGTCTTTTTGGTCAACACCGGCTGGACAGGGGGACCGTACGGCGTCGGCAGCCGCATGAAGCTCGCCTACACCCGGGCGATGGTGCAAGCCGCCGTCGAAGGGGAGCTGGACAACGTCGAAACGGTGCAAGACCCGATTTTCGGCCTCGCCATCCCAACCCACGTCCCCGGCGTGCCGGATGACGTCCTGCAGCCGCAAAACACATGGGCTGACAAACAAGCATACGAACAAAAAGCAAAAGAGCTGGCGCAAAAGTTCCGCGCCAACTTCCGAAAGTTCGCCCATATCGACCCGACGATCGAAAAACTCGGCGGACCGCTCGTGTAACAAGAACCCGGCCGGACAGGGAACATCCTGTTCGGCCGGTTTTTCTGTTCTTTCCTCTGCTTTCGTCTCCGACACTGAATCGTTAGACATTTCTGTACGTCGGTCCGTTTCATTCGCCTCAAACAACCAGACTCGAGCAAACGCAATGAGCTTCTGTGTTTTCATTTGCCGCAATGGCCATGAGTTCTGCAAGGAATACGTAATGTCATCAAAAGATGGATGATTAATGAACTTGCGCATTATTTCTAAAGTTTTTACTCCCTGTTTCCCCAAGAATTGTGTTCTTACTTCTATTTCTCCAACTGTTTTCCGCAAATCATTCATATACTTATCACAATTTTTAGTATCATTAAACAAGTGATCAAGATGCATAATTCCTATAGAAACTCCAGCAGCATGATATGCTCTGTCTAAAGGCCTTTTGATTTTCAAGATACTCTAAACAGAATAAGGGGGAGGCTTCCATTGCTTCAGTATATCCATTTACCTTTAGCAGATTGTTGAAAATCAACCCGTTTTCCTTCGCTCCATCGTTTTGGGGCGTGGCAAAAAGCCAGTTTCATCAAAGACTGAAGATCTGATTTTTGGTTCATTTTGACTATTCCATCACCAGTCGTTTCGATGATCAAAGAGAGGATTGAGGTCATGAAAAATAAAACATTTCATTTCCTTTGGATCGGACAATCTTTCGCGAATTTCGGAGATGTGTTCTACATTGTTTCCGTTGTCTCTTACCTATATCATTTGACATCGAAAGCCATGGCTGCCGCATTAGTCCCTTTTTTCGTTACATTGTCGTTATTTATTAGCGGAATCGTCGCACCGATATTTTTCGAAAAATATAAACTAAAAACGTTATTGTCCTACGGACAAATGTGTAAAACATTTCTGCTGCTTTTTCTCTCGCTGTTTTTGCACTGGGGTGCGGAACATTACACTGCGATCGTTTATGTTTTTGTATCATTGATCGCTTTTTTAGATGGGATCAATAATCCGATTAAAAACTCCCTCGTTCCTTTTATCGTTTCCAAGGAGGAAATCTTGAAAGCCAACAGTTTTGTAAACACGTTAGACCAATTCATCAAACTTAGCGCATGGCCGATTGGGAGTTTGATTGTCAGTGTAGGGTCGCCGTTCCTTTTAATCAATATCACCTTATTGTTCTATGTCGTCTCAAGCATTCTCATGTTTCTGTTGCATATACAAGAACATACAAAGAAGAAGACGGCTCAAGGCAAAGGCCTAAAGAACTTTCTCCTTTCGATCAGTCTAGGATGGGAATACACTTGGAGAAATGTGCACGCTAAATCGATTAGCTTCATGTCATTTTTTGAAGGAATCGGAAATGGGGTCTGGATTTCGGCCATCCTTTATATGTATGTGAAAGAACAATTACATGTAGGAGAGGAATGGTGGGGATATATTAACTCTGTTTTCTTTGGCGGCATGGTGATAGGGGGATTGTTAAGCGTTAAGTTTAGTCAATCGGTTGAAAAAAATCAGCAATTTTTTGTATTGTTTGGCCCGTTTTGTATCGCTATTGTCACACTGTTATTTGGCACAACGACGCACGGTGCGCTGGCGCTTATGTATTCCACCCTGTATGGGATCATCGAACAATGGAAGGTGATTTGCCTTCAGACGATTCTGCAAAAAAATGCCCGGATGGACGCTCTGCCTCATGTTTTTTCCGTGCAGGGAGTCATTAGTTCCGTAACGTTCGGGATTTCCGCCTTATTGATGAGCTTTATAGCCGATGTTTACGGGATTCGCTTTTCGTTTTATTTGTCTGTTTGCTGCTTTTTGATCAGCGGCTGGATCAGTTATCGTCAGCGAAAAATCTGGAGTTATAAGGAGAACCAAAAAGGAGAAATCACTGGAACTATTTTGTGAGCTCCCTCTGTAAATGATCACTTTATTTCAGAACAAAGCAAAGGAATCAGTCTTGCTTAATCATATGGCAGAGTGCAAACATTGAAGATAGCGGGAAACAGATTACAAGTGTTCGAGTCTTGCTTAATCATATGGCAGAGTGCAAACCGAAGGATTGTTTGCGCTCCTGCCTTTTCAAAATTAGAATAAAAACGCCAATCGGGACGATGAACGTCACCGACAAATTCTGTCAATAGACTTTACCCTCGATGGCCGTAAGGTTCGAACGCATAAAATGATTGTCGTCGATCCCCCGGGGTTTTTGCACGATTGGGGGTCGACGACAATGTGAGGCTCGACGGCGAAGAGTCTGCTCTGCTTACCCCTTCACCCGTTCGATCTTCTCAACCGGCAGCCCGGTCAGTTCGTGGATCGTGTCGACATCGTACCCTTTCGCCAGCATTCTCTTCACCACGTCGAGCTTCCCTTCCTCAATCCCTTTTTGGCGCCCTTGCTTCATCCCTTGTTTGACTCCTTGTTGAATTCCCTTTTCCATTCCCCGCTGTTCGTACGAGACGATGAGCTCCATCACTTGCTTCGCTTCCTTCGTCTCCATTTGGCTCACCTCGTTTCGCAGTTGGATTTCCTCCGCTTCGGACAACCGCAAATACGTTTCAAAAAACCCAAACAACAGCCGCTGCTTCGCCTCATCGAGCTCGAGGCGGACTAGCATGCGCAAAAACTCCTTTTTCACTTCCACCTTCTCGCTTTCATTATACCCCATTTTGCTTAACAAGGCGGCGGCAACCGGATTGTCACGGCGGATGTACTCGCGCCACGGCAGTTTGTGCAGTTCCACCGTCAGAAAGCGGAAGTCAAGAACCATCAAAAATGGAAATTGAATCATCAATGAGGAAGGTTCGTCGTGGCGTTCGTCGTAGCTGAAGATGGCAATCGGGAGGATGCGGCGGCGGTGTTTTTGAAACAAGCGGCTGAAGTAGAGGAACATTCGCTCGGGGAACGTCCGCTGCTTATAGCTTTGATGTTCGACGTGAACGATGACGAGCCCGTCTTCCCCTTTTACCTTTGTTTCGACCAACAAGTCGACGCGGTGCTTCTCCCCGGCTGTCACGTCGGTGAACAGCTCTTCGGAGAGGAAAGAGAGATGGTGAACGTCGATGTGCTCGTACACGTCAGGAAAGAAAAGAAGCAAAAAGTCTTCGAAAAACGTCGACAGCAGCTCCTTGAACAACCGGTCGTGATCGATTCGCTGTTTGGCCACGTTTTCCCTCCTTGCGATATCAAATTCATTGCATCCTATTCGCTTTCTTCCGGCCCAACTCCTGCTTTTCCCCGAACTTTTTCATCCGTTTCGCTGTTACGGCCGGAATCGGGGCAAGCGGCCTAGTTTTCCCTCGCTTCCAAAACAGGGAGCGCAAACCGTTCTTCCGTTTGCGCTCCCATTCCCCACTTAGTCGGCCGCCCCATTCGGTGCGGCTCCGCGGTCTCCCGCATTCAATTCGTCGAATACAGGCTGACGAGCTCGTACGTCACCGTCGTCCGGTTGTCTTCCCACTCGAGCTTTTTCACGACCGCGATGCCGCTCGCTTCGCTTTGTACGGTCCGGCGCACTTCAAGCGGCACGTCGAGCGGATACAAGCGGTATCCGTCTTTTTCCAGCACAAACACATTTCCTTGAACGCGCTGTTCCTTCCCTTTGGTCACAATGACCGTCTGCACTTCCATCGGCATGCCCATATGATTTCAACCTCCTTGGCTGCCCATCGATTCGTTGGCGGCCGCGCCGCCTTTCTACTCGTATCGTATCACACCGTCGGCTGTTGTTTCATCCATTGTGTAAGCCTTTGCACCGTCTTGCGGTTGGCTGGCGGCGGAAAATAGTGGGTGAACTCAGGGAAGTACCAAGCCGTGACCGGTTTGCCGAGCTGCTTCAGCCGCCGTTCCAGCCGCCAGGCGTGCTCAATCGAGACGTTCTCATCGCGCTCGCCGTGGATGATGAGCACCGGGGCCTTGAGCCGTTCCAGATGATAGAGCGGCGTGCGGTGCCGGTAGCGCTCCGGGCATTTGTTCGGCGTCCCGCCGATGACGCGCTTCATCATCCGCCGCAAGTCAGGCCGCTCCCAATACGTAAGCTCCATATCCGCCACCCCTCCCCAGACCGCCACCGAACAGACCCCCTCGGCCATTAGGGCGGCATGGAGCGCCATCGCCCCGCCGCGGGAGAAGCCGAACATGTGAACGCGCCCGGGATGGACGAGCGGATGGCGGCGAAGGAGATGAAACCCAGCGAGCGCGTCATAACGGTCTTCACCGGCGAAATCTTCGTTTCCTTCTCCGCCCCCATTGCCGCGATAGAGCGGAGCGAAGACGACAAACCCGTGCGAAGCGAATTGGACAAGGCGCGGCACCCGCACTTGCCCGACGTTTTTGATGCCGCCGCGCAAATACAAAAACCCGTCATAAACGCCTTTTCGCTTCGGCGCCGCTAAAAATCCTTTCACCTTCAGCCCTTGGGACATATAGGTGACAAAGAACACATCGATTCCCGGATGCGGCGACGGAAACCGGTATTGGTCGATGATGTCCCCGTCCATACGCCTGCCTCCTTCCTACGCGAAAACAGATGATGCGAACCACCCGTCATCATCCCCCAACGCCTTCTTTCATTAGGGCAAGTGGGGCTGTCCGACTGCCTCGCTGTTGGTGCATGCCGCCCCTTGGCCGAGCGTCAGCTTGAAAAAGCCCTGGAGCGCGAGGAGCGTCCCGACCGCCGCCCGTTCTCGTTCGACCGCCCATTTTTTCTAGGCATTCACACATTTTGGCTGCGTGCATACGATAAGGTGAAACCACGGTTTACCGCATGCGAACCAAGGGGGTTAACGAACATGAAAAAATGGGCCGTATGGTTATGCTCGCTTCTGCTGCTTTTGCCGCTTTCCGCCTGCACGAATGACGGGGGCCAAAGCGAAAAGCCGCTCCAAAAAGTGCGGCTCGCCGAAGTGACGCACTCGATTTTTTACGCACCACAGTACGTCGCCCTGGCAAAAGGCTTCTTTAAAGAAGAGGGGCTGGATGTCGAACTGACGACGACATGGGGCGGCGACAAAACGATGACGACGCTGCTTTCCGGCGGCGCGGACATCGCCCTTGTCGGCTCGGAAACGTCGATTTACGTCTACAGCCAAGGAACGGACGACCCGGTCATCAACTTTGCCCAACTGACCCAGACGGACGGAACGTTTCTCGTCTCGCGCAAAAAAATCGGCCACTTTACATGGGAGATGTTGAAAGGAAGCACGTTCCTCGGCCAACGGAAAGGCGGCATGCCGCAGATGGTCGGCGAGTTTGTGCTGAAAAAACACGGCATTGACCCGCACAACGATTTGCATCTCATTCAAAACGTCGATTTCGCCAATATCGCCAACGCCTTTGCGAGCGGCACCGGCGATTTCGTCCAGCTGTTTGAGCCAACAGCGAGCATTTTTGAACAAGAAGGGAAAGGCTATATCGTCGCTTCATTCGGCACCGAATCCGGGCGCGTGCCGTACACGTCGTATATGGCAAAACGAAGCTACATGAACGAAAACAAAGACGTGATTGAAAAATTTACGCGCGCGATCTACAAAGCGCAGCAATGGGTCGAATCGCACAGCGCAGCTGAAATTGCCAAAGCCATTCAACCGTACTTTAAGGACACGGACTCGGCCATCATCGAAAAAGTGGTTGAGCGCTACAAAAGCCAAGGGACCTATGCGACCGATCCGATTTTGGATGAAGAAGAATGGAACAACTTGCAAACCATTATGGCCGAAGCCGGCGAGCTGCCGAAGCGCATCGACCTGAATACGCTTGTCGATTCGTCGTTTGCCAAAAACGCGATGAACACGCAATGAAAGCGGGTGAACGGAATGTTTCTTTCGATCGACCGCCTTTCGCACACGTATTTGACGAAAACGAACGCCGTCACCGCGCTTGTTGATGTGTCGCTGTCCGTCGAGAAAGGGGAGTTTGTCTCCTTTCTCGGCCCAAGCGGCTGCGGCAAAACGACGCTGCTATCCATCATCGCCGGATTGATCGAACCGACAGAAGGAACGGTGCTTATGGAAGGCCGACCGCTTTGGCCGAGCGGAACGGCCGCGCCGGCGGCGCGGCGCGCGGTCGGCTACATGCTTCAGCAAGACTATTTGTTTCCGTGGAAAACGATCGAAGAAAACATCCTTCTCGGGTTGAAAATCACCGACACGCTGACCGCTGACACGAAAGAACGAGCGCTCGCTCTGCTGGCCGAGATCGGCCTTGGCGGCGTCGAGTTGTATTACCCGAGCCAGCTGTCCGGCGGCATGCGCCAGCGCGCGGCGCTTGTGCGCACGCTCGCGACCGACCCGAAACTGTTGTTGCTCGACGAGCCGTTTTCCGCCCTCGACCAGCAGACGAAGCTGAAATTGGAAGAGCTCGTCTGGGCGACGCTGCGGCAATACGAAAAAACAGCCGTCTTGGTCACCCATGACATCGAAGAAGCCATCGCCATGAGCGACCGCATTTTCTTGTTTTCGCCGCGCCCCGGCCGCCTTGTGCGGACGTTTGTCATCCCAGATGAACTGCGCTGCCGCCCGCCGCTTGCCGCCCGCCAGCAGCCATCGTTTCCGGCGCTCTTTCAATCCATTTGGAAGGAGATGGAGGCCCTTGAATCCGCCCAATGAACGCATTGAAGCGCTGCACACAGAATACCTCACCGTCTTGCGCAAAGAACAGCGGATCATCCGCCTTTGGCAGACGGTGCTGCTTGTCGCCTTTTTCGCCGTCTGGGAAGCGGCAAGCCGCTTCCATTGGGTCGATCCCCTTCTATTTAGCTCTCCATCCGCCATCGCCAAGCTGTTTGTCGAAAAAATGAGCGATCACTCTCTATTCGCCCATACATGGGCGACGCTGTTTGAGACCTTGCTTGGATTTTTCATCGGCACAGCCGGCGGGGCGCTGATTGGCGCGCTTCTTTGGTGGTTTCCGCGTCTGGCGAAGACGCTTGATCCGTATTTGGTCGTGTTCAACGCCATGCCAAAAGTCGCCCTCGGGCCGATTTTGATCGTCGCTCTTGGACCGGGATTTACGTCGATTGTCGCCATGGGCGTCGTCATCTCCATCATCATCACGACGATCGTCGTCTATTCGGCGTTCCAAGAAGTCGATCCGAACTATTTGAAAGTATTGCGGACGTTCGGCGCCACCCGCTACCAATGCTTTCAAGAGGCGGTGCTGCCGGCGTCGTTCCCGGCGATCATTTCGACGTTGAAAGTAAACGTCGGCCTCGCTTGGGTCGGCGTCATCACCGGCGAGTTTCTCGTCTCGAAACAAGGGCTTGGGTATTTAATCATTTACGGCTTCCAAGTGTTCAACTTCACGCTTGTGTTGATGAGCCTGCTCATCGTCGCCTTGCTGTCGACCGTTATGTATCAGCTTGTCGCCTTGATCGAAAAAAAATGGGGAAACCGCCGCTAGCGGGACGCTCGCCGAATGTTGACGGGCGTCTCGTTTCATTCCTGTCGTCCCAATGAGCCGGCATCCGCCGCTTTTGGGAAGCCCATCTTCGGGAGCCGCCGCCGATCGGCGCCCCTTTTCAATCGATCAGCCCGCGCTGTTTCAACTTGGCAAGCGCCAGTGAAAGCACGTCATCTTTCATGAAATAGCTGAAACGCTGATCGGCGCGGATGTCATCCGGCAGCGCCTCAAGCAGCACTGGGCCGTTCGTTTCCAAATACGACCCCCGCTCGACGAGCGCAGCGATGTCGGCAAAATACATGTTTTTCACGATATCCGGCTCCACTTCATATTGGCCGATGTATTCAAGCCGGCCGACGATTCCCCCCGTTTCTTCCATCACTTCGCGGGCCGCGGCTTCCGCCGCTGTTTCCCCTTCTTCCACCTTGCCGCCGGGAAACTCAAGGCCGCGGCGCGGATGATCCGTCAACAGCCATCGCCCGCCATAGCGGCAAATGACCCATACATGCCCGGGGGAGGGGGAAAACGGATGATCCGCAAAGGCCAGCCGAACGCGATGTCCGTAGTAATCGCGAAATTCATGCATCGGACTCTCCCCTTTCCTCTCCCCATTATACAGAAAAACGCCGCTCGACTCGCGGCGTTTACTCTTCTTTTTCGTCAGGAAGGATGCCGAGCGAGCGGATATGCTCCTTCGCCTCCTCGTTGCCGAGGCGGTAAATCATTTCATAAATTTTCGTCAACGTCCGGTCGTAAGCATCGTTTTCCCGATCATAATGGTATTGGATGTACGGCACATGGGTGCGCCAAAACGCCTGCCAGTCGGTCGAATAATTTTGATCAAAATATTCGCGCAGCTGGGTGATTTCCTCATCCGTTGCTTCAATTTGGAAGTCCCACGGCGAAGCGGTTTTCAACTGCGAGATTTCTCCGGTTGCCATCGAGACGTAATACGTCTTTTTTCGTTCGTCTGCCACCTTCGTCCACTCCTTCTTTTGCTCTTTTTGCTTAGTGTGGGGCAATCGGGGAAAAATATGCTTATTTTATTTCATCTTTCAACAGCTCGATCGCCTTGCGCAGCACGGACGGGATCGGAACGCCCGCCCGGCCGGCGTTTTCCACAATCGAGATAAACTCATTGGCGATATAGAAAAAAATGATCGCATCGCGGATTACATGCATGTTCCATCCAATGGCCAAATCGACGAGATGCGATGCTGCCACCAGAACGAAAATCAACAGTTTGCGGATGATGCCGCGAAAGCCGACTTGACTTGACAGCTTGCCTTCGACCGCGCTGGCGGCAATGCCGGTAAGGTAGTCGACAATGACCAAAGCAAGCAAAATCACGACAAATGAGTCCACGCTGCCGACAAACAGCGACAGAAACGAACCGAACAGCGACACGGCAACCATCGGGATCGGCTTGTTCACGCTCCCCCCTCCTTGAACATAGGATACGCGTAACTATCGTATGCCCGGAGGGGAGAACGCGGCGCGGCGCATTCCCTAAAAAATCGCCCTTTTTCGACAAAGAAAGGACAAAGCAAAAGGCCGTCCCCCGGCCTGAGGACAGCCTCCTCATTCTTATCGTCCTAAGAACGATTTCAACATCCAGACGTGTTTTTCCAAGCTGCGATGAATGCCAAGCAGCATATCCCCCGTCGTTTCATCGTTCACTTCATCCGCCAGCTGCATGCCTTCTTTCAATTCGCCGATCATCGTTTCAAAGTCACGGACAATCGAAGCCACCATTTGTTCGGCCGTTTCCGTCCCGGCCGCTTCTTTGACGGACGCCTGCTCGAGGCAGTCTTTCATCGTCGCCACGGGCTTGCCGCCCAACGCCAGCAGCCGCTCGGCCAGGGCGTCAATGTGGGTCGCGGCTTCGTTGTACAGCTCTTCGAATTTTTCATGCAGCGTGAAAAACTGCGGCCCGGTGACATACCAATGGTAGTTGTGCAGCTTCACATACAAAACAGTCCAGTTGGCGATTTGCTTGTTGACAAGATCGATCAGTCGAGTTGCCATCGTCTCACTCCTCCTCATGGTTCTCTATACCCAGCTGGCTTGTTGATGAAACATGGGAAACGCACCGATGGATAGCTTCCCCCGATTCCGCCGAAAATATGAACGCCCGACCTGCGGAATATGGTATAATAAAAAGAAAAAGGTGGGCGTCATGATGTACTGGACGTTGGTTGTTTGCCTCATCATCGCCGCTGTCGTTCTCGCGTTGGCGGTCGTCACGACTTCCAAAGCGTACACGTACAAACATACGGTCGATCCGCTTCCAAACGAGCGCGGCAGCGAACAACAAGCCGGCCCGAAGCAGCCGCAGTAGCGGCGCGGGGCCGGCTTGTTCATCAACCAAACACCTTTTTCAACTCTTCTTTCTCTTGCGAAAGCCAAAAGCGCATCAGCTGTTTGGCCGCCTCTAGGTCATGCAGCTTCGCTTGGCCGCATTGCCGCTCGGTCGCGGCTGGCACTTCCGTCGCGTCGAGCGCGTCCTTCATGGCTTCTTCCAACAAATCAATGATCTCGTCCACGGTCGGCGAGCCGCTCACGACAAGATAAAACCCAGTTTGGCAGCCCATCGGCGAGATGTCGATAATGTCGAAATGATCATATTTCGCCGCATGTCGGCGCAGCGTATACGCCAACAAATGTTCGAGCGTATGAATCGCGGCCGGGTCCATCGCTTCTTTGTTCGGCTGGCAAAAGCGAATGTCAAACTTATTGACGACGCCGTCGCTGCCGACTTTGTGAACGCCGCAATGCCGAACGTACGGCGCTTTGACCGCGCAATGGTCCAATTCAAAGCTTTCCACCGGTGAAGGCATGTCAATCACTCCTAGGTTATTTATTCTCTTTTTTATCATAACCAAAACGAGGAACGTCCCGCATCTTTTTTGCCTCTCGTTCGGCTTGGCGTCTATGCCCAAAAAGCAAGGCTGGGTCGGCGCCCCCATTCCGAGCGAACGACAGTCGTTTTTCTTGAACAAAAGAACGGTTTGTTCTATTGTAATCATGATGATCACAGAAAGGAGAACTCCACATGGGCCAATGGCTGATTTGGTGCATCCGCTTTTATCAACGCTTCCTTTCTCCGCTCAAGCCGCCGACATGCCGCTTTTATCCGACCTGCTCGAACTATGGCATCGAAGCGATCCGGCGCTTTGGCGCGCTCAAAGGGGGATGGCTGACGGTCAAGCGCATTTTGAAATGCCATCCGTTCCATCCGGGCGGTTTTGACCCCGTTCCTGAACCTTCTCGGCGTCTGAAAAAAACAAAATAGTCGTCTCTTTGCCACAAATTGTCCTTGACCGATCACGCCCAAAATCAACACAGCCTGTTTTCTTTTGCCCCCGCCGTTTGCTCAATACGGCGATCATGTTTGTCTTTACAAGTCGAACACATCTTTTGATGAGGAGCCACAAAATCACTTCCCTCTTGCCATTTGGTTCATTTTTTTGTACAATCGATCTTGTTAAATCGTAATGATTACTATTTTCAAAAAATGAGGTGGGACAGATGAACAAAATTCCTGTCACGGTATTAAGCGGTTATTTAGGGGCTGGAAAAACAACCTTGCTTCATCATATTTTGCACAATCGCGAAGGGAAAAAAATTGCCGTCATTGTCAACGACATGAGCGAAATCAATGTGGATGCCGAGCTGATTCGGCAAAACGACTTTTTCCGCACCGAGGAAAAGCTTGTGCAAATCCAAAACGGCTGTATTTGCTGCACTTTGAGAGAGGATTTAATCAAAGCCGTCGACCAGCTCGTTGAAAACGGGGAGATCGACTATATTGTCATTGAATCTTCCGGAATCAGCGAACCCATTCCCGTTGCGCAAACGTTTACGTATTTGGATGAGGAACTTGGAATCGACCTATCCCGAAAATGCCGATTGGACACCATGGTGACGGTTGTCGACGCCAACCGTTTTTGGACGGACTTTTCCTCGGGCGAAACCTTGCTTGACCGTCAACAGGCCGTCGATGAAACGGACAGCCGCGAAATTGCGGATTTGCTCATTGAACAAATCGAATTCGCTAATGTCATCATTGTCAATAAAATCGATCTTGTCTCGCCAGAGGAAGTGCAAAAATTACAAACCGTGCTTCACAAGCTCAATCCGGAAGCCGTCATCATCCCGGCAACTTTCGGCCAAGTGCCGCTTGATTCCATTTTAAACACCCACTTATTTGATTTTGAAAAAGCGAGCCAATCAGCCGGCTGGATCAAAGAGCTGAATGAAGAGCACACACCCGAGACTGAACAATACGGCATCTCTTCCTTTGTTTATCGAAGAAAACGGCCGTTTCATCCGGAACGTTTGATGAATTGGCTTGAAAACTGGCCCACAGAAGTGGTTCGCGCGAAAGGATTTATTTGGCTTGCCTCCTGGAATGACATGTGCGTTCTCCTATCGCAAGCAGGAACATCAATCTCCATCCAAGCAGCGGGACGATGGATGGCTTCCTATCCAGAAGAGGACATAAAACAGCTGTTGCAAGAAGAGGAAGCATGGCGGGAAAAGTGGGATGAGACCTACGGCGATCGCTTGACCGAACTCGTGTTGATTGGCATCAATATGAACGCAGATCGCATCGAACGCTCGCTGGACCAATGCTTGCTGACCGATGAGGAGATGAAGGAAGATTGGACGCTGTTGCCCAATCCGTTTCCTTCATTGATTCCTTCGGCCTAAACGGTGATCCTTCATTTTCAAATCGTAATGATTACGATATAATAAATGCGGACATCTTTATTCCAGAAAGGAGTTCAACATGAGAGCAACGTCCATCATTTTGTCTTTCCTTTTGGCGACGAGCGCCTTGCTATACGGCTGTCAATCGAAGCCAGAGGCAAAAGAGGGCCAAACATCGAACGATCAGCTAACGATTTATACAACCGTCTATCCGCTTGAAGACTTTACGAAAAAAATCGGCGGCGACGCTGTGAACGTCAAAAGTGTTTACCCGCCGGGAGTGGAAGCCCATACGTTCGAACCGACAACCAGAACCGTGCAGCAGATTGCCGATGCGGACGCCTTCATTTACATTGGCCACGGGATGGAACCGTTCGCCGAAAAACTGCAGGAAACATTACAAAATGAGCACGTCCGATTTCTCGTTGCCACAAACGGCATCGAATTGCTTGAATCGAACCATGAACAGGAGCATGCGCATGGCGAAGGGCACAAAGACGAACACGGAGAGGGACATGAGGAAGAACATGGCCATGAACACGGAGACAAAGATCCTCACGTATGGCTTGACCCCATCCGATCCATTGCGATCGCCGAGAACATCCGCGATTTGCTGATTGAACTGAAACCTGACAAAAAAGACCTGTTTATGCAAAACTTTGAAACGTTAAAGATGAAACTCGAGCGCCTTGACGGGCAATTCCGTTCAACAGTGGAGAAAGCTCCCAGAAAAGAGATGCTCGTTTCCCATCAAGCCTACGGATATTGGGAAGACCGCTACGGAATCAAACAGCTGAGCGTTTCCGGGCTTTCTCCGAGCAACGAACCATCGCAAAAAGAGCTGACTCAGCTCATCCAGACAGCCAAACAGCATCACATCCGCTATGTCATTTTCGAACAAAATGTTCATCCCAAAACGGCGGAAGTGATTCAGAACGAAATCGGCGCCAAGCCGCTCCGTCTGCATAACTTGGAATCGCTGACCGATGAAGATCGAAAAGCCCACAAAGATTACTTTGCTCTTATGGCCGAGAATCTCCGCGTGCTGCAAAAAGCCCTTTATTAAAATACAACCGCCTGTCTCTTTCGATTCGTGGGCTTTCTCATTTTGTTTCCCGGCTTCGTCTATTTCTGGCGTTTGTTTATGCACGATAAGCGCTATGTACGGCCAAAATAACAAGGAAAAAGGTGTCCCCAACGAGCGTGGGACACCTTCCTTTATGACGTGCGATCTTCTGCCCTGCAGAAAGAAAAGCACCCTTTTCCTCACCCATCACTCTCACTATTGCAGCGAGCGGACATAGGCCGCAATGGCCGCAATTTCTCCCGGCGTCAATGTTTGCACTTCTTTCGTCCGATGGCGCCGGATTGCTTCCTCGATCGTTTTCGCGCTGCCGTCATGCAAATACGGGGCTGTCGCCCATACGCCGCGCAGCGTCGGCGTATCCCACTGTTTGGGCGTCCGCGGGTTTGTGAACCGGGCGCGGGCGTCGCCTTTGGAGGCGCGGTCCTTCGGATTGGCCGTGCCGATATCGTGCAAGTAGGCGGTATTGGCAGTCGTCAATTTCCCGTCCGGCCCGACCGCCTTGACGCTGTCGGTGAAATACTCGCCCCCATGGCAGCTTAAGCAATTCCCTTTCCCGTTAAACAGGCGCTCCCCTTCCTTCGCTTCCGCCGTCAAGCTGCCGTCCGCCTTTCGATACGGGCTTTTCGGCACGGGGAACGAACGCGGGTCGTTCAAGTAGGCGAGAATGGCGTCAAACATATGCTGGACTTTCGGCGGCAGCGGCTTGGACGGGTCGATCGCCGTCATGCCGCCCATCTCGCCTTGCACCGTATGAATGTAGTCGGTAAAATCGTCGCGCGAACCATCCCACATAAACAGCCCGGTTTTCGTCGCCAAAATATTGCTCGGCACGTTGCGCGGCCCTTTCGCCGTCATGAGCGTCAAGCCGTTGATGTCGCCGTCGCTATGGCACGAAGCGCAGCTCATCCAATTGTTTCCTGTAATGTTGATGGCAAACTCGTCGCTGTTGGCGCTGTAAAAGATCGTTTTTCCTTCACGCACGAGCGGGGAGAGCGAATCTTTCGCAATGAGGCGGATCGTGCCGCTCTCCTGCTTCGCTTTCGCATATGGGCTTTTTCCTCCGGTTTTGATCACGGCCAAATCATGGCTCATGGCGTTGTGGACGTAAAGCGTCTTCCCATCCGGCGAAATCGCGATCCCGCGCGGATTGTTGCCGTGGATGCGTCGCAAAATTTGCGTCGCCTTGCCGCCGCGGCGCAAGTCAAAGACGACGAGGTCCTCGCTTCCAGACATGACCGCGTACGCTTTGCCGCCGTCCGGGGAAAACGCCACATCGTACGGATTGGAGACGATGATCGTCTCGTTATGAACATCAGTGACATTGATCGCGGCAAACAGCTCTTTCCGCTCGTCCGGCAACTCAACGTCGTTCGTCACATCAATGACCGAGATGGCCGGAAACACCGTTTCCTCAAATTGGATCGGCGTATCGATGTTCGTCAATAAGTGCGGAATATACGCTTTTTTGCCGTCCGGGGCGATGACGATTTGCTCAAGCGTGTTCGGAATGCCTTGGCTCTTTTTTCGATCGGCTTTGTCCGGCGACGGGGCGAGGGCGATTTCCTTGACCGCCCGCCGTTTCTTTGTGTCAATCACGGTGACTTTAGCCGCCAAATATTGCGTCACGTACAGCTTCCTTCCGTCCGCTGTCAGCGCCAGCGCCCGCGGCCGATCGCCCGCTTGGATGTCTTTGGTCCGCTTCCCGCTCTCAGCGTCAAACACCGAGACCGTGCCCGAGCGGTAGTTGGCGACATATACTTCCTCCCCATCTGGACTGGTGACGATGCCGAACGGCTCGATCCCCGTTTTCCAACGGTCGACGACTGTCCGCTTGTCAAGCGATACGACGTCCACTTCATCATCGTACATGCAGGAAACATACAGCGTCCGTCCATCCGGGCTGAGCGCCAGCTGGCGCGGTTCGCGGCCGACGGGAATTTCCGCTTCCTTCGTTTTGGTTTTCGCGTTGATGATTGTCACTGTATCCACATCGATGTTGGCGGTGTAGACATAGCGCCCGTCGCTGCTTACGGCGATGTTGTCGCCGTGCGCCGGGGCGTGTCTGACCACTTTCGGCTGCTCATGCCATGCCTTTTCGTCCTGACAGCCGGCCAACAGCGCGGCGATCGCCGCGGCGAACCACCATTTTCGCATTTCAATATTCCCCCGTTTTTTCACGAAAATGATAACCATCCTCAATTTTACAAAGAAAAGCGGCGAATCTCAATCGTATTCGCCGCTTTCTTTCTGTTATTTGTTGCCGGATCCAACATTGACCTTGACCGTCCGCAACACCGGCGCCACGCCGTATGGGCCGCCGGCCGCCTGCACTTGCGGCACATGGTCGCGGTCAGTGTTGCCCAATTTTTTCCCTTTGATGTAGACATCTCCCGTATCCCAAAACTCGCTTGCCTGCATCCCTTCCTGAAGCGTCGGGCCATCGACGATCCGGTCGTAAAAGTCGACGTAGTGGGAGATGATCGTTTCGCGGTCAAGGGATTTCGCCGTCTCATCCGCTTGGTCGTTGTTCAAGTTTTGCAGCGCCACGCGGAACACCCCCGACAACGCGCCGGCGAGCCACGGGGTGTACTTGTCCTCTGTTTCTCCCGTATGGTACACGTGCCATTTTTGATCCCAAAAATGGCGGTCCATCGCCTCATAAACAAGGCGCGCCGCATCGCGGTACGCTTCGTCTTTCGTCGCCAAAAACGCCGCCGTCAGCCCGCGGATCGCACCAAGCTGGGCAAGAAGCGTCGGCTCGTCTTGATCCGGCCCTTGGCCGATCGTATAGCCGTTGGCGACAAGCCCGTCTTTTCGCATCAAGTTGTGCATGATAAAATCCGCTTGCCGGCGGATGAGCTCAAGCGCCCGCTTTCCTTCCGGCGTGCCAAGCCCTTTGGCGCTCTCTCCGCTCGCATAGCCGACCGGCATCCCGTCAATCGCCCGTTCGAAGATGCGGAGCGCTTCCATTGTATAGCCGGCTTGGAACGTATCGACCCGATTTCCTTGCGTTCGCCCGTCATGTTCTGTCACAAACGCGCCCGCTTTTTCATTGAAATGCATGGCATCGATGTTGCGGAACACTTGCAGCAGCACGTCGCGGTTGACGGAATACGGGTCGTCGGCCACACGGTCGTTGGCTGGATCGGCATCCACATTTTCTTTTGCCGCTTTCGGGAACGGTTTTCCGTCAAACACGGCCAAAAACGCGGGGTTTTGATTTTTGTTTTCCGGCCGCTGGTCGGTCATGCCGAAAAACTCCGCCGCCGGCCATAGCATGAGCCATTGGTCCTCAAGCAAGCTGCGGGGATCTTTGACGACCAACTTCGCGGCATCCGGCGCCAGCTCGCTTCCCCTTTCAGCCACTTCCACCGCGTGCGGCAAATAGACGAATCCTCCGCTTGGGTCGTAACGGCTGCCGGCTGCCTTCGTCAACGCCTGCTGCTTCGCATCATAAAATAAATGGTCACGGATAAAAGCCAGCTTGTTCCATATTTGTTCCGTCAAAATCATCCCTTGCATCCCGTCGGCGGAGCTGACGCCAAGAGCGACGTTCCCGCTTTGATCGTCGTTTGGCGTTTTCGCCTCCACCTCTTCATCGCTGTCTTTTTGATGAAAATTGCCCAAAAAGTCGCCGGCCCAAAGCGCTTGCTTCAAAAAGACACCGCCGTAAGCCGATGGCGTGAGCACTTTGTCCATTTTTCCGCGATCCCAGCGAAGCGATTGGAAATCGACTTGATAGACGGGAACGTATGTACCGTCGTCATTTTCCGCGTACACGTCCGTGTCAACCTTTTGCGCATAATGCGGATCGCCGCCGGCGTACTCGATGAAGGTCGGGAACATGTTGCGGAAAATTTCCTCGCGCGGATAGCCGACGCTGTCCGCAAGCTCATAAAAACGGTCGGCGAGTGCTTCATCGGCTGGCTTATGCCGCTGTTCGGCCCGTTGCTTGGCGATCGGGCCGTTTATGAGATGGAGCCCGAGCCCTGACTTTTCCGTCACCTCATACATGGCTTCTTCGGAATACTCGTATGACTCGATGCCGGCCGTATAGTCAAATTTCGTCGGCTCATCCGGCTTTCTCGCGTCAAGGGTGTCCAAATCAAGCCCGAGCCCTTCCGCCAACGGCTCTCCGGACAGCTCAAATTCGGAGTAGGCAAACATATTGCCGGCCGTATCAAAATGATCGTCCGCCACCGGCACGTGCAGGCGCGGCGCTTCCGCTGAACGGCCGTTCTCTTTCTCCCCGACGGCGGAACAGCCGGACGCCAAAAGCAGCGAGGCCGCCGCCGACGTGGCCATGACTTTCCAAGGCATGCGTTTCATGACTTGCTCCCCCATTTTATTTAAAAATAACGATTTTCATTTTCAACCTATTTCATTATACGCCGGCGATCCCCTTCATTCAAGCCGGAATCCGTTCCATCACATTCCACCCGAGAAAGACGCTTTTCATGCCTCTTTCTCCTTCCCTTAAGCCGGAATCCACTCAATGCGGCGTCCGCCCGTCCATAAAAAGCAGCATTCCAGTTCGTTCGGACAACGTCCGATTGTTTTGCGGCATAAGGACGACGCCGTTTCTTTGCATCGCCGAATGGCTTCCTCTTCCTCACACCACAGCAGCACGCGAACCCGGTCGCGGTAAACGATGTACAACTCCCGATCCGCTTCTTCGCCCAATCCGCCGTCCGCCAGCAGCAGCGGCTTGCATGCCGCCTCTTCCATCGAACCGAAAAACTGCAGCAAATGATCCGTCACCTTGGCCAGCACAAGTCCGTAATGCAACGGCGTCGGAAACATCGACAAAGGAAGGAGCGAACGGTGCTGATCAATCAACCGAAGCAAGCAAAGCGGCGACCGCAGCGAAGGAGCGGTGTCGCAATACGCTTGAATGACGCGGCGAAGAAACCGGCGCAGCGCATACGGCCAGACATCCAACGTCTCGTGATGGATAGGCACCATGGCTCGCCTCCTGTTTGTTCATGCATGTTTTTCCAGCTGCTCCAATACAGCGTTTATCGAGCTCCATGACCGTTTCGCAAAATAAATAGGCTTGTCTTTGCTTTTCGCCTTCTCTTTCACTTTCTTCGCCAAATTATGGTTTACGTAATCGATCATGACCAATATGGCGTCGACATGCTCCGGAATGTCACGTCTCACCATATTCACTTTTCGTCCATTGAGATGAATGATTTCCCGGAATCCGGAACGCTCCAATTTATCGGTAATATGGCCTAAATGATCGGCTCCGACAACAAGCAGTGATGCCATCACGAAAGCCTCCTTTGCTCGCTTCTTTCTTTTTTATTTTAATTGAGAATGATTTTCTATGTCAATTATAACAAGAGATATTTTCATCATTTTTTGGGGCGATGAGCCCCCGCTTCAACGATGGTAAAGAAGGAAACGCCATTTCTGCGCGAAGTCCTTCTTTTATATTTGGGGCGGCGTGGGAGAACAACCATGATGGAAGCCGCCGATTACCCCTGCTTCCGTTGATCATGGAAGCGGGAGTCTTCTCGGTTAGAGATGGATAAAATGCCTGCAAATGCGTCAAACTATAGAGGCGGGCGATTTCATCACGACAAGGGGGATGACCATGGCGAAAGATGTTCTTTGCGAAGTGCACAACTGCCGTTATTGGGCAGAAGGGAATCGCTGCAGCGCTGAAGCCATTTACGTGGTCAGCCATGCAGGAAAAATGGCGTCTGATTCAACGGAAACAGACTGCAAAACGTTTGTTCCGGCCCATAAAGCATGATGCGAGACCAACGAGGCGCTGCCCGGCCAACCGGGCGGCGCTTGCATCGTTCGAGGGGGATGACGATGGACAAACGCGCCAGCCTCATTCAAGCGCTGCAAACGGAAATGAAGCGGGCCGCTTTAGGAACATACCCAGCTTGCATCGACTCCTTCGCCCGTTTGTGGGATTATGAGTTCGGTTCGTTTGATCAGCTCCCACCTGAGATTGAACGGCTCATCGCCCATCGGGCCGCTGAACTCGGGTGGATGGATGACGTTTGAGGGCCGTCCATTTCGGAACAAACGCCAGGTGGAGCAAAAAACGACGTTGGATGGCCATCCCTATGTTTCCATCTGCGCGATGGAAATCGGTCGTGCAAGGGATGACGTTTGACTGCCGTCCTCCAACAGGGGACAAAGCGGACGGATGAAGCTGGATCGCAGCGGTCTAAAAGCAAGGGCTTCGATTCGGCGAACGCCATGCCTCCCGGTCGGAACGCCGCGGGAATGGCAGCGGCAAAAAGGCAGGAACCTCGACTTAGGCGAGGTCCTGCCTTTTCTGCTTCCGAACAGGCGTTTTTACTCCTATCAAAAGGTTTGTTCCGTTTTTGGAATGAGCCTTTTCAGTTCGCGTCGCAGCAGTTTTTGCGCGGCGTTGCGCGGCAGTTCGTCGACGAAGTAAATGCGGGCCGGCACTTTATATTTCGCCAGCCGCTCGCGGCAAAACGCGCGAAGGGCCGCTTCGTCTGGCGACGCTCCGCGTTTCAGGCGGACGAACGCATACGGCACTTGCCCCCACGTTTCATTCTCGACGCCCGTCACCCCGGCTTCTTCCACATCGGGATGCGACAGCAGCACCGCCTCCACCTCAGCGGGATAGACGTTTTCGCCGCCGGAAATGATCAAGTCAGAACGGCGGTCAAGGACGTACAAAAATCCGTCTTCATCAAGATAGCCGATATCGCCGGTAAAAAACCAGCCGCCGCGGATCGCTTGCGCCGTCGCTTCCGGGCGTTGCCAATATCCTTTTGTCACATTCGGCCCTTTGACGACAATTTCCCCCGCTTCATGCGGCGCAGCCGGCTTTCCGTCTTTTAGGATGCAAAGCTCCGCCGGAAAAAGCGGCTTGCCGGCCGAACCGAGCTTCGTCAAACTGTATTCCGGCGCGAGTGTTGCGATTTGCGACGCCGTTTCCGTCATCCCGTATGTCTGGTACACCGGGATGCCCTTTTCTTTGCATGCCTCAAGCAGCGGGCGCGGCGCCGGCCCGCCCCCCAGCAGCATGCAGCGGAACGTATCGGGGTAGCGCGCTTCCCCGAGCTCGGCCACCATCCGCTGAAGCATGGCAGCCACGACCGACATGATCGTCACGTCGCCGCGCATGATCCATGCGTTTGCTTCCTTTGGGTCGAATGACGTTTGCAGCCGCATCGGCATGCCATAAATGACGCTGCGCATGGCGATCGACAGGCCGCTGATATGAAACAGCGGCACGGCGGCCAGCCAGCAGTCGCGCTCATGCAAGCCTAAATTGAGCGCCGAACCGACCGCGCTCCACCAATGGTTGCCGTACGTTTGCAAGACGCCTTTCGGAGTGCCGGTCGTCCCGGACGTATACATGATCGTGGCGACTTCCTCCAAATCGCACGTTTCTTTTAAGGAGACGTCCACTTCCGGAAGCGCGGCAACCGCGCCCACAGTCAGAACGCGTCCATCGCCGTCAAGGCTCCCGGCTAGCTCCTCATCGGCGATGGCAAGCCGCGCGCCGCTGTCATCAAGCTGCCAGCCAAGCTCATAGGACGTAAGGCGCACGTTTTGCAACAGGACGCGGGCGCCGAGAAAAAACAACGCATGGATGATCTCGATCATCTCGATGCGATTTTTCATCAGCAAGGCGACAATATCTCCTTCCTTGACGCCTGCTTGAGCGAGGCGCCGCGCCCAGACGGCAGCCGCTTCATACAATTCGGCAAACGTTTTTGTCCGCCGCCCGTCGCTCACGGCGATTCGCTCCGGGGTTAAAAACGCCCGCTGCTTCAGCCAGTTTGGCATCGTTGTCATCTAGCGTCCTCCTTTCTTGCCCCCTCCTCCGCCGACGGCCAGCGAAAGGATTCCTCCCTTCGGAAAAGCGACAAAAAGCAGCTTGACGCGCCATCAAGCTGCTTCTTCGTTCTCATCACGGGAAGCGCGGGAATTGGCTGAAGTCCGGCTTCCGTTTTTCTTTGAACGCCCGCATTCCTTCCTTCGCCTCTTCGGTCGTGTAGAAGAGAAGCGTCGCGTCGCCGGCGAGCTGTTGGATGCCGGCCAAGCCGTCGGAGTCGGCGTTGAACGCCGCTTTTAAGAAGCGAATGGCCGTCGGGCTTTTTTCCAAAATTTCTTGCGCCCATTTGACCGTTTCTTCTTCAAGCTGCTCAAGCGGCACGACTTTGTTGACCAGCCCCATTTCGAGCGCTTCTTGCGCCGTGTACTGACGGCATAAATACCAAATTTCCCGCGCCTTTTTATGGCCGACGATGCGGGCCAAATAACCGGCGCCATAGCCGCCGTCAAAGCTTCCCACTTTCGGCCCGGTTTGGCCGAAGATGGCGTTGTCCGCGGCGATCGTCAAATCGCATACGACATGAAGCACATGCCCACCGCCGATGGCATAGCCGGCGACCATCGCAATGACCGGCTTCGGAATGACGCGGATGAGCCGCTGCAAATCAAGCACATTGAGGCGCGGAATTTCATCCTCGCCGACATAGCCGCCATGGCCGCGCACTTTTTGGTCCCCGCCCGAGCAAAACGCCTTGCCGCCGGCGCCGGTCAAAATGATGACGCCGATATTCGAATCATCGCGCGCTTTCGTAAACGCATCGATCATCTCGTTCACCGTTTTCGGCCGAAACGCGTTATGTACTTCCGGACGGTTGATCGTAATTTTGGCGATGCCGTTGTACGTTTCGTAAATAATATCCTCATAGTCGTACTGCTTCACCCATTCAAACGGCATTTACACTTCCCCCTTTGTCATGAATTCACTTACTATTTTAGCAAAAATGCCGGGCTGTTCCACGTGAATTGCATGTCCGGCTCCTTTTACACAGATAAGTTCGCTGTTGGGCAGCCGCTCGTGCATTTGGGCGGCGATGCGGCAAAACTTCTCATCGCGCTCCCCGCAAACAAGGAGCACAGGCATGGCAAGTTCGCCAAGCCGTTCCCAAAACGACGGCTGCACGCCGGTCCCCATCCCGCGCAAACTGTTGGCAAGCCCCGTTGCCGTATGGCGGAGCCGCTCGCGGCGAATCGCCGCTCGCACCGGATCCGGGAGCGTCTGCTGAGTGGCAAACAGCGGGATTTTTTCCCAATCATCGACAAAAGCACGGACGCCTTCCGTTTCGATCTTTCGCGCCAACGCCTCATCCGCTTCCCGCCGCGCGCGCCGCTCCTCCTCTGTCTCCAAGCCGGGCGAACTGCTTTCCAGCACTAAGCGGCGAACGCGGCGCGGATGCCAAACGGCGAACGCCAACGCGAGCCGGCCGCCCATCGAGTAGCCGAGCACGTTCACTTGTTCGACGCCCCATTCGTCAAGGAGCGCCGCCAAGTCAGCCGCCGCGTGTTCGATCCGATACCGTCGGGCGTCCTTTGGCGCCTCGGTCCGCCCATGGCCCAACAAGTCGACGGCCATCACACGGAAGTCCGGCCAAAACGGGGCGAGCGGCCGCCACGTGTCCGCGCTGCCCGTAAACCCGTGAAGCAACAGAAGCGGCTCTCCTTCTCCGTATTGTTCCACATGGTAACAAACCCCATTCACCATCATGGTCATGCCAATCCTCTTCATTCGAGACATTTCGCGATTTCCCGAGCAACCTCGTTCCACAATAATCGATGCATTCGGACATTTTCCGCGCGCGACGTGCGCACTTCAATGACATGAAGCCCGCCTGACGACAGCGATTCCGATACATGGCGGCGGAACTCCGCCCAATTGTGCGGCACCGTATGGCGGCCGCCGTACATCTCGACGGCGTGGGCAAACGACAAATCCGTCGGCGTGCCAAACAGCGTTTCAAACGCCCCTTTATGGCGCGCCTGCGGCAAAAACGAGAAAATGCCGCCGCCGTTGTTGTTCAACAACACAATGGTAGCTGACAACGAATGCATCTTCGCCGCCAACAAGCCATTTACATCGTGGTAAAACGACAAGTCGCCGATCACCAGCACAAGCGGGTTCGCGGCAACGCTTGCGCCCAAGGCGCTCGAGACGACTCCGTCAATGCCGTTGGCGCCGCGGTTGGCCAAAACGCGAAGCGGCTTGTCCGTCGCAAAGAGAAACGTATCCGCATCGCGAATCGGCATGCTGTTGCCGACAAACAGCGCCGCCCCGGCTGGAAGCAAATCGGCAAGCTCCGTGAACACTTTCCCTTCAAACCATTCTTCTTTTGGCAGATGGCGCTCAAGCGCCGCGCGGGCGATCGCGTTCATCTCTAGCCATATCGCCGACCACGCGCTTTTGTTTTCTTTCGGTTTCGCCCATTCAAGAAGCTGGCGGCAAAGAATCAGTTCATCACTCTGAACGAAGCTGTCCGCGGACAACGTTGGATCGCGCCAGCCGCCGTCGTCGACAACAATTTGACGAATCGCGCGATGGCGCTTGAGCCATAAAAAGAGCGGCTTCGACACCGGCATGGCGCCGAACCGAAGCACCACATCCGGCACAAGCTTGGAAGCGGCGGTTTCCTCCCGCAATATGGCATCATAGCTGTCCAGCACGTACGTTTTGTCATGCGTACCGGCGCGCAACTGGGAAAGCGGATCGGCCAAAATCGGAAAATCAAGCGCCCGCGCCAACTCGGTGACCGCCTCGGCAAACCCAGGGCGATCGAGCGGCCCGCAGACGATCAACCCGCGTTCCGCCGCCGACAGCTGCTCATACAGCGCCGATACGCTTTCTTGCGGCAGCGCTGGGCGGCCGTGCCACACTTGCGGCGCTCTCGAAACAGACCGCACCCGCTCCCAAACCGCCTCATCGATATGCGGGACAAGCGGCTCGCGAAACGGCGCGTTCACATGCACAGGCCCGCACGGTGCACCGGCGGCCGTTTGGACGGCTCTTGCCGCCATCGTCCGCGCGTATCGCAGCATATCATCCGCCTCTTCCGGCAGCGCCAAGTCCACAAACCACTTGGCGTAGCGTCCGTATAAGTGCAGCTGATCAATCGCCTGCGGCGCCCCGACATCGCGCAGTTCATGCGGCCGGTCGGCCGTCAGCACCACGAGCGGCACGCGCGAATAGTATGCCTCGACAACCGCGGGCCCATAGTTGGCCGCCGCCGTTCCGGACGTGCATACGAGCGCGACCGGACGCTGCTTCGCTTTCGCCAAGCCGAGGGCGAAAAACGCGGCCGACCGCTCATCGATATTCATATATAGTCGAAGGCCAGGGTGGGCCGCCATCGCCATCGCAAGCGGCGTCGAGCGCGAACCGGGGCTGATCACCGCCTCCGTCACCCCGGCCTGCGCCAATCCGTCCACCAATGCCGCTGCATAAACAGACAAGGCATCAGCCATCGTTCATCACTCCCAACGCCGATAACATCGGGGCCATTTTCACATTTGTCTCTTCATATTCGCTGTTTGGGTCGGAATCGGCGACAATGCCGCAGCCGGCAAACAGCATGGCTTCCTTCCCGGCGAGCAAGGCGGAGCGAATGGCGACCGCCCATTCCCCATTGCCTTCGCCATCCACCCAGCCGATCGGCGCTGCATACCATCCGCGGTCAAGCGGCTCAAGGGCGCGGATCACCTCCAGCGCTCGATCGCGCGGCGTTCCGCCGAGCGCGGGTGTCGGATGCATCATTTCCACTAAGCGGAGCACCGAGCGCTCGCGGGAGCCACGGCCGACAACCGGAGTGCATAAATGCTGGATGTGCGGCAGCTTGAGCAGCTGCGGTGCGGGCGGCATCTCGACCGTCTCGCAGACGGAAGAAAACAAGCGGCCGATCATTTGCACAACAAACTGATGTTCTTCGTTGTTTTTTCGATCTGCCCGCAGCCAAGCGCCAAGCCGCTCGTCTTCCTCCATATCGGCCCCGCGGCGCACCGATCCGGCGAGGCAAACCGACCGGCACATTTTCCCTTCTTTTTGGACAAGCTGCTCAGGGGAAGCCCCGATAAAACAGCGGCCGTCCTGTTCAAACGCAAAAATGTAAGCAAACGGCTGCTGCTCGCGAAGCCGCTGGAGTACGGCCGCGGCATCCACCGTTTTGGCAAACGCCAGGCGCCGAGCGCGGGCGAGCACCACCTTGTCCAACGCCCCCGCCCGAATCGAGGCGATCGCTTCGCGAACAGCCGCCAACCATCGTTCTTTCTCTTCTTCTTCGTCTGACACAAGGCGCGGAAGCCGCTTTGGAGCGGCCATGGGGTCGCTGATCCGCTCAAGCAAGCGCCCGACCCGCTCCCAGTCCCGTCCTCTTTTGTCCGTTGGGACGGTGACGGTCAACGTCGTTTTGCCGTTTCTTACGGCAAGAAGCGCGGCCGGCGCCACGAGCTTCCCGGCCGGAAAGCCGCGCCACATGTCGGTGCCCGGCCGATAGGGGTCAAACGAAAATCCGCCAAACAATAACGGCGGCGCATCGGCCGCGCCGTATGGCTCCATCTCCTTCTTCCATCGGCGCCGGCCCGCTTCCACGTCATCAAACCGGCTGTCGGCCTTCTCCGTTTCGATCGCATAAACGGAGCCGAGGCCGACCAATATCGTGCCTCCGGTTCGATCCGCCCAAAAAAACCGTTCGCGGAAGCCGCATGACGGCCCTTGCATAAAAAAAGAAACCGGATCAACGCCCTCCCACGGTTCCGCCCAGCTGACAAACGGCCGCCCTGCATTCACCGCCAATCTATGCAATTGTTGCTGCAGGTGATGTCGAAATCCAATCGCCACGTTCCTCACGCTTTCTGTCGTAAAATTCCCCCTCCATCCCCACTTCCCATTATAATATAATAGGAAATCATTTATCTATCGGGAAGGGTTGACATGCTTTCAACGTTTGCCTACACTTATTTTGGACATAAACGAATGACATTTTCACAGAATCTAAGGGGAATGAATATGCAATCATTCACACATATGGACCATCGCCCGCCGGCGCGCCGCGACTGGCGCGTCTTTTGGCGGCTGACGCGCCCGCATACGCTGACGGCGGCATTTGTGCCCGTATGCGTCGGCACGGTGCTGGCGCTTGGCGAAACATCGATCGATTGGCTGCTGTTTGCCGCGATGATGATCGCCTCTTTGTTGATTCAGGCGGCGACGAACATGTTCAACGAATACTACGATTATCAACGCGGCCTCGATTCACCGGAGTCGGTCGGCATCGGCGGCGCCATCGTCCGCGACGGCCTCAAGCCGAAAACGGTGCTGGCGTTGGCGTTTGGCTGTCTTGGGTTGGCTATGCTCATCGGCATCTACATTTGCGCCGAAAGCAGTTGGTGGCTCGCCGTTGTCGGAACGATTTGCATGGCGGCCGGTTATTTTTACACCGGAGGGCCGGTTCCGATCGCCTATACGCCGTTTGGCGAACTGGCGGCTGGGTTTTTTATGGGCTTTGTCATCATTTTGATTTCATTTTTCATCCAAACGGGCTATATCAGCGGCGGCGCCGTGCTCACCGCCATTCCGATCGCGATTTTGGTCGGCGCCATTTTGCTGGCGAACAATATTCGCGACTTGGACGGCGACCGTGAAAAAGGGCGAAAGACGCTCGCCATTTTGATTGGCCGCGATTGGGCCATCCGCCTGCTCGCTGCCATGTTCGCCGTTGCCTTTCTTTGGACGGCCGCGCTTGCGGTGTTTCAGATCGTGCCGTTTTGGGCGCTGCTCGCTTTATTGAGCATTCCAAAAGCAATCGCCGCGACGCGCGGATTTATCGGCAAAATCAAGCCGATCGAGATGATGCCGGCCATGAAGGCGACGGCGCAAACGAATACACAGTTCGGCTTTTTGCTCGCCGCTGGCTTGCTCATTGCCCATTGGCTGTAACACGGTCAACATGACCGTGTTTTTTTTTTTGATTTTCGCCCATACTACACCATATAGACGCTACTGCGAAGGAAGGGATTGCGACTGATGCTGACGAACGAACAGCTTGCCGCCCTCCGCTCAAGACTGCTCGACATGAAACGGGAGACGGAAGACCGGCTGAAGCAAAACGACCATTTCGGCATGATCCGCAGCCACGCCCACGATGCGGTCGGTGAGCTGGCGAGCTACGACAACCATCCGGCCGATGAGGCGACAGAGCTGTATGAGCGGGAAAAAGATCTCGCCCTAAAGGAGCATGCCGAGCGCGAAGTTCGCGAGATTGAACGGGCGCTTGGCGCCATCGCCGACGGCACATACGGAACGTGCCGCGTATGCGGCCGGCCGATCCCATACGAACGGCTCGAGGCGCTGCCGACAACACTCTACTGCCGCGAGCACAGCCCGGATCAAACGGTGTCGCAAAAGCGGCCGCTTGAAGAGGGCGTGCTTATGCCGCCGTTTGGCAAATTCGATTTCGATGACCGCGCGGAATCGGTCGCTTACGACGCGGAAGATGCATGGCAGGAAGCAGCCCGCTACGGCACATCCGACACCCCTTCGGACCTTGGCAAAAACGTCGATTCCTACAGCGAAGTGTATGCCGAGTCGGAAGAGAACGTCGGCTATGTCGAAGACTTGGAAAATTTCGCGGCCGTCGATTTGCATGGCAGACACGTACGTGTGTACCCGACGCGGGAGCATGAGCTGCTGGAAAACATATTGGATGACGAAGGCATCATGTCGAACATCGGCGATTTGCCGGCGTATGAAAAAGACCCGTATACATCGACAGACAGCTACCGCCGGTACGATGAAAGACCGTCCCAGCAGCATTTTGGGGAAACAACTCCATGAAAAAGGCCATCGGCAAGATGGTCTTTTTTGTGAAACGGGCCGATGCCGTTTTCCGTAGTACAGAGCAGAACGTCATATGATCCGAATGGAGGCGAAATGATGAACGCACATGAGATCGATTACCGGCTGTACGGCGATGACATGCAGTTTGTCGAAATTGCCGCCCCGAGCGCCGGCGGACGGTCGGTCGGCGAAGGCAGCATCCTCGGCGGCATCGGCGACTGGCTCGACGGCGACGACTAAGCGAGAAAGGGCGCTCCGGCCAAACGGAACGCCCTTTTGCTTTTCTGCCTTCCCCCTCGAAATTCCCTAAAAGGACGATGATTGAATGAAAAAGCAGCCCAAAAACGTCCTTTCCTAAGTTGAGAAACGTTCCCCCGACGGCAAAAGACCCCAAATTTCGGCGGCGTATTCCGCTACGGTCCGATCGCTGGCGAAACGGCCGGAATGGGCGATGTTGACGGCGCTCATCCGCCACCAGCGCGCCGGATCGCGGTAAGCGGCCTCAACCCGCTCGTGCGCCTCGGCGTAGGCGGCAAAGTCGCGCAGCACAAAATATTCGTCGTTTTGCGCCAGCAGCGAGTCGTAAATCGGCTCAAAGTAGTCGCCGACATCAGGGAAAAAGCCGTTGATGAGCTGGTCGACAACTTGCTTGATCCGTTTGTCATGATGGTAATACTCATGCGCCCGATAGCCTCCGTGTTCGTAGTAGCGGAGCACTTCATCGGCCGTCAGTCCGAACAAAAACATGTTGTCCTCCCCGACGGCTTCCGCGATTTCGACGTTCGCTCCATCCAGCGTGCCAAGCGTAACGGCGCCGTTCATCATAAACTTCATGTTGCCCGTCCCGGACGCTTCTTTGCTGGCTGTTGAGATTTGCTCGCTCACATCGGCGGCCGGAATGATTTCTTCCGCGAGCGATACGCGGTAATTTTCCAAAAAAATGACCTTCAGTTGCTCGTTCGTCCGTTTATCGTTGTTCACCTGATCCGCCACCGAATGGATGAGCTTGATGATCCGCTTGGCGTAGTAATAGCCTGGCGACGCTTTCGCTCCGAAAATGAACGTGCGCGGGTGGATCGAAACATACGGGTCTTCTTTCAGCCGATTGTATAAATGCATAATGTGCAAAACGTTTAACAACTGCCGTTTATAAGCGTGCAGCCGCTTCACTTGCACGTCAAAAATGGACGATTCGTCCACGCGAATCCCGGTTTTTTCGTAAATGCGGGCGGCGAGCCTCGCCTTCCGCTGCTGTTTGACCGCAGCCAACGCCTGCTGAAACGCCGGATCGGAAGCATAAGACTTCAGCTCAATCAATGCTTCCGGCTCGCGGATCCAGCGCGGACCAATCGTTTCAGTAATCAACGCCGACAGCTCCGGGTTCGCCTTTAACAGCCAGCGACGATGCGTCACCCCGTTCGTTTTGTTGTTGAACTTGTGCGGCGCCCATTCGTAAAACAAGCGCATTTCCCGCTGTTTCAATATGTCCGTATGCAGTTTCGCCACACCGTTGACGCTATGGCTCGCAACAACGGCCAAGTGCGCCATTTTCACCATCCCGTGGGCGACGATGGCCATTTGTTCAATCCGCCTCCAATCGCCGGGATAACGTTCCCACAGCTCGCGGCAAAACCGTTCGTTGATTTCCTCGACGATCATATAAATGCGCGGCAACAGCGGCTGAAACAGACGAATCGGCCATTTCTCCAGCGCTTCCGCCAGCGTCGTATGATTCGTGTACGCGATCGTATGGGTCGTAATGTGCCAAGCCTCTTCCCAGCTCATCCCTTCCTCATCGAGCAAAATGCGCATCAACTCCGGAATCGCAAGCGCGGGGTGCGTGTCGTTGATATGAATGGCGACATATTCATGGAGGCGGCGCAAGCTCCCGTGCTGGCGGCGATGGGCGCGAGTGATGCTGCCGAGGCTGGCGGCGGCGAGAAAATACTGCTGCTTTAACCGCAGCAGTTTGCCTTCATCGTGCGTATCGTCCGGGTACAAAAACTCCGAAATGGCTTCCGTCTCCCGTTTGTACTTCATCACATCTTTATGAAGCGGGAACGTTTTCGCCGGCTCGGCGCTCCAAAGCCTGAGCGTGTTGACCGTGTTCGTCCCGAAGCCGATGACCGGCATATCGTACGGCACAGCCATCACGTTTTCGCTGTCGACATGGCGGAACACAAGGCGGCCGTTTTGTTCCGACACCTCGACCCTTCCCCAGAAGCGAACTTCGACCGCCAGCTCTTCTTTCCGGATTTCCCAAACGTTCCCGTTTCGCAGCCATTGCTCCGGCAGCTCGACTTGATAGCCGTCAACGATTTTTTGATCAAACAGCCCGTGTTTATAGCGAATGCCGTGGCCGTGGCCCGGCAAATTCAATGTGGCGAGCGAGTCAAGAAAACAGGCGGCGAGCCGCCCGAGCCCGCCATTGCCAAGCCCAGCGTCCGCCTCGCTCTCCTCGACGTCTTCGAGGCGGATGCCGAGCTCGCGAAGCCCCTCTTCGACCATCGGGCGGACACCGAGGTTTAACAAGTTGCTTCCGAGCAAACGGCCGAGCAAAAACTCGATCGACAAATAGTACACCTGCTTCCGCCGCTCCGCCCGGCAGCGCTCGTTCGTCGCGATCCAATGGCGGCTGATATGTTCGCGCACCATATGGCCAAGGACATGATAATGATCGCGCGCCGTCGACTCCGCAAACGGTTTGCCGCACAACGCCTCGACCCGCGTCACAAACGCCCGTTGAAACGTTTCTTTATCCGCGAACAAGCGCGTCTTCCCCCTTTTTGTTCAGCTGTTCGTACGCTTTTCGATACTCCCTCGCCGACCGGCGCCAGCTGTAATCGCCGCGCATCGCCCGCTCCATGAGCCGCTCCCAGACAGACGGCTGGCGGTAAAACGACAGCGCCCGGCGGATCGTGTACAACATGTCGTGGGCGTTAAAGTTCGTAAAGCTGAACCCGTTCCCTTCTCCTGTGAATTCATTGTACGATTGCACCGTATCGTTCAGCCCGCCCGTTTCCCGAACGATCGGAATCGTCCCATACCGAAGCGCGATCATTTGGCTCAGCCCGCACGGTTCAAACAACGACGGCATTAAAAACAAGTCCGCGCCCGCATAAATTTGATGGGCGAGCGGTTCGTGAAAGCCGATGTACACCCCGACTTTGTCCGGATAGGCCGCCGCCATTTGCGAGAAAAACTGTTCAAACCGCCAATCCCCCGTTCCAAGCACAACAAGCTGCATCTCTTCCTGCATCAAATCATGAAAGACGCACGTGACTAAATCGAGCCCTTTTTGCGCCGTCATTCGCGTCACCATTGCGACAACGGGTGCATCATCCCGCTCTGGCAGACCAAACCGCCGCTGCAAAGCGCGCTTGTTGAGTTTTTTTCTTTCCCGCGTATGTACGCTATAGGTCGCCGCTAAAAACGGATCGGTTTCCGGGTTGTAAAACTCGTCGTCAATGCCGTTTAAAATGCCAAGCAAATCATCCCGCCGCGCCCGCAACAGCCCGTCAAGCCGCTCGCCGTAATAGGCGGTCTGAATCTCTTCTTTGTACGTCGGGCTGACCGTCGTAATCAAATCGGAGGCGACAAGAGCCCCTTTCATAAAGCTGACGCTTCCGTAAAACTCGAGATGGTCGACGGTGAAATACCGTCCGTCCAAATTCAACAAATCCTCTAAAATCCCGCGCGGAAACAGCCCTTGAAACTGCAAGTTGTGAATCGTAAAGATAGTGCGGATATCCGCATAAAACGGATCATGACGGTATTGCTCGCGCAAGAAAAACGGAATCATGCCGGTGTGCCAGTCATGGCAATGAATGATGTCGGGCTGAAACGAAATCGCCGGAAGCGCGTCCAGCACCGCCCGGCAAAAATAGGCGAACCGCTCGCCGTCGTCACCATGGCCGTACAGCTGCGGCCGTTTGAAATAGTATTCGTTGTCGATCAAGTAATAGACGACCCCGTCATGCTCGAGCTTCTCAACGCCGCAATACTGGCGGCGCCACCCGACCGGCACGACGAGCTCCGCCACTTTGCCCATTCGTTCTTTCCACTTTAGAGCAATCGTTTCATACTTTGGCATCATAACACGGACGTCCACGCCGAGCCGGCGCAGCTCTTTCGGCAGCGCGCCGGCGACGTCAGCCAATCCTCCCGATTTGACAAACGGGGCGCATTCTGATACGGCAAACAGCACGTTCATCGATTCACGACCTCCCCTTGCACCGTTCCTTTGCGAACGACAAACGGCCGCTCCGCTGTCCCTTGCAAAACGACCCCCGGTTCGATTTTCGCGTCTTTGTCGACGATGACGCCATCAAGCACACAACCATCGCCGATTTGGCATTTTTGCATAATGATGCTGTTCTTCACAACGGCTCCTTTGCCGATTTTCACGGAACGAAACAAGACGCTGTTTTCCACCGTTCCTTCAATGACGCAGCCGTTGGCGATCATCGAGCGCTTCACATTCCCTTCCCGCCGGTATTTCGTCGGCGGCTCGTCTTTCACTTTCGTATAAATCGGCCGCGATGGAAGAAAAAGCTGCTCCCAAACACTGCGGTCAAGAAGCTCCATGCTCGCGCGGAAATAGCGGGCGAGCGAATCGATGACGGCCGCATACCCGCTGTATTCATAGTCGCAAATGGACAGCGAATGACAGTTATCGCAGACGACATCGACGATGCTTCGATAGCCGCGGTTTTTATAATTGGCAATGAAATCAAGCAGAAGAGACGTCTCCAACACGTACATCTCCAGCGGCTCGCCGCGATGGCAAATTCGCGTCACATCGCAGCCGCGTTCGATATGGCGCTCGAGGACGGCGTCAAAGTCGATGTTGCACACCGTGTAGCTATTGACGATGACCGCATACTTTTGCCGACTCCGCAAAAAATAGTCGATATGCTGCTCAAAATGGGCAAACGCCCCGACCCGGCGCTCACCGGAAAACAACAAGTCCGGCGATGGGAAGAAAAACAATCCGTCCCGCTTTCGGTTTAAATCCCAATTCTTCCCTGATCCTAAATGGTCCATCAGCGACCGATATTGGTATTTCGGAAAAATCGCGACGCTTTCAATGCCGGAGTTGACCATGCTTGAAAGCACGAAATCAATGAGCCGATACCGCCCGGCAAACGGCACCGCTGCGATTGAGCGTTGCTCGACAAGCGGCGCCATTGCCTCCATATACGTGGTCGCGTCGATGACGCCCAACATCATGTTGTTGTTCATTGTGCTCCATCCTTCCTTGCGGTGTCCTTATTCCGTTGCTTGATCCACTCGGTCGTTACGAGCACGACGTCATCATCAGCATCGCCCGGGCTCACAGTCGAATGCGGCGGGATGACGATCTCCGGAGTGACGATCGCTCGCTCGACATACGCTCCTTCACCAACTGTTGCCCCTGGCATAATGACGGATTCTTTCACAACCGCTCCCTTGCCGATGCAGACGCCTTGAAACAGCACCGAGCGCTCCACCGTTCCTTCCACGACGCATCCCTCATTGATGAGAGAATCGCTCACTTCCGCCTCGGGAGCGATGTATTGCGGCGGCTGGTTCGGGTTGACCGAATAAATGCGCCACGAGCGATCAAACAAGTCAAGTTCATTGTGTTCATCGAGCAAATCCATGTTGGCTTCCCACAAGCTTTTGACGGTGCCGACATCTTTCCAATAGCCTTTGAACGGATAGGCCACGAGCCGCTTGTTCTCCCGAAGCAGCCGCGGAATCACATCTTTGCCGAAGTCGTGCGACGAATGCGGATCGGCGTTGTCGATTTGCAAATACTCCCTCAATAACGGCCAATTGAAAATGTAAATGCCCATCGATGCCAAATTGCTTTTCGGATTGGCCGGCTTTTCGGCAAATTCGACAATTTCCATGTTTTCATTCGTGTTCATAATGCCGAATCGGCTCGCCTCTTCCCACGGCACTTCAATAACGGAAATCGTTGCATCCGCCTGTTTGGCGATATGGTAGTCGAGCATCTGCTGGTAATCCATCTTGTAAATATGATCGCCAGACAGCACGAGAACGTAATCCGGGTCGTATTGTTCAATATAATTCATATTTTGATAAATGGCGTTCGCTGTGCCTTCGTACCATTTGACGCCGGAAGAGGCGGAGTAAGGGGGAAGGACGGTGACGCCCCCGTTTCTTCGATCTAAATCCCATGCGCTTCCGATGCCGATGTACGAGTGCAAAAGAAGCGGCTGATATTGGGTCAACACCCCGACTGTGTCAATGCCCGAGTTCGTGCAATTGCTCAACGTAAAATCAATGATCCGGTACTTCCCCCCAAACGGCACGGCTGGTTTCGCGATGTTTTTCGTCAGCGAGCGAAGCCGGCTTCCTTGCCCGCCGGCCAATAACATGGCGATGCACTTCTTCTTCATTCTGCTTTCTCTCCCCTCGTTTTTGCACTGGCCGCAAAATGGAAATGCCAAACGGCGGAATCGTCATGCGCACATGGTACGGTTTTCCATGAAACGGCTCACTGAAAGCGGGAAGCCGCTTCCCGTTGACATGTCCCGAACCGCCAAACTCCGCTGCATCGCTGTTAAGCACTTCGCGGTACGGCGCCAAAAGCGGCACGCCGACTTTGTAATCGTCATACGCCTGATTTGTGAAATTACAAACAATGACCAGCACATCACCTTCTTTTTTCCCCCGGCGGATGAATGAAAAAATGCTTTGCTCGGCATTATGAACGTCAATCCATTCAAACCCTCTCGGATCATGATCAAGCTCGTAAAACGGCTTATACCGTTTATAGCAGGCGATCAATTGCTTGACATACTCATCCATCTTCCGGTGCAGCTCAAAATCAAACAGCATCCAGTCGAGCTCGCCCTCAAACTTCCATTCGTCAAACTGGGCAAATTCATTGCCCATAAACAACAACTTTTTCCCAGGGTGGGCCATCATGTACCCATACAATAGGCGCAGCTGGGCGAACTTCTCTTCGTACGACCCAGGCATTTTATTGAGCAGCGATTTTTTGCCATGCACAACTTCATCATGGGAAAATGGCAAAATGAAATTTTCCGAATACGCATAAAGGAGGGAAAAACTGACTTGGTTATGGGCGTATTTCCGCTCATGCGGCGGCGTTTCCATATACTTCAGCATGTCGTTCATCCAGCCCATGTTCCACTTGTAGTTAAACCCAAGGCCGCCATCGTACGTCGGCGCGGTCACCCGAGGCCAGTCGGTCGAATCTTCAGCGATCATCAAGACGTTCGGGTCATAGGCAAACACCGCCTCATTCAACTGGCGCAAAAACTCGACCGCATACGGATTTTCATAGAGCCGGTCGTTGTTCGGCCAATAAAGCATATTGGCGACCGCATCGACGCGAAACCCGTCCACATGGTAATACTCCAGCCAAAACAACGCATTGGAGATCAGAAAACTGCGCACTTCCGGCTTGCCCAAGTCAAAATTCGCCGTCCCCCAGACGTAATTTTCTCGGTCTTTTTCATTCGCGTATTCATACGTCGGCGCGCCGTCAAACATGTACAGCCCGTGGGCGTCCTTGCAAAAATGCCCCGGCACCCAGTCGATGATGACGCCAAGCCCCGCTTGATGGCAGCGATCGACGAAATACATGAAATCGTGCGGCGTGCCATAGCGGCTTGTCACCGAATAATAGCCGGTCCCTTGATATCCCCACGAACGATCGAGCGGATGCTCGACAAGCGGAAGCAGCTCAATGTGCGTAAATCCGCGCTCCAGCACGTACGGAATGAGTTCGTCGGCCATCTCACGGTACGTATAAAAGCGGCCGTCCGGTTTCTTTTTCCACGAACCGAAATGAAGTTCATAAATGACCATCGGTTGGTCATAAATCCGCTTTCGCCGTTTCTTCCGCTGCCAAGGTGAATCATTCCACTCGTATCCTTTCAAATCGTAGACAATCGAGGCGGTATGAGGGCGCAATTCGGAGTAAAAGGCGTACGGGTCGGCTTTCAACAGAACACGGCCATCCGGTGTGATGATCTCATATTTATAGAGATGCCCTTCCAAGTTTTCTGGAACAACGATCGTCCATACCCCTTCGTCGTTCACCTTCGTCAGGGAGGAATTCGCCCCATTCCAATCGTTGAAACTGCCGACAAGACGGACTTCCCGCGCATGGGGCGCCCACACGCAAAAGCGAGTGCCGACCGCTCCGCCGCCGCGGATGACATGAGCGCCGAACAGCTCATAACTTTGATACAAACGGCCTTCATGAAACAAATACACTTCTAAATCTGTCGGATTCGCCGCAATCAAGCTGGATCGCATCCTTTCCGAAGCAAAATGATGGCCATACACAGCATTGATTCCTATTCGCCAACAGAAGGCTTTATTCCTTGAATGCTTCGTCTATATTTTTAGACAAATTCCAACAACCGCTGTTTCTGGCTGTCGAAATTTCATTTGCACACAGGCGGATTTTTATATTATAATATATACAAATTGATAATTATTATAAATAATGGAGGTGCATTATGGCTCCAACACTGTACGATTTTCACCATCTCCCGCACGTCAAAACGCAAAATGAATCGAAAAAAGCGCTCTGGGTGACGCTTTTGTTGACCATGTTTTTCACCGCCGTCGAAATCATTGGCGGACTGATTTCCAACTCACTCGCCCTCTTGTCCGATTCGGCCCATATGGCATCCGATGTATTGGCGCTTGGCTTAAGCATGGTCGCCCTCTACATGGCGACGCGCCCGCCGAACCGTCGGTTTACGTTCGGCTTTTTGCGGTTTGAAATCATCACATCGTTTTTGAATGGGCTGACGTTGGCCGTCATTGCGCTGTGGATTTTATGGGAAGGCATTCAGCGTTTTCTCCATCCTGAACCGATCAACTTTCGCCTCATGCTCGGGATCGCAGCGATCAGCCTCGTCGTCAACTTGACGTTGACCATCGTCTTAAGCCGGAGCACGAAAGAGGAAGACAACTTGAACGTTCAGAGCGCCCTTTGGCATTTCATCGGCGACTTGATTAGCTCGATCGGCGTCATCGTTTCCGCGCTGCTCATTTACTTCACCGGCTGGACGGTGTTCGACCCGATCATCAGCTTAGTGATCGCCGCCATCATTTTCACAGGCGGGGCGAAAATTATGCGCGAATCGTATCTCATCTTAATGGAAGCCGTGCCAGATGGGTTCGACCTCGAACAAATCCGCGCCGATATTCGAAAGATCGAAGGGGTCGAAGACGTGCACGACATGCACTTATGGGCCATCTCGACCGACCATTACTCGCTGTCGGCTCATGTGTTTGTCAACGAACGCATCCAGCCGCTATGCGTCATCTTGGCGGTGAATGAAATGTTGAAGGAAAAATACGGAATCGAGCACGCCACCATCCAGGTGGAGCACGCCATGCTCCATGACCATGGCCGCTATGGCCGGGCGTTTTTGGAGAAAAAAGCTTTCCATGAATAGGAAATGCCGCCTCTGCTTCTAATGGCATGGGCGGCTTTTTCGTTTGTCCATTTTCCCTTTCAAACAAAAAGGAATCAATACGATCCGCGGCGAACATATAGAGTCATCATGCCGAAGGAAGGGATGCCTCATGGGAATCGGAACGATCTTCTCGTTTTTCGGCGTCGCCGTTTTGCTTACGTTAGCGCCGGGGCCAGACATTTTGTTCGTCATCGCCCAAAGCCTGTCCCAAGGCAAACAGGCGGGCATCGCCACCGCGCTCGGGCTGTGCACCGGACTGCTTGTCCACATCAGTGCAGCCACGCTTGGCGTCTCGGCTGTCATTTACCAATCCGCCTTGGCGTTTGCCATCGTCAAGTACGCCGGCGCCGCGTATTTGCTGTACTTGGCATGGCAGGCGTTCCGCGAAAAAGACAGCAGTCTCGCCTTTGGGCGGCAGAAGCCAATGGCATACGCCTCGCTGTACAAAAAAGGCATTGTCATGAACGTGCTCAACCCGAAAGTGTCGCTCTTCTTTTTGGCGCTCTTGCCTCAGTTCGTTGATCCGTCAGAGGGCCGCGTGCCGCAACAGATGTTGCTTCTTGGCGCCGTCTTTCTCGCTCAAGCGCTCGCCGTCTTCACCCTTGTGAGCATCGGCGCGGAAAAACTGCGCCATCTGTTGCTGTCGAACAAACGAATCGCCAAGCGGATCAATCGGCTAAAAGGCGCCCTGTTCGCCCTAATCGGCATTCAAATCGCCTTCAGCGAGCGTTCGTAGCGGCGCGCGGCCAGGAGCGGCCGCTCCTTTCTGCGAGCAGCCCCCAACACCTCTTTTACTCAAAAAAGCGCCGCGCCTCCTAGAAGACCGGTGAAAAACAACGGATTCGCTCGATTTGCGAGAAGTCGAAAGGGATAAAGTTATGGTGTTGCAAGGTTTTTCAATTTGAGAAACGCTGTTGGGGAGCAACATTTCCCCTTAAATCACAAGTCTTCTAGGAGAAGCAACGGCAGAAATAACAGCACATCGGGACCAAATGACAAAAGATTGGGCATTTCAACCAAAACCAACATGGCGGCCTTTCTCTCGCAGGCCGCCATCCGTTTGTATTGTTCCCGCTGCGGCTTCATGAGCCTGACGCCAAGCGGCAACAACCTCATTCCCTTGTCGCTCACGTTCTCCCTCCTTGTCACTCCGGCCGCCGCACCGAAGCGCAAACCGGCGCAATAGAAAGGAAGGAAATGCTCATCGAGCGATCTCCCCGCACTCATCCGCCGAACCTACTTGACAAAGCGGGCCATCAAAATCAAATCCCAATACGTCCCGTCATCGATTTTTGCAGCTTTTTTCTTCACGCCTTCTTCCACAAATCCAAACTTTTGATACAATCGAATCGCGTTCGTGTTGTCAGCGACGACTTCGAGGCAAACTTTTTCAATCAAAGGATTTTCTTTTGCCCAATCAAGGAGCGCTGCAAGCAACGCCGTGCCGATCCCCTGATCTCGAAAGTCTTTTTTCACGCTCATGCCGAAAGACCCTTGGTGCTTCGTCCGCTGCTTATTACCGTTATGAAAATCCAAAAACCCGATGATGTCCCCTTCCTGCTCGGCGACAATCGCCAGCTTTCCGGGATCATCCATGATTTGTTGCAGCCATTGTTTTTGCCGCTCGCTCGTCGTCACCACTTCCGCTTCCGTCGTCAGCAAATACGGCGCTTCCGCCGCCACCGCCTTCACAAACGCAACGACACGCTCGGCATCCTCGGGCCATGCCGTCCGTATAACAATCGGTTGGCCGCTTGCCGTCACCAACCGCCTTGGCTGGATGTTTCCCATAGGAAATCCCCCTTGCTTTCTGTTCCCAGGCCCAAAAGTCGTGTACGGTCCCGAACAATTGCGAACAATTGCATGATCATCGTTAATCAAATCATCGATTCCCATCGATTCCCCAAGGGACCCACATGTTACAACGATTATGCCATATACTTATGAAACATTTCTACTCATAAAAAAATCGGCCGAACCCTCTTTGAAGCATCCCGCTTCAAAGAAAGGCTCGGCCGACAGGTTCCTTCTTATTGCCCTTTCGTCACCGTCGCTGTGGTCGCTTCACTATGGTTTTGCGCTTTGTCTTCTTGTGTCACAATGATCATCAGCTGGCCATTGTTGAATGCAGACAGATCGATCGTCTTCGAAAAATTCCCATTCGAGTCCGCCGACGTCCGTTCAACGAGAGATTTTTGTCCATCCGTAATGATGATTTGCACCGATGCGTTGCTTTCTGCCGTTCCTGCGATCGTATATGCCGCTTGATTTTGATTCGTAACGGCTGGCAGGGCGTTCAATGATGGAGCGGCAACAGCGGTATCCTTCCAAACCGTCGTGGTTGCCTCTGGGCTTACATTGCCCGTTGCACTCGTTTGAACGGCTGTAATGGTAATCAGTCCATCGCTTAACGGGGAAATATCAGCTTCTACACGGTATCTCCCGTTTTCTTCCACCGTACCGACTGTGCTGATTTCATTCGTTCCATCGGACAAAGTGACCTCCACTTCCGCCCCTGGCTCTCCCTTGCCCGTCACCTCATAAGCAGTTGCATCTGCACTGGCGTTCACATATCCTTTATTCTCAATAGACGGCTTGGCAGGAGAGGTCAACGATTTGATGAGGACGACGCTTGCCATCCGGCTTTCATTTCCCGCCTGATCGATCGTTTTCACACGGATCGTGATCTTCCCGTCCTTCAGAGAAGAAGTATTGATCTCTACTTCATAATTCCCATCTTCATCCACAAGTCCGCTCGCTGAGACGGATTTTTTTCCATCAGCAGCCTCCACCACCACTTTCTCTCCAGGCGTGCCTGTCCCCGTGACTGGATACGCTTCATAGTTGAAAGCGTTAATATATCCTTCATTCAACAGTTCAGGGGCCTCTATGCTCACATCTTTCCGAAGCACTTTCTTCGATTGGCCGCTTTGGTTTCCTGCCGAATCCACGCTAACCGCGGAGACCGTAATCTCTCCTTCCGCCAGTTTTCTCGCATCGATCACCGCTCGGAATCTCCCTTTGCCGTCTGCATGCACCGTTTTGGTGATGCGCTGCTTTCCATCGCTCAATGAAACCTTCACAGCGCTATGGGGTTCTGCTGTTCCTTGAACAGCATAAGCGTTCTGCTGCTTGGCATTGATCCATCCTTTATTCGTGATCACCGGAACGGAAGGCGCCTTCGTATCCTTGATAATCTTTTTTTGTACGCGGCTATGCTTCTGTCCCTTGATGATTTGCGTGACAGACACCGTCAATGTCCCATCTCGTAATGTCGATACGTTGACCGGCGCTTCAAACGATCCGCTCTTTTGAACAACAGTGTAATGAGTGACAGATGCTTTTCCATCGGTGATCACAATTTTGATCTTCGCTCCCTTGAGCCCTTTTCCTTTTACGATATACTCTTTCACAGTTGAAGCATTCACCGGCTGTGCACTTTCAATGGCAAGCTTGGCCGGTTTCGCCGCATATGCTTCAGACTCCGCCGCACCCGCTATGACTAAACTGGCTGTTACGAAACTAGAAATCATCCATTTTTTCCAACCCATAACGATCCCCTTTTCATCGATAGATTCGATCATGTTATAATTTTGCTCGTCGAAGCAGAAAGAGAAAATACGGCGCACCGATGAATGCCGTTAAGATGCCGACTGGGATTTCGATTGGCGCCGCGATGGTTCTTCCTGCCGTATCCGCGCTGATCATCAAAATCGCTCCTAATAAGGCGCTGACCGGAATGAGCCGCTGATAATCGGCCCTTGTCAACAAACGGGCAAGATGGGGGATGACCAGTCCCACAAATCCAATCGGACCCGATACAGCTACGGCGCTTCCACACAAGCCGACCGCAATGAGAAAAATCAGGAAACGGGCTGCTTGGACACGCAGTCCCAAACTCGCCGCTATATCATCATGCAGCTGCAAAACATTCATGCGGCGATAACAAAGATAAGCAAATCCGAGTCCGATCACCGACCAGGGAACAATGAGAAAAACATGTTCCCATGTCCGTCCCCATAAACTCCCCGCCAACCAAATGACCGCGGCATCAATCCCTTTGGTCGCAAAAACCAAAATCCCTGTAATGACGGCCTGAAACAAGGCATCAAAAGCAATTCCCGATAGAGCAAACCGGCCCTTATCCATTCCTTTCTTCCAGGCAAACGCATACACGCAAAGGCCGGCGAAGAGAGCCCCGAAAAAGGTGACGAACGGCAGGCCGCTGACAGGAAAATGCGGAATGATCAGCAGCGCCAACACAGCAAACAAGCTGGCGCCAGCCGTCATTCCAATGACATTCGGAGCAGCAAGCGGGTTTTGCGTCACGGCTTGCAACAGCGCTCCGGATACGGCGAGGTTGGCACCGACAAACAGCCCAACCAATATCCTTGGCAAGCGATATTCCCACACGATTTCCCCATTCAGGGAAGACTTTCGGTTGAAAAATGCCTCCCATACTTGCGAAACAGGGATTTTCACATCCCCGAAACAAGCGCTGAGCGGCACGATGATGACAAGAAGCAATGCCAAACCAGCCACAAGTCCCACATCACGCTTACGCATTCCATTCGCCCTGCTTCCTAATCAAATACAAAAAATATGGGCAACCAATGGCGGCGGTAAACACCCCGACAGGAAGTTCAATCGGCTGCGCCACCAAGCGTGCAAGCAAGTCAGCCGTCAAAAGCAACATTCCTCCGCACAAGGCGCTGACTGGAACGATATACGTATAGTTCACCCCGACCATTTTTCGGACGATGTGCGGAATGATCAAGCCGATAAACCCGATGACCCCGGATACGGACACCGCACTTCCAGCCAAAATAATAATAATGACTGCCATCACAGTTTTGAGAATCCCCACATGAACACCAAGCCCTTTGGCTGTATCATCGCCGAGCTCCAACAGATCCATTTTCGAAGCAATCATGATGGAGAGGAGCAAGCCGGCGAGAGACCATGGAGCGATCAGCGAAACATGGCGCCATGTCAAGCCGTTTAACCCACCGGCCAACCAGGCATATACGGCGGCCGCATCCTGGCCAAGCAAGACCAAAATTCCGACGGTGATCGCATGCAAAAATGCGCTGACCGCTACTCCAGCGAGTGTTAAACGGACGGGGGAAAGGGATCCTCTCTTCAGCGACAAACTATATACGGTCGCCCCTCCAACCGCCGCCCCCAAAAAGACAAGGGGAGAAAAGAAAAGAAGGGGAAGGCCGGCGAAAAAATATTCGATTAGAACAACCATCGCAGCAGCGCCGGCCGACACTCCCATGATTTTTGGCTCGGCCATTGGATTTTTCGTTAAACATTGCATCATCGCTCCAGCTACAGCCAAACTCGCCCCAATCAAAACCGCCAAAAGCGCACGGGGAAACCGTAGATTCCAGACAACCGTTCGTGCTTTGGATCCATCGTCATGCAAAAGGACATCCAGCACTTTTGGAATCGGCACAAAAAACGGACCAGAGACTAAAGAAACGATGATCAACAAAATGATGCCCAACACTAACATCGAACTGATCCATATCGCTCTTTTTCCGTATGCCAAAGATGACATCCTCTCGCTAGCCCCATCCCATCACTGATAACGTTTTAAAATGGATGCCGCTTCTTTTACAATCAATTTTGCCGCCAACGGTCCCCGACTGCGAGACCAAAGATCGCGATTGACTTCCACCACCCGCTTTTCTTTCACCGCTTTTAATTGGGACCAAATCGGGTTGGCTTTCACTTTTTTCAGGTCATTCTTCCCAGGATCCGTATAGGCAAACAGCACGTCTGGATCGATTTCTAAAATTCTTTCTAAACTTACTGTTTTAAAGTCGGAGTATTCATCCCCTTTTTCCTTAAATGCATAATCAGCCTTAAGCGCCGTAAAAATCGATCCGGAGAATGAGTTGTCCTGCCATACATTAATGCCATCTTTATTGACGAAAAAGCCCAATACACGAAGATTTTTATCTTTTAATTTTGCCTGCTGCGATTTCAATTCTTTATAAAACTGATTCACAAACGATTTTGCCTTCGCCTTCCGCCCTAAGATGTCTCCCAATACAAGAAGCTGATTCATGGCTTCTTTGTAGCTGTTCGCACGAAATCCCGCTACTGGCGCAATCTTTTTCAGCTGAGGGATAATCGCTTTATGGAACTCAAATTCATGGTCGATAATGATCAAATCCGGTTTGAGCGCTGCGATTCTCTCTAAACTCGGGGCGCTAAGTGCCCCAACGCTTGGCACCCCTTTTAGTTTATTGCGCAAGTATGTAGGCACCGTTCCAGAATTGGAAATCGTATACCCCACTGGCTTTAAGCCTAACGTGACAACCGCATCTGTCCCCGCCATGCTTAACGTGACAATCCGCTTCGGGGTACCTTTGATCACCAGCTTGCCAAGCTCCGTCTTAAACACCCTTGTCTTGGATGCGGCCTCGACAGGCGCAGCCGGTTGAGCCAACGGCACAAGCAGCACGAACAGCGCCATCAGCATGGCAAGAAGAGAGGTCCATTTTTTCTGCAACACGTTACATATTCCCCCTTCAATCTCTATTTAATAATGATAATCCTTATCAATTAAGATGATAATTGATATTGAATATCTTTGTCAATACAATAATAAAAAACATTCATAAGCAAGCGTTGCTCCCTACCCTGGCATGAAAATCGCTGATCAAAGCGGCGCATTTTCGCAGAAAAAGAAAGTCAGTTTTGCAAGGGTTTCTCTAATTGAGAAAGAATGCGAATCGATAGTCTTTTTTACCCAATCACCCACCCTCTAGAAGGATGGTGAAAAACGAGAACGGCCTGCAAATCGATGGCATTTCATCAGAAAAAAAAGCCGATTCAGCCGCGTTTCTCGAATTGAAAGATAGCAGGAATCAGCCATATTTTGCGCTAAATCACCAGCCCTCTAGAACTTGTCGCCCCTGTTCATCATCATTCTTCAAAAAATCCCTTGTCTCCCCCCATACGATTTATGCTAAAATGGAAGCTGGATGTCCCCAAATCTGCTGCACACATGCCCACAGATGATCGACTCCTTTGGCAACCCCTTCACCAACAAGGTCCAGACAGCGTTAGGAAAGCAACAAAAGCCATGAATAGCTGTTTTGAATCACCGTCAATCCACACTTGGAAAGGATGATCCATATGGAAGCATTGCTTAACCAAATTTTGGATCGACTCGATCAACTCCATTCGAGCGTCGGCGTCTTGACATCCGAGGTCAACGAGATGAAAAATCAACTGAACAAGATCGAAGCGAGAGCGGGCAGCATCGAAGAGAGAGTGAACAGCATCGAGGCGAGAGTAGACAGCATCGAATCAAGAGTAAACAACATTGAAACCAACATGGCCACCAAAGACGAACTCGCCGAGCTCCGATCCAAAGTGGACGACATCGAAGCGAAAATGGCCACGAAAGACGAACTCGCTGAACTTCGCTCCACTGTAAACGGACTCCAGTCCAACGTAAACGAAATTCAAGCAAAGATGGCGACCAAAGACGATCTCGTTCCTATTCGACAAGCGGTCATGGAAATCGATCAAATTGTCAAAAGGATCGTCGACAAGGGAACAAATGGACAAGGGGCGAGCTGTGCAGCGCAACATGGAAAAAACATTCCTTCCAGACACGAACCGCGGGGGCTGTCCGAAAGAAATTCCCCCAAAGCGACTGGATCGCGGCCGGCCAAAGCGACAACGCCCAGCTCTACTTGCCGGACCGTCCGCTTGTCTCGGCGTTGTCTTCGTAATAACTTGTTTTCGGAATCCAACGAATTGTTTGGGTGCGTCATCGACAAGCTGTCCCCTCTCCCCCGTGCTGGGAAGAGGGGGACAGCTTTTGCTTCGCATGCGGCAAAACGCTTTTATTCATCTTTGATCCGAACGTCGAATTCCGTTCGTTCATGGGCGTCTTTTATTTGAATCATCCAAGTGTCCGCTTGTTTGTCATAATGAACAGCCCGAATCACAGGAATCATATGCTCGAGCCGACTCTCTTCTTGTTTCAACGCTTGGCGAATCGCCTCCTCCTCCGATAAGCTGGCGCCATCACGCGGAGAGCTTGGCACAACCAATACTTTGCCCGCCTTCCCTTGGCCTGGATACGATTCAGCAATCCCCCCATCTATCCAAACTTGAACTTTTTGACCAATGTTCACTCGCGCTGGTGCACTAGAAACCAAGATGGCATTATAAAACTCTTTAAGCCCGCCTGTGGAACGAAAATCTTGCGGATCAGAACTGACAACCAAAATGCTCCCCCCTTCTTTTCTCACGACATACCCTTCAATGGCATAGCGGTCAGTTTGCCCGCTACAACCTGCCAACCAAACACTCCACACGGCGGCAATGAAAGCAAGCCATCTTTTCAGCCCAATCTCCTCCTCCTTTGTTACATTAGTCGCATTTACGAAAAAATCGTTTCACTCTTTTATGAAAAGCTCCAGTTTGTCAAATCCATCATGGGTACTAAAAAAACATGATGATTGACGAAATCATCGATGATCTAGATGGTAGAAATGCAAAATTCATGCAAAATTTTTTCGGAACTCCCAGAAAATGAAAAACGACCGCAAATGCGGTCGTATCAAGGGTTTCACGATTTTCGATCGTGGGCTATCGAATTCCAAGGATGCCGATGGTGGGAGTCGAACCCACACGGGGGGCTACCCCACACGATTTTGAGTCGTGCGCGTCTGCCAATTCCGCCACATCGGCGCGACAATCAACATTTTACCAAATTATCTTTCAACTGTCAACACTTTTTTATTCATTAGATATGGAGGCGGCACCCGGATTCGAACCGGGGATAAAGGTTTTGCAGACCTCTGCCTTACCACTTGGCTATGCCGCCTTGATCAAGAGCGGAAGACGGGACTCGAACCCGCGACCCCCACCTTGGCAAGGTGGTGTTCTACCGCTGAACTACTTCCGCATCCGTGGCTGGGGTAGCTGGATTCGAACCAACGCATCACGGAGTCAAAGTCCGTTGCCTTACCGCTTGGCTATACCCCAACGTTGTAAGTGAAGGGCGACTAGTGGGAATCGAACCCACGCATGCCAGAGCCACAATCTGGTGCGTTAACCACTTCGCCATAGTCGCCATGATCATGATAGGAATGGCAGGGGCAGTAGGAATCGAACCCACACCGGAGGTTTTGGAGACCTCTGTTCTACCATTAAACTATGCCCCTTTGTTAAAATGGTGGAGGGGGACGGATTCGAACCGCCGAACCCAAAGGGAGCGGATTTACAGTCCGCCGCGTTTAGCCACTTCGCTACCCCTCCAAGGAATGGTGCCGACTGCAGGACTTGAACCCGCAACCTACTGATTACGATTCAGTTGCTCTACCAATTGAGCTAAGTCGGCATAAGATGAATGAAGAAGGTGGCTCATTGTTGAGCTCTGTGCCTCTTCCTCTACCAACTGATTCGAAGAAGCGGAATGCGTCGAGGCAACTCGAAGCGAATTCGATGAAGTAGATGCTCGTCTCTACCAATTCAGCTAAGTCGGCATGCAAACCTATTCTAGTTGTTTCATGGTGGCTCGGGACGGAATCGAACCGCCGACACAAGGATTTTCAGTCCTTTGCTCTACCGACTGAGCTACCGAGCCATATATTATTTTTTAACTCGCTCGTTGAATTGCTCTGTGCCTCTTCCTCTACCAGCTGATTCAAAGACGCTCGATGCGTCGAGGCAACTCGAAGCGAATTCGATGAAGCGGATGCTCGTCTCTACCGAATGAGCTACCGAGCTATACCATATTTTTCGTGATTTTGGAACAATGGCGGTCCCGACGGGACTCGAACCCGCGATCTCCTGCGTGACAGGCAGGCATGTTAACCACTACACTACGGGACCAATTTTGGTTGCGGGGGCAGGATTTGAACCTGCGACCTTCGGGTTATGAGCCCGACGAGCTACCGGACTGCTCCACCCCGCGATGATAAGAAAGTAAGTTGATGTTCACAATGCTTTTGGTGTTGTTGTCCGTTGCCTCTTCCTCTACAAGCTGATTCAAAGATGCTGGATGCGTCGGGACAACTCGCGATGAATGAGAAAGCAAGTCAGCTTTTATATTAAGATGGTGGAGGATGACGGGATCGAACCGCCGACCCCTTGCTTGTAAGGCAAGTGCTCTCCCAGCTGAGCTAATCCTCCACAAAGAAGTGACCCGTACGGGATTCGAACCCGTGTTACCGCCGTGAAAGGGCGGTGTCTTAACCACTTGACCAACGGGCCATGCTGATGGATCATGGCGGAGAGCAAGGGATTCGAACCCTTGAGGCGCTATTCACGCCTACACGATTTCCAATCGTGCTCCTTCGACCACTCGGACAGCTCTCCACGATGGCTCCGCAGGCAGGATTCGAACCTGCGACCAATCGGTTAACAGCCGATTGCTCTACCACTGAGCTACTGCGGAATCATAACGACGGCCAATTCTCCCAACAAGATGTCCTGCCTCTTCCTCTGCCAGCCGATTCAAAGAAGCTGGATGCGTCGAGGCAACTCGCAGTTCATCCGATGATGCAAATGCTCGTCACTGAGCTGCTGCGAAATGACATCTCTTTAGACATTTACTATTATAATGATTCGCGCTGAGCTGTCAAGAGTTTTTTCATTCCTTCAAAACTAGATAACCGTTGGAAGAAGCCGCTCGCCTGCGCTTTTCGCATTGTCCAGCTCCGGCTCGCCGCCGCTCGGGGTCAAATAACCTTCGCCTTCGGGATCGGAAATCCCTGCAGGCGAAGAACATTTGCCCGTCGCGGCGACCCGCTCGCCTGCGCTTTTCTTGGTTAAGCCCTCGATCGATTAGTATCCGTCAGCTCCACGTGTCGCCACGCTTCCACCTCGGACCTATCGACCTCGTCATCTTCGAGGGATCTTACCCGCTTTGCGCGGTGGGAAATCTCATCTTGAGGGGGGCTTCACGCTTAGATGCTTTCAGCGCTTATCCCGTCCGCACATAGCTACCCAGCGGTGCCCCTGGCGGGACAACTGGTACACCAGCGGTGCGTCCATCCCGGTCCTCTCGTACTAAGGACAGCTCCTCTCAAATTTCCTCCGCCCGCGACGGATAGGGACCGAACTGTCTCACGACGTTCTGAACCCAGCTCGCGTACCGCTTTAATGGGCGAACAGCCCAACCCTTGGGACCGACTACAGCCCCAGGATGCGATGAGCCGACATCGAGGTGCCAAACCTCCCCGTCGATGTGGACTCTTGGGGGAGATCAGCCTGTTATCCCCGGGGTAGCTTTTATCCGTTGAGCGATGGCCCTTCCATGCGGAACCACCGGATCACTAAGCCCGACTTTCGTCCCTGCTCGACCTGTCCGTCTCGCAGTCAAGCTCCCTTGTGCCTTTGCACTCTCCGAATGATTTCCAACCATTCTGAGGGAACCTTTGGGCGCCTCCGTTACCTTTTGGGAGGCGACCGCCCCAGTCAAACTGCCCACCTGACACTGTCTCCCACCCCGCTAAGGGGTGCGGGTTAGAATTTCAATACCGCCAGGGTGGTATCCCACCGTCGCCTCCACCGAAGCTGGCGCTCCGGCTTCCCAGGCTCCCACCTATCCTGTACAAGCGATACCAAAATTCCATATCAGGCTGCAGTAAAGCTCCACGGGGTCTTTCCGTCCTGTCGCGGGTAACCTGCATCTTCACAGGTAGTATAATTTCACCGGGTCTCTCGTTGAGACAGCGCCCAAGTCGTTACACCTTTCGTGCGGGTCGGAACTTACCCGACAAGGAATTTCGCTACCTTAGGACCGTTATAGTTACGGCCGCCGTTTACTGGGGCTTCGGTTCGCACCTTCGCTTCCGCTAAGCGCTCCCCTTAACCTTCCAGCACCGGGCAGGTGTCAGCCCCTATACGTCGCCTTTCGGCTTCGCAGAGACCTGTGTTTTTGATAAACAGTCGCTTGGGCCTTTTCACTGCGGCTCTTCAGGGCTCTTCACCCCAAAGAGCACCCCTTCTCCCGAAGTTACGGGGTCATTTTGCCGAGTTCCTTAACGAGAGTTCTCCCGCGCGCCTTAGGATTCTCTCCTCGCCTACCTGTGTCGGTTTGCGGTACGGGCACCTCTTCCCTCGCTAGAGGCTTTTCTTGGCAGTGTGAAATCGGGGACTTCCGGATCAATCCGTCGCCGTCACCGCTTGGCCTTATGATCCGCGGATTTGCCTGCGGATCAGCCTCACGGCTTGGACAGGCTCTTCCAGCCGCCTGCTCGCCCTATCCTCCTGCGTCCCCCCATCGCTCAAACGGGAAGAAGGTGGTACAGGAATCTCAACCTGTTGTCCATCACCTACGCCTTTCGGCCTCGGCTTAGGTCCCGACTAACCCTGAGCGGACGAACCTTCCTCAGGAACCCTTAGGCTTTCGGCGCAGAGGATTCTCACCTCTGTTTTCGCTACTCATACCGGCATTCTCACTTCTAAGCGCTCCACCAGTCCTTCCGGTCTGGCTTCTCTGCCCTTAGAACGCTCCCCTACCGATGACCAACGGTCATCCCGCAGCTTCGGCGGCACGTTTAGCCCCGGTACATTTTCGGCGCAGAGTCACTCGACCAGTGAGCTATTACGCACTCTTTAAATGGTGGCTGCTTCTAAGCCAACATCCTGGTTGTCTCGGCAACTCCACATCCTTTTCCACTGAACGTGCACTTCGGGGCCTTAGCTGGCGGTCTGGGCTGTTCCCCTCTCGACCACGGATCTTATCACTCGCGGTCTGACTCCCGGGCATAAGTCATTGGCATTCGGAGTTTGACTGGGTTCGGTAACCCGTTTTGGGCCCCTAGCCCAATCAGTGCTCTACCTCCAACACTCTCAAACCCGAGGCTAGCCCTAAAGCTATTTCGGGGAGAACCAGCTATCTCCAAGTTCGATTGGCATTTCACCCCTACCCACACCTCATCCCCGCACTTTTCAACGTGCGTGGGTTCGGGCCTCCAGCCGGTGTTACCCGGCCTTCACCCTGGACATGGGTAGATCACCTGGTTTCGGGTCGACGACGACGTACTCACACGCCCTGTTCAGACTCGCTTTCGCTGCGGCTCCGCCTCTTCGGCTTAACCTCGCACGCCATCGTCACTCGCCGGTTCATTCTACAAAAGGCACGCCATCACCCATCAACGGGCTCTGACTACTTGTAGGCACACGGTTTCAGGTTCTCTTTCACTCCCCTCCCGGGGTGCTTTTCACCTTTCCCTCACGGTACTGGTGCACTATCGGTCACTAGGGAGTATTTAGCCTTGGGAGATGGTCCTCCCTGCTTCCGACGGGATTCCTCGTGTCCCGCCGTACTCAGGATCCGCTCGGGAGGGAACGAAGTTTCGACTACAGGGCTCTCACCTTCTCTGGCCGGCCGTTCCAGACCGGTTCGTCTACCCCGTCCCTTTCTCACTCCCATCGTGAGCGGTCCTACAACCCCAAGAGGACATGCCTCTTGGTTTGGGCTGTTCCCGTTTCGCTCGCCGCTACTCAGGGAATCGCGGTTGCTTTCTTCTCCTCCGGGTACTAAGATGTTTCAGTTCCCCGGGTGTGCCCTCCATGCCCTATGGATTCAGGCATGGATACTGCCCCATTACGGACAGTGGGTTCCCCCATTCGGACATCTCCGGATCAACGCTTGCTTACAGCTCCCCGAAGCGTTTCGGCGTTTGCCCCGTCCTTCATCGGCTCCTAGTGCCAAGGCATCCACCGTGCGCCCTTTCCAGCTTAACCTATTGCGCTCTCGGCTTCTTCCTTTGCTTTATCGGTTATCTAGTTTTCAAGGAACGAAGCTGCTGCCTTGAGTCTGCTTCTTTGCAGCTTTGCGCCGAGGAATCCATCTTCCTTGAACCTGCTGGAAGACGAAGGCGCAAAGTAGCTCCTTTGAATTCGCTTCTTCGCTGGTTTGCGTCGAGGAATTCGGCTTCTCCGAATCCGCTTGTAGACGCAGACGCAAACGAGACTGCTTCTTGAATTTGCTTCTCTGCAGTCTTGTGCCGAGGAATCTTGCTTCCCTGAACCTGCTAGCAGACGCAGGCACAGATGCAAAGCAACTACGTTGAAACAGCTTCCTTGCAGCTTTGCGTCGAGGAATCCAGCTTCTCTGAATTCACTTGTAGACGCAGACGCAAAGCAACTGAAGGAATTTTTCATTCCTTCAAAACTGAACGAAACAGAAGCGCGTCGGTGTATTGAATAACGACCAATATCTAGCTCCGGCTCGCCGCCGCTCGGGGTCAAATAACCTTCACCTTCGGGATTGTAAATCCCTCCAGGCGAAGAACATTTGCCCATCGCGGCGAAACGCTCGCCTTCGCTTTTCTCCTTAGAAAGGAGGTGATCCAGCCGCACCTTCCGGTACGGCTACCTTGTTACGACTTCACCCCAATCACTTGCCCCACCTTCGGCGGCTGGCTCCCGTAAGGGTTACCGCACCGACTTCGGGTGTTGCAAGCTCTCGTGGTGTGACGGGCGGTGTGTACAAGGCCCGGGAACGTATTCACCGCGGCATGCTGATCCGCGATTACTAGCGATTCCGGCTTCATGCAGGCGAGTTGCAGCCTGCAATCCGAACTGAGAGCGGCTTTTTGGGATTCGCTCCCCCTCGCGGGTTCGCAGCCCTTTGTACCGCCCATTGTAGCACGTGTGTAGCCCAGGTCATAAGGGGCATGATGATTTGACGTCATCCCCACCTTCCTCCGACTTGTCGCCGGCAGTCCCTCTAGAGTGCCCACCTTCGTGCTGGCAACTAGAGGCGAGGGTTGCGCTCGTTGCGGGACTTAACCCAACATCTCACGACACGAGCTGACGACAACCATGCACCACCTGTCACCCTGTCCCCCGAAGGGGGAACGCCCAATCTCTTGGGTTGTCAGGGGATGTCAAGACCTGGTAAGGTTCTTCGCGTTGCTTCGAATTAAACCACATGCTCCACCGCTTGTGCGGGCCCCCGTCAATTCCTTTGAGTTTCAGCCTTGCGGCCGTACTCCCCAGGCGGAGTGCTTATCGCGTTAGCTGCAGCACTAAAGGGTGTGACCCCTCTAACACTTAGCACTCATCGTTTACGGCGTGGACTACCAGGGTATCTAATCCTGTTTGCTCCCCACGCTTTCGCGCCTCAGCGTCAGTTGCAGGCCAGAGAGCCGCCTTCGCCACTGGTGTTCCTCCACATCTCTACGCATTTCACCGCTACACGTGGAATTCCGCTCTCCTCTCCTGCACTCAAGTCCCCCAGTTTCCAATGACCCTCCACGGTTGAGCCGTGGGCTTTCACATCAGACTTAAGGAACCGCCTGCGCGCGCTTTACGCCCAATAATTCCGGACAACGCTCGCCCCCTACGTATTACCGCGGCTGCTGGCACGTAGTTAGCCGGGGCTTCCTCGTGAGGTACCGTCACCGCGCCGCCCTCTTCGAACGGCGCTCCTTCGTCCCTCACAACAGAGCTTTACGACCCGAAGGCCTTCTTCGCTCACGCGGCGTCGCTCCGTCAGGCTTTCGCCCATTGCGGAAGATTCCCTACTGCTGCCTCCCGTAGGAGTCTGGGCCGTGTCTCAGTCCCAGTGTGGCCGGTCACCCTCTCAGGCCGGCTACGCATCGTCGCCTTGGTGAGCCGTTACCTCACCAACTAGCTAATGCGCCGCGGGCCCATCCGCAAGTGACAGCCAAAGGCCGCCTTTCAACCAAAGACCATGCGGTCTTCGGTGTTATCCGGTATTAGCTCCGGTTTCCCGGAGTTATCCCGGTCTTGCGGGCAGGTTGCCCACGTGTTACTCACCCGTCCGCCGCTGACCAAATCAGAGCAAGCTCCGATTTGGTCCGCTCGACTTGCATGTATTAGGCACGCCGCCAGCGTTCGTCCTGAGCCAGGATCAAACTCTCCAAAGAAAGTTGATTGGCTTTTCGGATTGTCCAGCTTCGGCCCGCCGCCGCTCGGGGTCAAATAACCTTCGCCTTCGGGATTGTAAATCCCTGCAGGCGAAGAACATTTGCCCATCGCGGCGACCCGCGGGCCTCAGCTTTTCGTTGCGCTTCGTTTCGTTCAGTTTTCAAGGAACAAGCTTTCGACTGTTTTGTCTCTCTCAAACAGCTCTTTTATGTTAGCATAACATCTTTTTGGATGTCAACTGCTTTTTTGCTTCGCATCGCTGTCAAACAACCTCTTTGATCAGCGACGTTTTCTAATATACCACCTTAACTCGAAAAAAGCAATACCTTTTTTAAAAAAATTTTAGGACGCGCTGATCCATCCCCGTTCCCTCTTCTCCATCCCACAGGAAAGCGTTCTTTTCCTAAAAAAGGGGAATGAACACCGGCGCGAGTGCATACATTTCTTCTATGGCATCGCTATATAGATGCGATTGGACGCCTTCACATCGACGGCTTTTGCAGAGCGACTGGATGGACTGTCAGGCGACCGAACAACGCCGCTTCCAGCCCCACGCCTGGGTCTGTGAAGCAGGTAGTCGTTCCGTCTTCCGCCACGCCAAGGTGCAGCGAAGAAGACGGCGGTTTGCCTCGGGCGGTCGAAATAGGCAAGCGACTTTTTTCGTCAAGGACGTGGAGAACTTTTCCGTTTTGCATCTATATCGTTGTTGCGATCCTTTCATCAAGGAGGCTTCTTCACTTTGATTCGCGTGTTATCACCAATCAACTTTGACGTTTCTAGTTCGTTTTCGCTTCCGGCCAGCGAACAACGAATCTTAGATGCCCTTGTTTCCTCGCCTAAGTTGTATACGTATGCAAATAAACACCAGCTTCGATTTGAAATCGCCTTGCGCGACCGCATTGTTCGGGCGGCGGGCGAGTTGGCGAAAAGCCGGGCGCGGTTTGCCATTTTCCGTTTTTCGCGCTGCAACAGCGATTTTTGGACGCGGGACGAGCGCGGCGGCTTCCGTCTTCGCCCAGATGTCACGGCTTCCGAAGCGATTCAGGACATTTTTGTCCATAGCGAGCGATACGCGTTTGAATGCGCGACCGCGATCGTCATCGTGTTTTACAAGGCCGTGCTTGACGTAATCGATCCAGCGGCATTCAACCGGCTGTTTGCGGATTTGCTGCTGTATGACTGGCATACCGACCGGGATCTTGGCATTCAAACAAAAAAAGATGAACACTTTCTCCCCGGAGATTGCCTCTATTTTAAAAACCCGGAATTCGATCCGTTGACGCCGCAATGGCAAGGGGAAAATGCCATTTACTTAGGCGACGGCTTCTTTTACGGGCATGGCATCGGCATTCAAACAAAGGAGGGCATCATCGCCGCGCTCAATCGAAAACGAAAGCGGGGAGCCACGAAATCCGCTTACCTGCTTCCCGATATCACGCAAGTCGATTTCGCTTATTTGTCCCAATTCGCCCGCGGCTTCGATGAATTCCGCCTGCCGATCCGCCGCTCTTCCTTTATCTTTGGAACGCTAGGGTCCGCTGCGTTCTTGCACCGTTAGCGGACCTTTTTCGTTTTTCTCCCACAAATACAGGGCGATTCCTGTTAAAATAAAAATACCGCCGATCCATTGAAACGGACGGATCGGTTCGCCAAACAGCCAGTAGGCCAAGGCGGAAGCGCCGATCGGTTCAAATAAAATCGCCATCGACACCGTCGAGGCGCTGACCCATTTGACCGCCCAGTTCATCACCGAATGGCCGAGCAGCGTTGGAATGACGGCGAGGGCGAGAAAACAAAGCCAATCCGTCAGCTGATACGCCGTCAGCGAAAGGCGAAACAGCATCGCGTACAGCCACAACACCGCCGCGCTGATGCTATAGACGATATAGGTATACGTCATCAATGACAACCGTTGTCGCACCTCTTGGCCGAACAGCCAATACGCCGTGACAAACGCGCACGCAAGCAGCGCCAATCCATCGCCGTACAGCGCTTCCCCGCTGACGCGGAAGTCTCCCCAGCTGATGAGGATGCTGCCGATAATGGCCAACACCGCGCTCCCGACCGCGCCGACGGTCAACCGTTCGCGGAAAAACAACGCGCCGCCTGCGAAGGCAAACAGCGGCTGCAGCGTCACAAGCACGACCGAACTGGCGACGGATGTATAGTCGAGCGATTCAAACCAAAGGATAAAATGAAAGGCAAGCAAAACCCCAGAACAAAGCGAAAACAGCCAATCGCGCCGGGAGACGCCTCGGAGTTCGCTTCGATGCCGGAGGAACAACGGCGTCATGATGGCGACGGCCAAAAAGAGCCGATAAAAGGCGATCACCGCGGACGGCGCCTGCGACCATTTGACGAAAATGGCCGATGTTGACACGGCAAGCGCACCGATGAATAGAGCGGCATAAGCCTTTGCTGTGCTTGGCGGCTTCATGTTTCTGCCAACTCACTTTCTACGAAAAGGAGTGTGCGCCCTGATCTACCACTTTCATGCGGAAGGGCGGACAAAAATGGTTCACGAACGTTTTCTTACATTATACCATGAACGAGGTGAGAAACGATGATGTTTGATCCGTTCCTCAAACTAGGGATTTCCGCCATTCTCGGGCTGATCATTGGGCTGGAACGGGAATTGAAGCGAAAACCGGTCGGTTTGAAAACGTGTCTTGTGATTTCCATTTCCAGCTGCTTGCTTACAATCGTTTCGATCGAATCGGCGTACGTCTTTCCGCTCAAAGACCATATTACGATGGACCCGCTTCGACTGGCGGCGCAAATTGTGTCCGGGGTCGGTTTTTTAGGAGCAGGCGTCATTTTGCGCCGCGGCAACGACAGCATCACCGGGCTGACGACCGCCGCGATCATTTGGGGGGCGGCAGGGATTGGAGTAGCGGTCGGCGCAGGCTTCTATTGGGAATCGGCGTTCGGCGTCGCGCTTCTCATTGTCAGTGTGGAACTCATTCCGTTTTTGATCAATTTTTTTGGACCAAAGCAGCTGCGCGAAAAAGAGGTGCTGTTGCAAATCACCGTGGCGGACGCCAAAAACATTACAAAGGTCATCGACCATTTAAAACAACAGGACATCAACATTAAAACGATGCGCATTAAAGACGTTGAAGAGAATGAACATTTGCTGAAACTAAGAGCCGTCATTGACCAAAAGCGCTCGACCGCCGAACTTTACTACGTCATCCGCTCCATTGACGATGTCGTGCACGTTGATATTGAAAGCGGGTGATCAAAAAAGGATTGCAATTGTCCGCATCCATATATATAATGGGACATGGACAGATCATCCATATCCTTTTTTGGGGCATTAGCTCAGTTGGGAGAGCGTCGTGCTGGCAGCGCGAAGGTCACCGGTTCGAGCCCGGTATGCTCCATTTGCCCAACCCTTGCCGTGCAAGGGTTTTTTATTTTTGTTTCGGGAGATGGCGATGAGCCATCCCCCTGTGAACAAATTCCCAAAAGAAGCCTCCCACCATCTAAACGTGAAGGGGCGCCAGCACCAGTGAACGACCTGACTGAACCTCAAATCGTGGGGCACACAAGAAATCGCTCGGTTCACGTCCCGTCATGAGATGAGACTCCTCGGACTCTTACGCCCTTCGGCTTCATCCGTCCGGGTTGGTTTTGTATTTTTTCAGACGTTCCTCCAACTCACGGCGCGCCTGCTCGATGTCAAAGTCGTCGTCTTCCGGCTGGCTGTAATCCATCTTCAGCCAATCCGGCACGATCTCGGTGCGGATCGGTTTCCGCATCGTTCTGCCGCCATCGGATGAAGGCGGGGCGGATCGTTGCTTCATCCGCTCTTTTCGAAACGCCAACCGCGCGGCGCGCACTTCGTCCACGGTGCGATACCCTTTTTCCGTCCAGTCGCGCAAAATCGTTTCCACGTACACCCACCGTTTGGCGCCGTTTTCCACCGCGATTTTCAATGCTTCCAACACCAATTCCTCGGACGCATCGTCCACCCATGCATTGATCTTTTCCCGCAAATAATCGCCGATCACGCCAAACCCGTTTTCCTCACAGAAGCGAACGATCTCCTTGTATGTGCGCACGCGCGCGTCTTCTTCGTCTTCTCTTTTGATCTCTGATGTCATCTCTGTTGTCGTCTCTGGTATTGGTCTTGTCAAATTGAGCACCTCGACCGCCCAGTTTGACCAGCTGGATGGTTCATTTTGCGCAAATGGACGGACTGTTTCGCCCATCGTCTGCTCATTTTGGCCGATCGAAACGCCATCGTAAACGGCCGAAATCTGATCTTGTTGAATCGTCGAAACGCTGCTTTGCCTCATCGACCCCCCATCTTCAGTGGGCAAAACCCTATTTTGAACCGTCAAAATGCCATCTTGAGCCGTCAACATCCCCCCTTGAACCACAGAAGCGCCGCCTTGAACGGCCGAGATGCCATCTTGCACAATCGAATCCCCATCGTGCGTCGTCAAACCCTCATCGTGAACGAACGAAACCCCGTTTTGAGTGAACGAAACCGCACCTTGAACGATCGAAACACCATTGTGCGCGGTCATCACGCCATCATCTGCCGCCTGCCCATGTTGTCCGTCCGACATTTCTGATATTTCTTTCGTTATTTCGGCCAGTTTGTCATAGTCGATCCGATACCATTTCGTTTTATCGATCTTGGAGCGGTTGAAATTCGCCGCGACGATGATCCCCATTTTTTCCAGTTTAAGAATGATCCGGCGAATCGTGCTTTCCGACCAGAACGGGAATTGTCGCTGCCAGTCTGCATACGTGTTGTACACCCACTTATAGCCGTCATGGACGTTTTCGCTTTTCTTGAGCCAATAATGCAGCTGCTGAACAACGATGCTTTCGTTCAACCCGATCGCCAAAGCGAGTTGCGGCAAAATGACCAACGGTTGATCATCGAAAAGCAAGTTGGACATGTCATCCTCTCCCCCTCAGACGAGATGTTTCCTCATCGTTCCACTTTTTTGATAAACTTTATCGTGAACGAACGCAAACCGCCTAACAGCGCGATAACGGCCATATTGGCTTGATTTTTCGCTGAAAAACGGAAAAAACCGGCATAACATGTGCGATCGTGTGCTGAAACCCATCCATTGCGGACATCCGGTTTTTGTTCAAGAGGAAGAAATGTTTTTCGAGTGGAGGGATCGTTTTTGAAACGAATGGTCATATTCTTGTTTTGTTTCCTGTTGATGTTCCCGATTTCCGCTTTTGCCCACCCTGGCGAGCTTGATGAGTTGGGCGGGCACTTCCGCGGCAGCGACTGCGTGTATTTGCTCCATGAGCCGACTGCGCTGGCGAAGCAGGCGAAAACGAAACAAGAGCTTGTCCAGCTTATTCAAACATACAACGGCAATGAACGATGCAAGCGGCATCTCACCCCAGAGCGAATCGACCTGGACGGCCATACACTGGGGAAGAAAGAAGATCGTTCTACGTTGCGCCTTGGCCGCACCTACCCGGCTGAATTGGTCGAGTGCATCGACGGCGATACGGCGAAATTCCGCGTCAACGGCCATGTATACACGACGAGGTTTTTGTTCATTGATACGCCGGAGAGCACGATCCAAGTCGAACCGTATGGGAAAGAAGCAAGCCGATTTACATGTTCCCGCTTGCATCAAGGGAACATTTTGCTTGAGACCGACGGAGACGCGCTGTTTGACAAATACCAGCGGCTGCTCGCCTGGGTGTGGGTCGGCAAGCGCCTGCTGCAAGAAGACCTCGCCAAAGCCGGACTTGTCGAAGACTTTTATGACTATGGCGATTACAAATACGAAGCGCGCGTCCGCAAGGCGTACGAGGAGGCGAAACGAACCGGAGCGGGCATGTACGGCAAGCACGCCGCTGGAGAGAGGGAGGGGGCAGGGACGGAAACGCGGCCGCAGACCGGGGAAAAGACGGCCAAGACCGTTCACCCGCCGGCTTTGGAGAACAAAACGCCGCTCGAACGATCCGGCCGTCCGGTTCTTTATACGCTGCTTGGCCTAGCGGCGGCCGCCGCGCTCTATTGGCTCATCCGCCGGTTGACATGATCAACGGCCGGTGATGGAACGAATATCAGGCTTTGCAACAATGTTTTTCAAATTGAAAAAACCTTGCAGCGCCGCAGTTTCATCCCTTGAGCTTTCTCACGAACGGATCGAGCGAATCCGTTGGGTTTCGCCGGCCTTCTGGGGAAAAGAAAAAGCCTGTCCCCAGCGGGCAGGCCTTTTCTTCAACGTTTTCACCTCGTTTTCTTTCTCCCTCATTGCCTCGGCAGCAGCTCTTCAATGCCGTCCGGGCCGCTTTCCATCCGCGCCGGCGACTCGCCGAGCCGCCGAAATCCGTATTTCTCAAGGCGCATGATTTGTTCGTCGGTCAAGTCTGCATATGCGACAACGGACGGCGTGCCAGACGATTTGTAAATCAAATTGCCGGTCACCGGGCATTGAAACGCGTCAGCGACAAATCCTTCCCCATCTTGGATCGTAAACAGCCGAATCGGCATGACGTTCATATCCTTCCCTCTTTCCGTTCATCCTCATTACTTATGACTTCCCCGCCTCCCCCCATTCTATACAAGCCGTTTGCCGACAATGACCAAATCGCGTTCCACGCCGTCCAATTCCGCCACGCGCGGAAAATATCCCCATCGTTCAAATCCGAAGCGGGAGAAAAGCCGCAAACTTGGTTCATTATGCGCAAAAATAAAGCCGAGCAGCGTCTTGATCCCAAGTTCGGGCGCCCGTTCGACCGCCCGCTCGAGCAGCTTCGTCCCAAGCCCCCGGCCGCGGTGCGTTTCGGCGATATAAATGCTTACCTCCGCCGTATGGCGGTACGCCGGGCGGCCGTAAAACGACTGAAAGCTGAGCCAGGCGCAAACCGCGCCGTCGTCCTCGACGACCCAAAGCGGACGATTGTGCGGGTCATGGGCCTCAAACCACGCCCGCCGGCTTTCGACCGACACCGGCTCCAAGTCCGCGGTCACCATCCGGCTTGGGATCGTTTCATTATAAATGCGGACGATGTGCGGCAAATCCGCCGCGGCCGCATCGCGGATCAAACATGATTCCATCTTTCCATCTCCCCTTTTGCAAACAGTCATTTTATTTCCATCAGTGAAAAAAGCGAGAGTATAATGATACATATGTACAAACAAAGAAAGGGGAAAGAGATGAAACGCCAGCTTGTCGTCTATCTTGTGTCGCTCGCCGCGTTTCTCGGCCCGTTTACGCAAACGATTTACACTCCTATTTTACCAGAAGTGCGGGAGGCGTTTGCGACTTCTTCGTTTTTGATCAACTTGACGATTTCCATTTTCACTTTCTTCCTGGCGATGATGCAAATCGTCTATGGCCCGCTCACCGACCGGAAAGGACGGAGGACGGTGCTGCTTGGCGGCATCGTCATCTACATCGCCGCTTCGCTCGGCTGTTTTTTCTCAACATCCATTTATGCGCTCTTGTTTTTCCGCGCCTTGCAAGCCGTTGGCATCGCAGCCGGGTCGGTCGTCGCCGCCACGGTCATCGGCGACTTGTTCACCGGCAAAGAGCGCGGGCGGGCGATGGGGACGTTTCAAATGATGGTCTCACTTGGCCCTGTCGTCGGGCCGATCGTCGGCGGCTTTTTGGCAGAGCATTTTCCATTTCGCACCGTCTTTTTGGCGCTTGTGGCCGTCGGCGGCTTAGTTGGTGCCGGCAATTTCCTGCTGCTGAAGGAAACGAAACCGGAAACGGCCGTTTCGTCCCCGTTTCGCCTCTCCGACTTCGCTTCAGTGCTCCGCCGCCGTGCCGGGTCGTCGATCGTTCTGCTTGGATTTGTTCAATATTACTCGCTGTATAATTTTCTCGTCTTTTTGCCCAGCATCTTGACGGATCGGTACGGTCTGTCGGCGCAGGAAAAAGGGACGGTGTACTTGGCGATGTCGTCCATGATCGTCATCGGCAGCTTCCTCGGCGGGCGCCTTCAAGGACGCTTCCCGGAGCGGCGCATCCTCTTGGCGGCATCGTACTTGACCGTGCTGTCCATTTTCTTTTTCTTGATCGCGGCCCAACGATCGCTTTCGCTGCTTGTTTTGGCCATCGCCTTGTTCGGCTTGTTTTTAGGCCTTTCGCTCCCAGTGCAGACGACCGTACTGACGAACGTTTTTCAAGCGAACCGCTCGACAGCGATCGGCGTGTACAACTTTTTCCGCTATATGGGCATGGCGTTCGGACCAATGATCGGCAGCGCGCTGTTTGCCGCTGGAGGGTATCATCTCGTCTACGGAATCGATGATATTCTCTTTTTCGCCTGCGCCTTGCTGTTGACGGTGCGCGTTGCCCGGACGCGCCGCCAATCCGCTGTCTGACAAAACGAAGCCGCTTGCCCGACATGTCGTTCGGCAAGCGGCGGATTTCCCCGTCTCTCGCTCCATCAACGTTTCATCCGATGTCTACGTCCTTGCACCGACTCCCTCTGATTGTCGTCTGAAAAGCCGTCTTGTTCACGAAACAGACGGCGAACAACAACCGTTTTCTTGCGGGCCGCCCGGACGCTTCATGCCGGAAAACGCCTTTACTCGAACCAAGCAACGCAAGAAGGCTCCCGCACTGTCAGCCGGCCTCCCCTTTTCACTCCCGCTCTTCCGTCAATTCCGAAACCGGCACATCCCGGCGCTCATGAAGCCGGCCATCGCGCAAATGGACGGTCGCCGTCTGTTTTTCTTCATCATACCCGTCAATCCATACCGACACGCCGTTGTAATATACCGGGATATCGGCAGGGGAAGAAACGATTTGTTTGACACGGTTCATATCCATGACCACTGTCCCCTTTCTGTGATGTTCCGTTTCCTAGTATGGGAAAAAACAGGAATGTTTATGCAAAAACGGCTCACACTAAAAAAGACAAAAGCAAAAGAGGGGTGGACGATGAGAACAAGGAACGTGCTGTTATCGTATTGGCGCTGGCCGCCCGTGCTTCGTCTGTTTGTCTCGGCAAGCGCGTTGATCGTGCTGTTTGGCGCGCTGATGCGCTTCATTGAACCAGAGACGTTCCGCACGGTGTTCGACGGCGTGTGGTGGGCGATCGTGACGTCGGCGACAATCGGCTACGGCGACATCGTCCCGAAAACGGCCGCCGGAAAACTCGCGGCCATTGGGCTTATCATCCTTGGCACCGGCATCCTCACCGCTTATTTCGCTTCCGTCTCCGCCGCGGCCGCCGCCCGGGAAACCGCCTTTACAAGCGGACAGCTCCGGTATACAGAGCGCGGCCATGCGGTGATCGTCGGCTGGAACGAGCGGGCGCGCGAGGTGCTGCTCCGCCTCGCGCGGCACGACGCCTCCATGCGCTTCGTTCTCATCGACGCCACTGTTCCGTCCCACCCGCTTCTGAACGCGCCGGTTCATTTCATTAAAGGAACGGCAAGCGACGATGCGGTGCTGGAGAAGGCCAATATTCAAGAAGCGCGTTTTTTGCTCATCACCGCCGATCCGCATAAAGCGGAAGCGGAAGCCGATAAAGATACGATTGTCACGCTGCTTGCCGCCAAAAGCCTCAACCCGTCGGTGTACGCCATCGTGGAAATCCTAACGGGCCGAAACGTCCAGAACGCCTTCCGCGCCGGGGCGGATGAGGTGATTCAGACAAACTTGCTGGCGAGTTTCGCCATGGCCGCCAGCCTTCGCTCGCCGGGCGCCGCCAGCGTGTGGGAGACGGCGCTTTACCGCCTGGACGGACAGACGCTCTGCCTTCTCGAGCCAGACGAACAGCAAATCGGCCAGCCATTCGCCGCCGTTCAACAGCAGCTGCTCAAGCAAAACGTGACGCTGCTTGGCGTCATCCATGGAGATCACGGAGCGATTTCCGTTGCACCGGACCGCCCGATTCAACAAAGCGACCGCCTGTTCGCGCTTGCCCCTTAATCGAGCAGGCGGCGCTCCAGTTCTTGGACAAGCGCCTTTCCGACGGAAATGTATCGCTCGGGTACGGTCGCATCCGGGTCTTGCGGCTCGGCAAACTGATTGAATGAGGCGCTGATGTTGCCGACATCGGCGAAATCATCGATGCCCCGTTGGTATTTATGCGCAAGCAAAAACGGCCGCCCAAGCTCCACCGTCGTTCCGTGCGAATCAAGCTGCCCGTCGACCGCCCGAAACGGCACGCGCAAAAACTGATAGCCCGCGTCATCGGCGATTTTGTAGTCGAAATAGCCGTGATCGTAGTCCCACCCGCCGCCGATTGTATATCCCATTGGTTTTAATTGCTCTTCCAAATGGTACAGTTGAAATTGTTTTCCTTCCAAACGCGATGGCATTTCAATCATGCACAATCCCTCCTTTCTTTTATCGTTTCCCGTTCGGCGGGGATTATTTGTCCGCGGCAGCTTCAGACGCTTGGCGAAAAACGGCAGGGAGCAATAAACCCTCGCCCGGGCGTTGTGCGGCCGAACGACCCGGTTCATGTATAACAAAACACCTCTTCCCCCGCAAAAGGGAAGAGGCGCTTTTTCCGTCGTTCCGTCCGCCATTTTGGGCGCGACTCGGGTCGAGCCGCGAGTCATCTCCCCCGAGAAAACAGCGGCTTGGCGATGGAACACGTTGTTATTTCAACCGTTTCTCCAGTTCTTCCTTCAACTGCTCATAGCCTGGTTTGCCGAGGAGGGCGAACATATTCTTTTTGTATGCTTCCACTCCCGGTTGGTCAAATGGATTCACCCCGAGCAAGTAGCCGCTCATGGCGCATGCTTTTTCAAAGAAGTAGACAAGGTAGCCGAACGTATATTCATCGAGCTTCGGCAACGTGATGACCAAGTTCGGCACGCCGCCGTCCGTATGGGCGAGCAGCGTCCCTTCGAACGCTTTTGTGTTGACGAAATCAACCGTTTTTCCCGCCAAATAGTTCAGCCCGTCGAGGTCGTTTTCTTCGGCTTCAATGATCAGCTCATGACGCGGTTCTTCCAGCTTCAACACTGTTTCAAACAAATCGCGGCGCCCTTCTTGAATGTATTGGCCGAGCGAATGCAAATCGGTCGAGAAATCAGCGGAAGCCGGGTAAATGCCTTTTTGATCCTTCCCTTCGCTTTCGCCGAACAGCTGCTTCCACCATTCGGCGAAATAGTGCAGCGCTGGTTCGTAGTTGACGAGCAGCTCGATCGTTTTCCCTTTGTTGTACAAAATGTTGCGGATGGCGGCGTATTGGTAAGCGGCGTTTTCCTCAAGCTCCGAGGAGCTGAAATCGTCACGCGCTTTGGCCGCTCCTTCCATCATGGCGTTAATGTCCGCGCCGCTTGCGGCAATCGGCAGCAACCCGACCGCCGTCAGCACCGAGTAGCGGCCGCCGATGTCATCCGGAATGACAAACGTCTCGTACCCTTCCTCATTGGCGAGCGTCCGAAGCGCGCCGCGCTTGCTGTCCGTCGTCGCGTAAATGCGGCGGCGCGCTTCCTCTTTGCCGTATTTCTCCTCAAGCAGCTTGCGGAAAATGCGGAAGGCGATCGCCGGCTCGGTCGTCGTCCCCGATTTGGAAATGACGTTGATCGAGAAGTCTTTCCCTTCCAAGAAATCGATGACGTCTTTCATATACGTCGAGCTGATGTTGTTGCCGACAAAAATGATTTGCGGCGTTTTCCGCTTTTCTTTTGGCAAGGCGTTGTAAAACGAATGGTGCAGCATCTCGATCGCCGCCCGCGCGCCAAGGTACGAGCCACCGATGCCGATGACGACAAGAACATCAGAGTCCGATTGGATTTTTTTCGCCGCCTCCTTGATGCGTGCGAATTCTTCTTTGTCATAGTCGACCGGCCAGTCAAGCCAGCCTAAAAAGTCGCTTCCAACACCGGTTTTTTCATGAAGCGAATGATGCGCGACTTTCACGGCATCGCGCAAGTATGTAAGCTCATGTTCGCCAAAAAAGACGAGCGCTTTGGAATAGTCAAAGCGAATGTGGGTCATCGATTTCCGCCTCCCCTTCAAGAATCATTGCCTTCTTTCACTTTAGCGGAATAAACAAGGGAAATCAAGCAGCCCACCTTTTTGGAAACGGATTCATTTTTTGCCATGTTCGCCGCGCCGATTTCCTTGCGTGACACCTGGAGGGATGGTGATGCAACGAAAAAGACAGCTTATCCCAATCATTTTTCAATTAGAGAAACCTTGTGAAGTTCGTCTTCTTTCCTGATGAAACGCCGCCGATTTGGGAACAAAACTCGTTTTTCACCAGCCTTCTAGGGGCTCAGGCTGCTCGCCTCAAGAAACGTAATCAACGTTGTGCTTTTTCCTCATTCGAGAACCATGGATTCGGGCGAGGCGGCTGTTTTTCGCGCCCTCCTCCCTTTCCGCCGTCCTGCGGGATTGGGAGCGCACCCAGGCAAACCAAGAAAATAGGAAAAGCGCCAGCTCAGGCAGATTCCGTCGCCGAGCCGGCGCCATCATCGATTGATTCGCGAAACCGCCGCATCGCCTCATTACAGGGAAGCGCGCAAAATGGCGAGCACATCATCGCGGTTCAATGTTTTGAAACGGCCGAACTCGCCAAACGCCATCGCTTTATCGGCCATCAGCTCCAAGTTTTCCTCGCCGATGCCATAGTCCGCAAGCCGCGACGGCGCCCCGAGGCTCGACCAGAACTCGCGCAGCCGCTCGATGCCTTCAAGCGCCACATCCCGCTCCGATTTGCCCGCCGGATCGACATCAAAGACGCGCACCGCGAGCTGGGCGAAACGGCTGACATTTTCATCGAGCACATGCTTCATCCAGTTCGGGAACAAAATCGCCAATCCCCCGGCGTGCGGGATGTCATACACGGCGGAAACGGCATGCTCAATATTGTGCGTCGCCCAGTCGCCGCGGACGCCCATTTGCAAGAAGCCGTTTAAGGCGATCGTGCCCGAGTACATGATCGTCTCGCGCAGCTCGTAGTTTTCCAAATCGTTGATCAGTTTGGGCGCCGTTTCGATCACGGTTTTCAACACCGCTTCACACATCCGGTCTTGCAATGGCGTGTTCGGCGTATGGTGGAAATATTGCTCAAACACATGCGACATCATATCGACAATGCCGTAAACCGTATGGTCTTTCGGAACGGTCATCGTATACGTCGGATCCAAAATCGAAAATTGCGGGAACGTAAACGGGCTGCCCCAGCCGTATTTTTCTTTCGTCTCCCAGTTTGTGATCACCGAACCAGAATTCATCTCCGACCCGGTCGCCGCCAGCGTCAAGACGACGCCAAACGGCAGGGCGCCGGTGACGGGCGCTTTTTTCGTGATAAACTCCCACGGATCGCCATCGAATTTCGCCCCGGCGGCGATCGCTTTCGTGCAGTCGATAACGCTGCCGCCGCCAACCGCCAGCAAAAATTCGACGCCTTCCCGCTTGCAAATGTCCACCCCTTTTCTTACGGTCGAGACGCGCGGGTTCGGTTCGACGCCTGGCAGTTCGATGACCTCGGCGCCAATATTCCCCAATATCTTCATGACTTCCTCATACAATCCGTTTCGTTTGATGCTGCCGCCGCCATACACGAGCAGCACTTTCTTGCCGTAGCGCGGCACTTCTTCTTTGAGCCGTTCGAGCTGCCCTTTTCCAAAAATCAGTTTCGTCGGGTTGCGGAAAATAAACTCTTGCATATGGATGCCCTCCTTTTCCTGAATCTATTATGGCAGCGCCTGCCACCGGTTGTAAAGCCAACTGCTTTGGCGGCAAACGATGCATATTTTTCACGACTGCGATTCATCCTATAAGTTGAAAAGAAATTTTCCAAAGGAGGCAAACAAGATGGGAGCATTGCAGCGCATTGCGCTATTGTTGACCATTATCGGCGCCATTAACTGGGGACTGATCGGCTTTTTCCAATTTGACTTAGTCGCCGCCATTTTCGGCGGCCAAGACTCCGTTTGGTCGCGCATCATCTACAGCTTGGTCGGCATCGCCGGCTTGATCAACTTGGCGCTTTTATTTAAACCGGCCGAAGAACTTGGGCGCACCGAGCCAAAGACATCGCGCACATAATGAAACACAAAGGGACACGCACCGCTTGGCGGTGGGTGTCTTCTTTTTGCGCCTCTCCCGGCCCAAAAGCGTCATGGACTCTCGCCGCTTGGCGGCAGGGTTCTTATGGTTTCGGTCCATCTTCTTTCTTGGACTGCTCAATCCATTCGCGCAGTTTTTCCTTCAACGGGCGAAACCCCGACTTGAGCGGCATTTTCATGCGCATATGGCGTTTTTCCTTTTCCTCGGCGGGTTCAAGCGCCTTTAGGGACAGGCTCGCCCTCCTCGCCTTTCGATCGACGTCCAACACCTTGACCGTCACTTCATCCCCGACATGGACGTAATCGCGCACATCTTTCACAAATTGATGGGAAATTTCAGAAATATGGATCAGCCCTTGCATGCCGTCCTCAAGCTGGACGAACGCGCCATACGGCTGAATGCCCGTCACCTTCCCTTTCACGATCGCTCCTCGTTTGATCGTTGACAAGCGAAACACTCCTATTGATGAATTTCGTCTATGTTTCTGTATTATAACATAGACCGACAGCAAACCCCAAAAAAAGATGTCCCGCCGACGGCGGAACATCCCCAGTTACAGGCGCGCCAAAAACCGTTTCATTCGCTTAATGGCTTCTTGCAGCTGTTCGAGCGATGAAGCGTATGAACAGCGGATATAGCCTTCCCCGCTTTGGCCGAAGACGTTGCCGGGGACGACCGCTACTTTTTCTTCGATGAGCAGCCGCTCAGCAAACTGCTCCGACGTCAAACCGGTCGGCTTGATGGACGGGAAGGCGTAAAACGCGCCGCCCGGCAAATGGCACGGCAGCCCGATTTCATTGAGCGAGGCGACGAAATAGTTGCGCCGCCGCCGGTAGCTGTTGCGCATCTCGGCGACATCGCGCTCTCCGCTGCGAAGCGCCTCAAGCGCCCCATATTGCGCCATCGTCGGCGCGCACATCATGGCATACTGATGGATTTTCAACATCGCCTGCAAAATCTCGTCAGGCGCTGCCGCAAACCCGAGCCGCCAACCGGTCATCGCAAACCCTTTGGAAAAACCGGAAATCAAAATCGTCCGCTCGCGCATGCCGCTAACAGCGGCCATGCTCGTGTACTCTCCTTCATACGTCAGCTCGGCGTAAATTTCATCGGCAATGACGAGCAAGTCATGCGCCTCAGCCAGACGGGCGATCGCTTCAAGCTCCGTGCGGCTCTGCACCGTTCCGGTCGGGTTGTTCGGCGAGCAGATGATGACCGCCTTCGTCCGCTCGGTGATCGCCCGTTCAAGGTGCACCGGATTGAGCTGAAACTTGTCTTCGCCAGACGTGCAAACGGCCACCGGTTTCCCGCCCGCGAGCACGACAAGCGGCTCGTAGGCGACAAAACTCGGTTCGACGATGATCACTTCATCGCCCGGGTTGATGATCGCCCTAAGCGCCAAGTCGATGGCCTGGCTCGCCCCGACCGTCACTAAAATTTCTGTCTCCGGACAGTAGTCGACATGAAACTTGCGGCGCAAATAAGCGGCGATTTCTTGGCGGAGCTCCAAGAGCCCGGCGTTGGCCGTATACGACGTATAGCCTTGCTCGAGCGACAAAATGCTCGCTTCGCGAATGCTCCAGGACGTGACAAAATCCGGCTCGCCGACGCCGAGCGAAATGACGCCGTCCATGCTGGAAGCAAGGTCGAAAAAGCGGCGGATGCCGGATGGCTTCAAGCCCGCAACCGTCTTGGACACGTACGTTTTTCTCGTTTGCGGCTTCATGGCGACACCACGATGCGGCGATCTTGATCTCCTTGGTCAAAGACGATGCCATCGTGTTTGTATTTTTTCAAAATGAAATGGGTCGTCGTTGAAATGACAGAATCGAGCGTCGACAGCTTCTCGGAAACAAATTGGGCGATTTCCGCCATCGAACGCCCTTCGATCACGACCGATAAGTCGTAGGCGCCGGACATTAAGTACACCGATTTCACTTCCGGGAATCGGTAAATGCGCTCCGCCACTTCGTCAAAGCCGACGCCGCGCTTCGGGGTCACCTTGACGTCGATCATCGCCGTCACCCCTTCGCGTCCGTCCGCCTTCCGCCAGTCAATGAGCGCCGTATATTGCACGATCACTTTCGCCTCTTCCAGCTTTCGAACCAATGCTTCCGTTTCCTCGACCGGCAAATCGATCATCTTCGCCAGCACATCGATCGGCGTTCGTGCGTCTTTTTCCAATATTTCGATAATTTCCAGCTCTTTTTCGCTCAATTTCACGCAGCATCCCTCCATTTCATCAGTCGGTTTCGCCAAGCCGGCTCCCTGTCGTCATCACGGGAGCGGACAGGACGCCGCTTGCTTTAATTCAAGCAGCCGGCGGGCGAGTTTTAGGCAGTCGGGAAAAGGAATCGGCTCGTCAAAGGCGAATTCATATATGGACTGAATGCGGGCGGCCAACGTGCGGGCGTCTTCCGTCTCATACACCGCCTGGAGCACGCTGGCCGCCTCGACGTCGTAGGCGTCTTTTCCAAGGCCAAACGGGTCCCAGGCGCCGATCCATTCAAGAAGAAGCCGATTCAACTGTCGTCCGTCCATGCCGCCGCCATCCACCTTTCTTGATGCTATGATATAACCCATTATAAGCCATCGATTCGAAAAAAAGAAGGGAGAAGATGCAACAATGTTTCCATTCGATGAAGGGAAAGGACCGCATCGTTCGCGTGCTGAGAAAGGAGAAGGCGCGATCATGTTTCCGTTCGACCGCGTCATCGACCGCCGGGGCACGCTGTCGGTGAAATGGGATGACGTTCATCGCGTGTTCGGCCGCGAAGACGTATGGCCGATGTGGGTCGCCGACATGGATTTTCCCGCACCGAAAGAAGTGCAAGAAGCGCTGCGGCAACGGGTGGAGCACGGCGTGTTCGGCTACACTGTCATTCCCGATTCACTCAAAGAAGCGGTGTGCCAATGGCTTGAACGCCGTCATGACTGGACGATCGATCCGTCTTGGCTCGTGTTTGCCCACGGCGTCGTGCCGGCGGTCGCCGCCGCCATCGAAGCGTTTTCCGAACCAGGGGATCGCATCATCGTTTTTTCCCCGGTCTACCGGCCGCTGTTTGATCTCGTCCGCCGCCATGACCGCACGCTTCTGTTCAGTCCGCTGCGCCTTGAGGAAGACAACTATGCGATCGACTGGGACGACTTGGAGCGAAAGCTGCCCGATGCCAAACTTCTCATCCTTTGCCATCCGCACAACCCGGGAGGCAAATCATGGACAAAAGAAGAACTCGAACGGCTGGGAGAACTTTGCCTCAAGCACGGCGTCTTCGTCCTTTCCGACGAAATCCACGCCGATTTGACGCTCCCGCCAGCCAAACACACGCCGTTTGCCTCCCTCCACCCAGAGCTGGCCGCGCAAAGCGCCACGTTCCGCGCGCCGACGAAAACGTTCAACCTCGCCGGTTTGCAGGCAGCGGAAGTCATCCTTCCCGACGAATCGCGGCGCCGGGCGTTCCGCCGCGTCCAGCAGCGGCACGGCTTTTTTACGCTGAATGCGTTCGCCATCGTCGGAGCGGAAGCGGCCTACCGCCATGGCGGACCGTGGCTTGACGCCTTGCTTGATTACTTGCGGCAAAACATCGACATGACGGTTGCCTATTTAGCGGAACACTTGCCGCCGCTTCGCCCCGTCCGGCCGCAGGCGACGTATCTTGTCTGGATCGACTGCCGCGGCCTTGGCCTTTCCGAGGCGGAGCTGAAGCGTCGGCTCCTTGAAACAGGAAAACTCGCCGTCGAGTTCGGCAGCAAATTCGGCCAGGAAGGCGTCGGCTTCATCCGTTTGAATATCGCCTGCCCGCGCCCGACGCTGGAGGAAGGGCTGCGGCGGCTGGCGACGGCGCTGCGCTATATAGATGCAATTTAAAGCTTTAACATTTTTCGTTTTTACCGGTCATTTCATCCAACTGTCGAGTGACCGAACAACACCGCTTAAAGACCCATGAATGGGTCTTTAAGCGAGTCGTTGTTCGGTCTTCCGTCACGCCTTAGCGTGACGGAGGCAAGCCTACGGCTTGCCTTCGACAGTCAAAAATGGATGAGCCACTTTTCCGTCAAGGATATGTTAAACGATTTCGTTGCATCCTATATAGCTTTGCACCAAAGAAGAGCGGCCAAGCGGATGGCGAAAGGGAAAAGAAGCAGCGCCGGACCCGTTGCTCCGTTCCGCCATCCATGTGCAGCAGAAGCTGTGCAACCGTCACTTTCTCGCATTTGCCATGCGAAGCGTTGCCCCGGCAACGTGAAACAGGGGCCCGCGCGCGAGCCCCTGTTTCACGACGACTTGATTTCCCCGCAGGCGATCCGTCCGCCGGCGTCTCCCGCCGGCTGGGTCATGCCGTCGTCTTTCTTGGCGTGAATGACGATCGATGTTCCGTCTTTCGTAAGCAGCGAGCCTTTCTCTCCTTCTTTCAGCGTCACATTGGGCGCCTTCAACTCGACGTTGACCGTGCCGTCATCCTTCACAATAATGTTCGGCAAATCGCCGGCATGCGCCCCCTCCGGGTGGAGAAGGCCGTGCTTTTTCCCGTCCGGATTGTAATGACCGCCGGCCGATTGGAAATCGGGCGGTTTGCAGCTTCCGTTTTCATGGATGTGAATGGCGTGCTCTCCCGGCGGGAGGCCTTCCAAGTCAAGCTTCAGCCGCACCCCTTCCGCCTGTTCAGTCAACTCGATCGTACCGATCGAATCGCCATCCGCATTGATCATCTCCACCGTCCGGCTCGTTCCATTCTCTTGGCCGCAGCCGGACAACACGAGCGCTGCCGCCAGCACCACACCGTACGTTTTTCGCAAGACGAACCACCCTCCAGCATCACTTGTTATCCGCCAGTATTGCCGGAGGGGGGCTCGTTTATACTCCGGGCGGCTCCTTCCGTTCCTCTCGTTTTCCAAGCAGCTGTTCTTCGAGCCGCTTCGCTTCCTTCTCCTGCCGCCGGGAGATGATGATGATGAGCCGCATCGTGAACACCGCCATCAAGAAGAAGACAGCAAACGAAATGGCTGCGGGAATGTATTCACGTTTGTCTTCTGGAAAGTACAAAAATAAATTCAGCACCGATGGCCACATAAGGAAACAACCTTTCTGCCTAAAAAATCGTCCACTTTCTATTATAACATAAAAAAGCCGCCGCCAACGCAGCCGGCTATAAAGCGAATTTTTTTCGCAGCTGGGTCAAATCAATCCGTTCTCCAATCGTCGGCGGCTTTGTCTTCGCCAAATATTTTTTGTCGTTTTCCACCAGCCGGAAAATCGTATACGCGGTGAACGCATCATCGAGCGCGCAATGGGCTTTTCCAACTGCCTCATTGCCGTACTCTTGCACCGCCTTGCGCAGCGCGGTTTGGTTTTTGTTGCCGAAAAACCGCTTATACTCCATGGCTAAATCACGATGCTCGCCCGTGAATGGGAATTCCACTTGCGCCGATTGGCAGTTTTCCCGGAGCACTTTCATATCCATGCTCCCCCACGTCATCACTGTCGTCGGGCGTTCGCGGTCATATTGCCGAAGCAAGGAAACCAGCTCATAAAAACTCATTCCGCGGTCGATTTGTTCTTGGGTGATGTTGAGAAACGACTTGCACCGTTCCGTGAGCTGCGGAAAGCGGAGCGGCTTCACATAGGAAGAAAATTGGCCGATGATCTGATCGTCAACAACCGCGACAAGGCCGACTTCAATAATTTCCGGGCAAAACCCGTTCGGGTTTGTTTTCGTCTCCGGCATCGTAAATTCAAAATCGAGAAACAAATATTGCGGGCTGTCCATCGTCGCTTCCCCCCTTTCCGGCACGCTGTTGCCGTCCGTCTTACTATTATTATATCACGCAGAAGCGATTGTTTATTTCTTTTTTCAGAAAATGGCGAAAAAGAGGCGGATGCCGTAGGAATCAACGAAAGCCTTGGCGAAAAAGAAGAAGGGCGGATGGACGCTTCCCATTCAAGCCAATCGTTTTTTCTCCCCCACCCTTTATAAGATCCGCGAAAAACAACCATTTCCCCTAAACCGATGGTTCTTGAGTGAAGAGAAGAGCAGCATTTATAAGGTTGATGCATTGAAGAAATGCTATGGTTGAGCCGCATTTCCTGTTAAATCACCAGCCTTCTATGATATGATCAAGAAAAAGGAGGGTGGATGGGATGAAAAATGTCGTGATTCATCAGATTGTTACATGGATTTTCACCGAAGACCAACTGCGGGCGTATTGGAAAAAACAGAAGAAGAACCTTCCGTTCAGCGGGCTGACGGACCGCCAGTACATGAAACTGGCTGAAGAAATGCTTGAACATTCCTCGCACAGCCAACTTGAGCAGCATGTGCTCGGCGGCCGCTGGCGCACAAAAGATGAAGCGGAAGGAAACGTGATCGCGGAAGACGAATCGCGCGACGACATCCATGTCGAGATCATTGACACCAATGCTCCAGCCGAACCGAGGCGGCGGATGTTGATGGATCGGGTGCGCGAAATCCCTTGTCCGCATTGTTCATTTACGTTTTATGTTCGTGAAGCCGCCAGCGAGCGCAGTGATTGGACATGCCCGGCGTGCGGGAGCGGTTTTCACAACATGACGACATAACTGGAAAGGGAGGAGTACGAATGGATCATTCTGCCGCACACGTGTCAAATCTTCAATATTATTTTGCCATTGCCGTTTTCTTGGTTGTATACGCGATCATCATTTCTGAAAAAATCCACCGCGCGGTCATCGCCTTGCTCGGGGCGGCGCTCATGGTCATCTTCGGCATCGTTGACATCGAAAAAGCGTTCACCCACCATATTGAGTGGGGAACGATCACGCTGCTGATCGGAATGATGATCTTGGTCGGCATTACGAGCAAGTCCGGCTTTTTTCAATACATGGCCATTAAAGCAGCGAAACTCGCCAAAGGCCGCCCGGTCCGCATTTTGGTGATGCTTTCACTGTTGACCGGGCTGTTGTCGGCGTTTTTGGACAACGTGACCACCGTGCTGCTTGTCGTGCCGGTGACGTTTTCAATTACACGGATGCTCCAAGTCAACCCCGTTCCCTATTTGATTTCTGAAGTGCTCTTATCCAATATCGGCGGCACGGCGACATTGATCGGCGACCCGCCGAACATTATGATCGGCTCGGCGAACAAGCATCTCGATTTCAACGCTTTCTTGTTCAACTTGACGCCAATCGTCATCGTCATCGCCATTGTGACGGTCGCGCTGCTCGCATTCGTTTACCGCAAGCAGCTGAAAACCGATCCTGCGTTGATTCAAAAGCTGATAGAGCTTCGCGACGCCGATTATATTCAAGATGCGAAGCTGATGCGCAAATCGGTCGCCGTGCTCGGGCTGACCATCCTTGGCTTTATTTTTCATTCGGTCATTCATGTCGATGCGGCCGTCATCGCCATGACCGGAGCGGTCGTGCTCATGCTCATCGCCGTGCCAGAGCATGAACTGGAGGATGTCTTTCATTCGATCGAATGGGGCACGATTTTCTTTTTCGCCGGTCTGTTCGTCTTGGTCGGTGGGCTCGTTGACATCGGCCTGATCAAATCATTGGCCGAAAAAACGCTCGATGTCACTGGCGGCGATATTTCCACGGCCGCTTATTTCATCCTTTGGCTGTCCGGCGTCGCCTCAGCGACGATCGACAACATCCCGTTCGTCGCCACGATGATCCCGCTCATTCAAGATATGGCAGTCGGCATGGGACTGTCTCCAGACGCCCCGCAGATTGACGTGCTTTGGTGGGCCTTGTCTCTTGGCGCCTGCCTCGGCGGAAATGGAACGCTCATCGGCGCCTCCGCGAATGTGATTGTCGCCGGCATCGCTTCGCGCGAAGGGCATGGCTTTACGTACGTTGATTTTTTGAAAATCGGCGCGCCGCTCACGCTCATTGCCTTGCTCCTGTCGCATGCCTATTTATGGCTGCGCTATTTGTAGCGTCCCGCCTGCGCAATGCATAAAGAAGGAGCGAAATCGCCCGTTTGGCTTCGCTCCTTTTTGGCTGTTTGCACATATCGTAATATCGGATTCCATTTCCGGAAAGGAGGCGCAAGCAGCCATGTTCACCCCGTTCCCGCGGATGCCGGCCGGCCCGTACCCTCCGATCGACCCGGCTCTCTTTTCCCAGTCCGCCGCCACGGCGCAGACGCTGATGAACGATGCTGCCACCGTTTTGAAAAAACTGGCCGAGTCCCGTTCGTTCGCGGCCTCGGTCATGTCGGCCGCCCAAGAAGGAAAAACGGATGAAGTGAAGCGCCTCATCCGCTCGCTTGGCATCCGCTCGAAAACCGATGTGTATTTCAATCCCGACGGCATCCGCCTGACGTTGTCGCCGCCCCCCGGCGCGTTTCCGTGCTGCCAGCTCGTCATCGGCTTGCGTTGGAACGTGTTTCCGCCTTTTAGGTGAGTCTCGTCTTTCACCCTGATCGTTTTGGAATCTTTTCCATTCACCGCTTCGATCGAGGCGGGCGCCGCTTCCAGACCATGCATGGCGCTGGAAGCGGTGTTGTCGTTTGCGCCTTACCGCGCTAGGCAAAGCGGGCAGATCAAAACGGTTGTTGATCCGGCCCAAAAAAGACAGCGATCATCCCATCGCCGTCCAGCGCCTAAACAAACTTGCCGGGCACCGCGCCCGGCATTCCCTTCCGTTCACACTGCGCATCCGATTACGTACGTCGATAGATGATATCACCGACAATGATCGTGATCAAAGAAATCAACATCGTCAGCTTGACCGCCTTGTAGTCTAAAAAGCGCAGCACTTGTTCTTCAAACATGTAGACGAAAAAGAAAATAACCATCAGCACGGCAACAAACAAGACAAACCTTTTTTTCGATTCATGGAAACCGGTTCTCCTTCATCAGAATGCATCCAACATTCAGGCTTTCTCTACATTTTTCTTATTAGAACGGAACAAACAGACGAATAGCGGAATGACGTAAACAAGCAGCGAAAGGCCAATAAACGTTGTGGGAATCCCAAGGTTGTAAAAATATCGAATGCTTTCATTCTTCTCAATCAGCCAATATCCAAGGCCAACAGAAACGGCAGACATGCAAAGAACACTAAAGAGGATTTGTCGAATCGATCGGCAGATGATCGTCAGGCAAACGACGACCAACAAATAGAGAGTCCAAAAGACATAATCCGGATATTCGTCCTTTTTCATGTTTATGCTTTGATAATAGTTAATCAGGAATAATGACGGGGAGAAGAACAAGGTAAACAGTATAAACTTTATTCTCTTGGTCATAAAGATTCTCCTTGGTGCTCCGTCATTTGAATCCGCCACATCCATTTTTATTCGCCTTCGGTTAGGCAGGATGACTTGAACCTTTTGCATAATCGCTACTTTTGAATATGGTTTTTAATCTCATTTAGCAATTTCATGATTTCCTCATTTTGTTGTGTCATTCTTTTTAAATCTTTGGTTGCAAAAAGAACATAGTAAACCACGAAAACGAACAAACCGATCAAAAACAATACAATCAAAACGATCTCTAACAAATTGAGTTCACCCTTTATTTATTCTGAAAAGAGTAAATCCTCCAGGTAATTATTATATTTTATGGTCTGTTTGGGTTTTTCATAGAACTTTTGACGCTACCTCAGTCTCTTACCAAGTACACGTTATGGTAAATAAACTATATATTTACAATTAAAATCTTACTGGAAATAAAAAAAAGGAACTTTATTACCATATCAAAAATAGGTATTTATTCATAAAAATCAATAAATTCATTTTCTTCTCTTTTCATGCCGAAAAACCCATTGAAAAACGAGCACGACATTCGAGCCGGCAGCATTTTATCAGAACGACAAGACCACTCTAAGGGAACTCGATGGGGAGGCGGCCATCTTTTTTCGCTCGATCCTCCGGCTTTTTCGAGGCGCGAATCGGTCCAAGACGTTTTTCTTTCCTGTCGATCCGCACCCCTTCTTTTACGCATTGCCGTTTTCATCCGTCGGCTGCCGAGCCCCGATTTCCGCCGGGGTGCGCAAATCGTAGCCGTCGTCGTGTTTGCTTGTATGGATGATGTCTTCGTTCGCCCCCATTTTGCTCGCCCGCTTCAGTTCCTCATCCGGCACGAACCGATCCATTGACAAGACCTCCTTTCACGCTCCTCGCCGCGTTGTCCGCATGAAGCGCTCGAGGAGTCGTTTTTCTTATCATCCCCCCAAGCCGCTTTATCATCCGCCGAAAAAAAGAGGATTGACAGCCTAGCGGTTGTTCGGTACGATTTTGTTAACGGACAAAAAAAGGGGGTTTACATATGGAAGGACGGACTTCACTTCGACCGATTGACATGACGCTCGCCGCCATGTTCGTCGCCTTGATGGCGATCGGGGCGAACATTACGTCGTGGGCGCCGTTTCTTGTCGTCGGCGGTGTTCCCATTACGCTGCAGACGTTTTTCTGCGTCTTGGCCGGAGCGGTGCTCGGGCGGCGGCTCGGTGCGGTGGCGATGATTGTGTACATGCTCGTCGGCCTCGCCGGCGTGCCGGTGTTTGCCAAATTCAACGGCGGACTGTCGATGATTTTCCAACCGACATTTGGCTTCATTCTTTCGTTTATCGTTGCCGCTTATGCGACCGGATGGGTCATCAACCGCGGCCCGCAGCCGGCGTCAAAAGCTCGTTTCGTCACCGCCGCACTCGTTGGCATGGTCATCAACTATGTCATCGGCACGAACTGGATGTACATGGCGTACAAACTATGGGCGGAAGCGCCGGAAGGGCTTTCGTACGGCATGGTGTGGGGCTGGATGCTTGCCCCGCTGCCGAAAGACATTTTGTTGTCGATCGTCGCCGGCTTGATCGCCCCAAGGATTTGCCGGGCGATCGGACGCTCCTCCGCCGCGGACCGTTCGGCGGCCTAAACACGAAAAGAGTCTGACCCAAAAGGGAAATTTTCCTTAAACAAAACACAACATAGGAAAAACAATAAGAAAGGGTGTCCCGATCTGTTGGGACACCCTCTTTCATTCGTTAGAAAAATAAACGGAGAACCTGGTACACAAACCCAGCAATCAACGCTGACACTGGCAAGGTGATGATCCATGTCAGCACAATGCGGCGAGCGACGCCCCATTTGACGCCTTTCACCCGTTGGGCGGCGCCGACCCCCATGATGGCCGAGGAAATGACGTGCGTCGTGCTGACTGGCAAGTGGAACATCGTCGCTGAAAGAATGACGAGTGCGGACGACAAATCAGCCGCCGCTCCGTTGATCGGACGAATTTTCATAATTTTTCCACCGACCGTTTTAATGATCTTCCACCCACCAACAGCCGTTCCCAATCCCATGGCCAAGGCGGCAGAAATGCGCACCCATTCAGGAATGTCGGTCGTCGCGTGGTATCCTCCGGCGATTAACGCCATCGTAATGATCCCCATCGCTTTTTGAGCGTCGTTTGTTCCGTGCGTATACGCCTGAAACGCCGCGGTCACAATTTGAAACATCCGAAAGCCCCTCGTCGTGCTGTATAAGTTGGCGTTTTTAAAGATAAAACGAAAAATGCTCATAATGATAAAGCCGACCCCTAACGCCAAAAACGGGGAAAGAATCAGCGATTGTAAAATTTTCAAAAACCCGCCGTAATTCAAAATCCCAACCCCAGCCGCGGAAATCGCCGCTCCGGCGACCGAACCGATGATCGCGTGCGAAGAGCTGCTCGGAATGCCGTAATACCACGTGATCAAATTCCAGGCAATGGCTGATGTCAACGCTGCTAAAATAATGAGTGGTCCATTTTCTAGCGCAAACGGGTCGACAATGTCTTTCGTAATCGTTTTTGCGACGCCGGTAAAGGTGAGCGCGCCGATAAAGTTCATCGTCGCAGCCAAAATAATGGCTTGACGCGGCGTGAGCGCCCTTGTCGACACCGATGTGGCAATGGCGTTGGCCGTATCGTGAAAGCCGTTGATAAAGTCAAACGCCAATGCGAAAATGACGATGCAGATCGTTAAAATCAGGATCGTATCCATAAACACAGCGTCCCCTTTTTATGCGTTGCGCATGATAATCGTCTCTAACGTATTGGCGACATCTTCACAACTGTCGGCAATCTCTTCCAACATTTCGTAAAGCTCTTTGTATTGAATGATTTTAATCGGGTCTTTTTGCGTCACAAACAAGTTTTTGATCGACGCGCGCAAAATTTCGTCGCACTTCGTTTCATAGTCCTTGATTTTAATGGCATGTTGGCGCATATCGAGCAATTTTTTGTTCGCAAGCAGTTCGAGGGCGTGAACAATTTCAATCGTGCTTTGATAAATATAGTCAAAAAACTTCACCATATGTTCATCAATGTCCGTGAACGAAAACATTTCAAACCGCGCTGAACATTGCTCAAATCCGTCAAGCACATCGTCCATTTTCATCGCCAACTGGTGGATGTCTTCCCGCTCGATCGGCGTAATGAACGTTTTGTTCAATTGGACGACCAGTTCATGGATGAATGAATCGCCCTTTCGTTCGTACTCTTTCATGACGCGGGCAAATTCTTTCAAGTCGCTTACGCTTTGAATTTTATACTCGACAAAATATTGCGCCGCTTCCTTCACATTTTCCGAAATCGTAAACAACATGTCGAAGAAAACGTCTTTTTTCGGTGAAAAAATCATATCGGACACCCTCCATTTGCGAAATCAAAATCACCGCTACTTATTGTAACAATTTACACAGCATTTACAATAAGACAACAAAAAACTTTACATGAAATTTACACTACATTTACATTCTGTTCGCTTTTCCTGCTATGTACTAAGTAGCGTGCCAAACAAAAGCAGAAGCTATGCACGTCCGCTTCGGCTCGTTCGCTGCCGGCATACCCCGCCCTCACACTGGGCGCCTCTGCGCCAAGGCAGCGCCTGTCGATCAGCCTGCCGGCGTTCGTTTTATTCAAACCGCTCGACAAACGCGGTGAGCGTGCGCACCATCACGCCTGTCGCCCCAGCCGGACCGAGGTCGCCGTCTTTCTTTGTGGCGGCCGTGCCGGCGATATCCAAATGCACCCACGGCGTATCTTCCGCAAATTCGCCGATGAACGCCCCGCCCATAATGGCGTGTCCTTCCCGCCCCGGAGAATTGTTCAAGTCGGCGATTTTGCTGCTTCGCACCCGCTCGCGGTCGTTTTCTGTAATGGGCAGCCGCCAAATGAACTCCCCGGTTTCCATCGACGCTTCAAGCAATTGCTCAAACAGCTCCTCATTGTTCGTCATCGCGCCCGTTTTGTCCGTGCCCAAGGCGACGATCACTCCGCCCGTCAACGTAGCGACATCGATGATATAGCTGGCGCCGTGCTGTTTCGCATAGGTCACCGCATCGGCCAAAATGAGCCGTCCTTCCGCATCCGTGTTTTTCACTTCAATCGTTTTTCCGGACAGCGACGTAATGACATCGTCCGGCTTGAACGCCTCGCCGCTGATCATATTGTCGGTCGCCGGAATGACGGCGAGCACGTTTTGTTCCGGCCGCAGTTCGCCGATCGCTTCCATCGCCCCGAGCACCGCCGCCGCGCCGGCCATATCGGTTTTCATGTCGACCATGCTGTCGCGCGGCTTCAAACAATAGCCGCCCGTATCGAACGTCACCCCTTTGCCGACGAGGGCGATCACGTCTTCCCACTCGTCTTTTCCTTGGTATTTTAAGACGATCAGTTTGGGCGGCTGTTTCGAGCCTTGATTGACGGCCAAAAGCGCTCCCATGCCGAGCCGCTCCATGTCTTCTTTCTCCAAAACTTCATAGTCAAAATCGTATCGGTTCGCGAGCTTCACGGCATAATCAGCCAAATCCGACGCCGTCAGCAAATTCCCCGGCGTATTGACAAGCGTGCGCGCCGAATTCGTCGCCTTCCCGTATACCGAACCGACAAACAAGCTCGCTTCAATTTCCGCCGCTTCGGCCGCCGTGTAGACGATGAGCGATTCGAGCTGGTAGTCCGGTTGTGACTTTTTCTGCTTATACCCAGGGAATTCATACGTCGCCAAGTGATAGGCTTCCGCCAAGGCGTGCGCCGCTTCGTTTCCATCGACGGCCTCGGTCGTAAACGTGTCCAGCGCGACCGCCGCTTTCGTCCGCTTCGCCTGCTTCAACGTGCGAAACAGCTTGCCGAACACCTCGCGCAGCCGCTCAAACGTCAACTCTTCTTTTTTTCCGAGACCGACGAAATACAGCCGCTTCGCCCCCATCGGCAAAAATGGATGAACGGTGGCGATGCGCCCCCGCTTCGCGGAAATATCGCCTTCTTTCTGCAGTTCCGACAGCCGTCCGCCAAGACGGGCATCGTATTCGCCGGCAAGGCCGCTCCATGAATTCGCCCCTTCAAACAAACCGACGACAAGCGCTTCATCCCGTTCCTTTGCCGACGGCAAAGGTTTTACCGTAAACATCGTCTCATCCCTTTCCATGTTGATTCATTCCCACCTTCATTATAGCGAAGCAAAGCGATTCTTTCGACTATCTAACTTTTCTCTCCTTGCGTTCATGCAAAAAAATCAGCTGAAACGGACAGGAAATCACGCAGGGCAAGGCGAATCCGTAATCATCACGACGATTTAGAAAGGACCGACGCTGATGAGAATCGTTTCCCTTTGTCCAAGCAACACCGAACTGCTCGCCTATCTCGGCCGCCTTGACGATGTCGCCGCCGTCGACGATTCGTCCGACTGGCCGCCGGAAGTGAAGCAGCTGCCGAAAGTCGGGCCGGATCTGCGCATTGATATGGATCAAGTCGAGGCGCTCAAACCGGATCTCGTCGTCGCATCCCTAAGCGTGCCCGGCATGGAGCGCAACGTCGAGGAGCTCAAACGGCGCGGGCTCCCGCATCTCGTGCTGGCGCCGAATTCGCTCGATGACATTGCCAACGACCTTCTTCGGCTTGGCGAGGCGCTTGGTGAAACGAAAAAAGCGGCCGAACTCGTCCGCCGCTATCATGACGTGCTTGATTGGCATCGCGAGCGGGCCGCATCGGCTGAACCGTCCCGCCTTTATTGGGAATGGTGGCCGCGGCCGATCTTCACACCGGGCGGCGCCAACTGGCTGAGCGAACTAAGTGAGCTCGCCGGCGGGCGCAACATTTTCTCCGACATCCCGCAAGCGAGCGTTCAAACGGAATGGGACGACGTTCTCGCCCGCAATCCGTCGCACATCTTGCTCGTTTGGGTCGGCGTGCAGACAAAAAAAATGAACCGAAAAGCGGTCACAACTCGTCCGAACGCCGAACAGATCGAAGCAGTCCGCACCGGAAACATCTATGTTTTGGAAGAAGCGCTCTATTGCCGTCCGTCTCCGCGCCTCTTGGTCGGATTAAAAAAATTGGCGCCGCTTTTGCATCCGGCGCTGTTTCCTCCCGCTGACGACAGCGATCCGCTCCTTGGCGGCTGACGGGCGGGAGCCCTCCTTTAACTTTTCGATTCCAAATATTGCTGCCGGAACACTTGCATCGTTTCATCTTCGTTCAGCCGCTTCAACTCTTCTTCTGACAGCTTGCCGTCCCCTTTTTGGATAATGTAAACTTGCACTTTCCTTTTTCCCCAATATTTATAGACATCTTCTACGGTTTCGTAATATAAATCAAGACGATGGCCTTTGATCGCCCCGCCTTTGTCGGCGACGACGCCGAACCCGTATCCGGGGATGAACAAAATCGTGCCGATCGGAAAGATCGATAAATCGGCAGCAATCGTCGAATAAAGGTCGCGCTTAACGCGGACGCCGGAGTACGTGATGCCATACTCAGGGTGATCGGGCGTTTTCCCGGTCGATTCAATGCCGGCTGTATAGCCGGTGGCGACCACTTCAACGGAAGGATATTTTGACCAGTCAAAATGATCCTCAAGCCGCAAAACGGAGCGGCCCCCGTTTTTCGCGAGCTCTTTCATTCCCCAAACGGGCTGATGATCCATCGATAAAGCGCTCGGAAAGGGATGGAGAACCGTCTTCGCGTCAACCCCGGAAACGGACTCGAATGTCGCAAAGAGCGCCGCCAAAAACAGCAGCGTCATCGCGGTTCGGCGCACGAACTGCCTAAACCCATTCAATGCTCTCAACTCCTCTCACACCTCTATTTATCTCCATCCAAAATCGAAATATTCATTGCGAATGAGACAAAAAACGAAAAAACCGTCCATGAACAACCTCATTGTGAAACCCGAGCGCAAAGCTTGTGCGTTTTGCCAAAAACATACACGAACCGACGTTGTGATCCGCTCGGGCGCTCATCAGCGCTGTTCACAAAAAAAACGCCCCTGCCCAAGGCAGAGACGCTCTAAAACATTTGATACCCTTTCGCCCGCAGCGTGCGGATCGCCCATCCGGCGCAAAGAGCGCCGGCAAATCCGCTTGACAAAATCAACAGATCCGCCGCCGCCAGCGAAGTGATTTTCCGGCCGAGCGCGGCGAACGCCTCGGACGGTGCGGTGAAATAGCGCGTCAACGGCACATCATCAATAATGAAAACCGCAATCAACGGAAAGCAGACCGCTGTAATCCATGTCATGCGCAGCAACATATTCACCAAAAACCCAATGCCAAAAAACAACACAAAAAATAAAACCATCGAAATCAAAACAACCGGCAAACTCATTTGCATCCGCCCTTCACCTCCCGTACACCCGTTTTCAGTGTACTGGATCGGGCGGATGACCGTCAATGTTCGTTCTCTTCTTCATGATCGCCTGATTGGTTCCAAACGATGTTTCATGTCTTCAGACGAACGTCAATGATCGTCATCCTCTTCGTGATCGCTTCCCGTTCCTTGGCAACTGTAGCACGTTTCCGATCCGCCCAAAAGCAGCTGAACGTATCCATGCCCCTCGCAGTACGGGCAGTCGTTCATTGTCAATGTTTTTGTCATCGATGTTCCCCTCCGTTTCTTTTCTTGTTAATATATCAAAATTTTCTGTAAAAACAAACAGCGATTCTCCCCCATTTTCGTTCGTGTAAGCGGATACATCTTTCGATCGCTTTTATTTTCTTGACTATTCTTTCAATTTTGATGATTCAAAGTAAAGGCGGTATTTCGTGTAGCCGAACGGATCGCCGGGATTGAGTCCGTCATGCAGAGAAAGGGAATCAAGCGGCTCGAGCGCCAACAAATAGCGAAGCAAGCCTGATGTGTTCGGATCATTCTGAAGCGCCGTTTTGCTGAAAAACGCGGCGGCATACAGCTCATCCGTCTGCACGACGATGTCGCGCGAGAGCGGGCGCAACAGAAAAATCGCCATATTGTCGCTGATCTCCCCAGCGATGACGCCGGTGCGCAAGCCAAGAAGCGCGACCGGTTCGGCGTCGATCCCCGTTTCTTCCTTCACTTCCCGAACCGCCGCCTCATCGAGCATTTCCCCCGGCTGGACGAACCCGGCCGGCAGCGACCATTTGCCTTTTAGCCCGCTGTATTTTTTCTTGACAACGAGCCATTCCCCATTCTCGTTTATGACCAGTCCGGCCGCCGCAATCCAAACGTTTCCTCGTTTGTTGTCCATCGTCCTCATCCTTTTCTCCCTATCGTTATGCACCGTTTGTATTTCGACAATCGAGCGGCGGATCCCTGTTTCGTTGCCATACAAAAAGCTCCCGCCATCACGGGAGCTTTTTGAATCGATTAGAAAAATTTAAATTTGCCTTTTTTCATCACAAGCGACGAACCGCCGATCAAATACAGGGCGCGGTTGTCAATCACTTTTTTCATGAAGCTCGCTTTGGCGCCCCACAGCTTTTTGCCGAACACGACGCCGATGGCATCATCATGGCCGAGCGAGCAAACCGTCCCTTTAATATCCGGCTTAAACGGCTCCAGCTCCCCTTGTCCACGGATGAGCACCGCCAAGTTTTTCGCGCACAGCTGGCCTTCTTGCATGGCGATTTGCGCCGTCGGCGGATACGGGCGGTTCGTTTCTTCATCAATCACGAGCGAACAGTCGCCGACGACGAAAATGTCTTCATGCCCCGGGACACGCAAGTACGGGTCCACTTTAATGCGCGCCCGCGCCGCTTCAAACCCAGATTCCTCGATGACGCGGCTGCCGCGCACGCCGGCCGCCCAAATGACCGTGCCGGCTTTAATTTCCTCGACATCATCACCTTTAGCGACAATGATGCCATCCGGCGTGCATTCCTTAATCGCCGTGCCGATTCGAAACTCGACTCCTTTGCGCTCAAGCTGGCTGACCGCGTACTCGACGAGCTCCGGATCGAAGCCCGGCAACGCCGTTGGCGCCGCCTCCACGCAAATAATGCGCACTTTGTGCGGGTCGATGTCATACTCGCGGCACAGCTCCGGCATCCGGTTGGCGAGCTCGCCTAAAAATTCAATGCCGGTAAATCCCGCCCCGCCGACGACGATCGTCAATCGCTCCTCTTTCTTTTCCTCTTCTGCGTTGTACGTCGCAAACTGGTACTCGATATGTTCGCGGATTTGCCGCGCGGCGTCGACATTGGCGATCGAAAATGCGTATTCCTTCAACCCTTTGATGCCGAACGTTTCTGATTCAAACCCAAGGGCAATGACGAGATAATCGTACGTCAGCTCGCCGTTTTCAAGCAGCACTTTCTTTTCGTTTGGAATGATTTTCGTCACCGTATCTTGGATGAATTTCACTTTGTTCCGGTCGATGACATCGCTGATCGGATAGCGAACGCGGTCATGATGCAGCGTCCCAGCCGATGCCTCATGAAGCCATGTCGTCTCATAATGGTAATCGTGCTTGTTTACGAGCGTAATGTTCGCTTCGTTCACGCCGATGAGCTTTTGCAGGCGAACGGTCGTCATCAACCCGCCATAGCCAGCGCCTAAAATGACAACGTTTGGTTTTCTCACCTGGATCACTTCCACCCTTTTTCATTTTTTCTCATTCATTTGTTATAGCTTTTGCGGCCGCCCCCGTTTTTATTGAGCGAAGTTTGTGAAATAATTCACGTTAACCACCAAAAAAATGTCGAGGGACTGTCACAAAAAATTAACAATCTCTCCACAAAACATATTAGTCCTTTTTCTTTCCCTTTTCAAGTTTTTTTTTCTGTTCGTCCAACAAAAAGGATCGTTATAACCACGCCCATTTATGGTAAGATAAACTTGTAATGCCATGACTTCGCGCAGGGAGGGATGTCGGTGAAAGAAGATCGCAACGTCTACGATGTCACCATTATCGGCGGCGGGCCGACCGGGATGTTTGCCGCGTTTTACGGCGGCTTGCGGCAAATGAAAGTCAAAATTATCGAAAGCCTTCCGCAGCTTGGAGGGCAGCTGGCCGCGTTATATCCGGAAAAATACATATATGATGTCGCCGGATTTCCGAAAGTGCGCGCCCAAGAGCTTGTCAACCAGCTGAAAGAGCAGATGGACCTATTTTCGCCGACCGTCTGCCTGAACGAGTCGGTCGACACGCTCGAAAAGCAGGAGGACGGAACGTTTAAACTCGTCACCAATCAACAAATCCATTATTCGAAAACGGTCATCATCACCGCCGGAAACGGCGCCTTTCAGCCGCGTCGGCTCGAAATCGAAAGCGCTTCCCGCTATGAAGGAAAAAACTTACATTACTTCATCAACGACTTGGGGCAGTTTTCCGGAAAGCGCGTGCTCGTCTGCGGCGGCGGCGACTCGGCTGTTGACTGGTCGCTCATGCTCGAACCGATCGCCCAAAGCGTCACGATTGTGCATCGCCGCGACAAATTCCGCGCCCATGAACATAGCGTCGAGCAGCTCAAGAAGTCCAGCGTGCAAGTGAAAACGCCGTTTGTGCCCGTTGAACTCGTCGGCGATGAACACGCCATCCGCCAAGTCATCCTCGAGCATGTGAAAGAAGGAACGAAAGAAACGATCGATGTCGACGCCGTCATTGTCAACTACGGCTTTATTTCTTCGCTTGGCCCCATCAAAAACTGGGGGCTTGACATCGAAAAAAATGCGATCAAAGTCAACTCGCGGATGGAAACGAACATCCCCGGCGTGTATGCGGCGGGCGACATTTGCACGTACGACGGGAAAATCAAGCTGATCGCCTGCGGCTTTGGCGAAGCGCCGATCGCCATCAGCAGCGCCAAAACGTACATCGACCCGACGGCGCGGATGCAGCCGGCGCACTCGACATCGCTGTTTTAATGGCGCTCCGTCGGGAAAACAAGCGGAAGCGAAGGGGCGCTCGGCATTTCGCCTTAACGCCGCATCCCGACTGATTGGAGCCATTCATATAGCCCGCCCCGTCCACACCCGTTTTTCAAGCAAAAGGCGCCCCTCTTTGTTGGGGGCGCCATACTCATGCCTCATCCCTCTCGCTCCAGCGAAACCGACTCGCCATCAGTATTCCCAGCCTTGTTTTTCGTCCATTCCTCCCGCTCTCTCTCGAGCAGCTTCACCTGCCGGCGCAGGCTGAACAAACGCACCCATCCGAGCATGCCGACGACAAGGCCGCCAAGGACGGCCGAACCTAAAATGACGATAATGAGCGGCAAGCGGGTTTCGCCGACTAAATAATGGATCGTCACCTGCTCGACATTCGCCACCGCCAGCAGCGCCACAATGAGCGCCAAGACAAGCGCCAAGATGACATTGATTTGTCCTTTCATCGTTTCTCCTCCTTTGGCGCTCCCGAAAAGGCCGATGTTGGAGCGCGGCCGTTTTCCCCAATTTCGTGAGGGAAAGACCACCCTTCCAACATTTCGCCAGTCGGTACACGCCCGCGTTTTCAACCGGCCGTGCGGCGAAAACCGGCCTTCTCAAGAGCCCGACGTCACGGCAAGGCAGGCCGTTTTCCTCTGCCAGGCAGATGGACGTCATCCCGCCTGCTTAGCATTGCTCCGGCGTGCCGGCATTGGTCGCTGTGCGGAACGAGGAGCCGCAGCCGCATGTCGCAATGGCGTTCGGATTGTTGATCGTAAACCCGCCGCCAAGCAGCGACTGTTTATAGTCGATGACCGTTCCGCGCAAAATCGGCGCGCTGTCGCGGTCCACCAAAATTTTGATGCCGTGCTGCTCAAATTCGATGTCATCCTCACGCCGCTCATGGTCAAAGCCCATGCCGTACGACAACCCGCTGCAGCCGCCGCCATGGACGCCGACGCGCAAGTACGCGCCCTCTTCTTCCTGCTCTTTCATCATATCTTTGATTTGAAACGCTGCCGCTTCTGTCAGCGTAATAACTGCCTCTGCCATCCATGATCCCTCCTTTAACGGTTGACACTGGCCAAACAGCTTGGCCGTTTTTCGACAGGTTCGCCCGCTTTCACCCGACGGCTCAGATGGGGCGAATCCCTTGAATGATTCCGATCTTACTTCATAGTATACCGTCTTTGCCTTTCGATGCTCAACCGTTCCGCCCGCCTCGGTAGTAATAAACGCCGGTGCACACGGTCTCCGCCGGACCGGTCATGCGCACGCGCCCGTCGTGCCCCCATACGATCGTTAAATCGCCGCCGGCCAAATGGACGACCGTTTCCTCCCCGCGCGCCGTTTTGCCGTTTAACACGGAAGCGACGACCGCCGCGCACGCTCCGGTCCCGCACGCCTGCGTCACGCCGGAGCCGCGCTCCCAGACGCGGAAATGAAGCTCGCGCTCGTTCACCACTTCGACAAACTCGACGTTCACCCCTTCCGGAAAGCGCGGGTCCTTTTCCACGAGCGGGCCAAGCGTCGTCACCGGCGCTTTTTGGATGTCATCAACGTAAAAGATCACATGCGGGTTGCCCATGGACACCGCCGTAATTTCATATTCGCCCCCAGCGATGGCAAACGGCTCGGCGACGACCCGCTCCGCTTCCGGACCAAGCATCGGAATGGCGCTCCGCTCAAGGCGCGGCTCGCCCATATCGACCGTCACGCTTGTCACTTCGCCATCTGCTACTGCAACACGGGCTTCGACAAGCCCGGAGAGCGTTTCAATCAAAAAGGTGCGGTCGCTGACGATGCCGTGCTCGTACGCGTATTTCGCCACGCAGCGCAAGCCGTTGCCGCAGTTTTTTCCTTCCGAGCCATCGCTGTTAAAAATGCGCATTTTGACTGGCGCTTTCTCCGATGGACAAATGAGAATCAAGCCATCGGAGCCGATGCCTGTGTGGACATCGGCGACGCTGCGGGCGATCGCCGGCAGCTCCTCCTCGGGCAATGTTTCCCGGAACAGATCAACGTATATGTAGCTATTACCCAATCCATGCATTTTCGTAAACGAAAAAGAACGCACATGACTCCCTCCTGAACATTTTTTGCGCTTCGCATGTATAATGGCGGCATCTCCTGGGCACAATGGGAATATCCCCCGTTTTTTCATTATACATTGAAGAGGATGCCGCATCGCGGACATCCTCCTTTTTTCGTTAAAACATTGGGTTTTCCTCGAGATGCCGATAAATATTTTCCACGAGCTGCTCAGGCGTTTCGCCGCTGACAAACTCGCCGTTGACGAGCGCAAACAGCGTTTCCGCGCAGCGTGTGCAATAGCTTAAGCAACTGTATTCAATGATGTCCAAGTTCGGATCCTTTTCCAACATTTCCATTGCTTTGTACGACCCGCTGGCTAAGTTGCTGATGCAAAATTCGATGATTGGCAACATCATGCGCATGTTCACCTTCCTGCTTCCCATCGTAGCGGTTTTCCGGCGCGGCGTCAATGAACATGCTCGTTCGATCGAGGAAGCGGAAAAATGATTGTTCTTTTGTCACAATTTCGTTATACTTTTCTATGGCATTGTCGGCTTTAGAAACTCGACAAAAGGGGATTTTTCACGATGAGACAACTTGTATTGCTTGGCGGAGGATACGGCAATATGCGCATTTTGCAGCGCCTCCTCCCGGACGAATTGCCAAACGACATTCATATTATCCTCATCGACCGCGTTCCGTACCATTGTTTAAAAACGGAATATTACGCCTTGGCCGCGGGAACGGTCAGCGACCATCACATCCGCGTCCCGTTTCCGGAACATCCGCAGCTTGTGTACCAATTCGGCGAAGTCGTCTCGATTGATCTCGACCAGCAGCTCGTCCATTTAAAGGATGGGAGCAGCGTCCGCTACGATGATGTCGTGATCGGATTGGGCTGCGAAGACAAATACCACGGGGTGCCGGGCGCCGAGGCGCATACGTACAGCATCCAGTCGATCGATAAGGCGCGCGCCGCCTATGAAGCGCTGAACAATTTGCCGCCGAAAGCGACGGTCGGCATCGTCGGCGCGGGATTGAGCGGCGTCGAGCTGGCCAGCGAACTGGCGGAGAGCCGTCCGGACTTGCACATCAAGCTGTTTGACCGCGGTGAGCGCATTTTGCCGATGTTTCCGAAACGGTTGAGCGATTATGTGGAAGGATGGTTCGTTGAACACAAGGTGGAAATCGTCCGCAACTCCAACGTCACGAAAGTCGAACCTGGCGTCTTGTACAACCACGACGAGCCGGTCAAGTGCGACGTCATCGTCTGGACGGCCGGCATTCAGCCCAACCGCGTCGTCCGCGAACTGAATGTCGAAAAGGACAAGCAAGGCCGCGTGGTGCTGACGAAGCGCCATCACATCCCCGGCTATGAAAACGCCTACGTCGTCGGCGACTGTGCGAGCCTGCCGCATTCCCCGAGCGCCCAGCTCGCTGAAGCGCAAGCCGAGCAAATCGTCCAAGTGCTGCAAAAGCGGTGGAACGGCGAAGAACCACCGAGCGAATTCCCGCCGATCAAATTAAAAGGCATTCTCGGCTCGCTCGGCAAAAAGCACGGCTTCGGCTTGCTCGCCGACCGCCCGCTCACCGGCCGGGTGCCGCGTTTGTTGAAATCAGGCATTTTGTGGATGTACAAGCATCACCATGGGTACTGACAGCACAACTGGCCCTTATTCGGCGAAAAAGGCGGAGTTCATTCCGCCTTTTTCCCTTCCGGCGTCGACGGTTGATACCCGAATTTTTCCATTTCTGCACAAATCGCTTTGAGCCGCGGGTTGCCTTCGGCGACGACGTTTCCTTCGATCACCACGACCGGATACACCCAATCTTCTTCGACGATCGTCTGCGCGAGCTCCCGCTTCTCCTCGTCATCGGCCGGCGGCGCAAAAATGTCGACGTACGTCATCACAAACGGCTGATCCGGATACTTGCGGCGCAGCGCGGCCTCGAGCCACTCGTACGTTTCTTTCGACGACGGCAGCTGCACGCATGCCGGGCAAATGACGTCGGCCCCGTACACACAAATTTCAACCGGCTTGAATGTCATCGTTGTCACCCTTTGCAAAAGCAAAATTTATCATTAGATTTTTTTTGTCACTATGATTATAATAAAAACTAAGGAAAGGAGTCGATGGAAATGACGGATCAAGAAATCAAAGAACAAGTGCAAGAAGTTTTAGATAAACTGCGTCCGTTCCTGCTTCGCGACGGCGGCGACTGCGAACTCGTCGATGTCGAAGACGGCGTCGTGAAACTTCGCCTCCTCGGCGCGTGCGGCAGCTGCCCGAGCTCGACGATTACGCTCAAAGCCGGAATTGAGCGCGCCTTGTTTGAAGAAGTGCCGGGCGTCGTCGAAGTGGAACAAGTGTTTTAATATGAAAAATCCGAACAGCGGCCGCTGTTCGGATTTTTTTATCGCCAGCGGGGCGGCGAGCCGACGGGAAGGCTGGTGATAGGCAGCCACCACCCGCCTGATCGGGCGCTTCTCCGTTTTTGTTTCTTTGCTAAGTTGTGCAAGGAAAACCGTCATATCTTTCGCCCGCTCCCGAGCGCGGCGAAACGGCCAGGCCGCTGAACGGACTTCTGTTCGCGCCGGCGCCCAAGAAGGTTCAAGCTTCAAACGCCAGCTTGTAGACGCGGCTGCCGCGCGGCTCGACGGAAAGACGCGCGATTTCGCACGTCGGAAAATGCGGGCGCAGCCGGCGCGCGAGCCGCTCTCCTTGGCCCGGTTCGGCAAAGACGAGCACCGTCGGCCCCGCTCCGCTCAGCGCCGCACCGATCGCTCCGTATTCAAGAGCGAGCGCCTCCGCCCGCTCGAGTTCCGGAACGAGCTGTCTCCGATACGGCTGATGGAACAGATCGGCGGCCATCATCCGGCCGGCAAGCTCCCAGTTTTTCGTGAGCAACGCGGCGACGAGAACGTTGCTGACGGCGCTCGCCTCGACCGCCCGCTCTCTCGGCCATTGTTCCGGCAGCTGCCCGCGCGCTTTTTTCGTTTCTAGTTCATACTCCGGAATAATAGCGACAAGCTCCACATCCAATTGTGGAATATGGACGACATCCACGCCCGCCTCGCGGAAGCAGCCGATGACAAGCCCCCCGTACAACGAGGCGCCGACATTGTCCGGATGTCCTTCGTATCGGGTCGCCAATTCCATCTTTTGCTCGCGCGGCAACTGAAGCCCAAGCAGCGCGTCGGCGAGCTCAATGCCGGCGACGACCGCCGCCGCGCTGCTCCCGAGCCCGCGCGTAAACGGAATGTCGCTGTACACATCGACTGCACAGCTCGGCAGCCGGCGGCCGTAAACGTCCGCCGTCTCCGCCGCCACTTGATACACCAAATTGTCCGTCCCGCGCGGAATGCCGCTCACTTCCGCCGTTTTCGGCGCAAACGACCACGCATCCGCCAAGCGGACGTCAAGCGTCAAATAGCGATTGACCGCTAGCCCGATCGAGTCAAACCCGGGCCCTAGGTTCGCCGTGCTTCCCGGCACGACGATCTTCAACATCTCGTCTTCTTTCATGCCCGGACAACCCCTTGCAAATGCTCCAAGACAACTTGTTCATCGTTCGGCAGCACGATCGGTTCGATCGCCGCGGTCTCCAAGGCGATGGCCGGGTCTTTCAATCCGTTGCCAGTGAGAACCGCGACGACGAGGCTGCCGCGTTCGATTTCGTTCCGTTCGCGCTGCTTGATCACCCCGGCGATCGCCGCGCATGACGCCGGTTCGGCAAAAATGCCTTCCGTCCGGGCGAGCCGCTTGTAGGCGGCCAAAATTTCTGCGTCGCTCACCTCATCAATTTTCCCGCGCGACTCGCTCGCCGCCTCGACCGCTTTGTCCCAGCTCGCCGGATTGCCGATGCGGATCGCGGTCGCCACCGTCTCCGGCTGTTCAATCACCCGGTTGCGGACGATCGCCGCCGCTCCTTCCGCTTCAAAGCCGCGCATTTGCGGCAAGCCCGTTCCTTTCGCTTCATGGTACTCCTTAAACCCTTTCCAATAGGCGGTGATGTTGCCGGCGTTGCCGACTGGAATGGCGAGCACGTCCGGGGCGCGCCCAAGCTGGTCGCACACTTCAAACGCCGCCGTTTTTTGCCCTTCGATCCGGTACGGATTGACCGAGTTGACGAGCGTAATCGGCGCCGTTTCGCTCAACCGGCGCACCATCTTCAGCGCCTCGTCAAAGTTGCCGTCAATCGCAAAAATTTCCGCGCCGTACATGGCGGCTTGCGCCAACTTGCCGAGGGCGATCTTGCCGTTCGGAACGACGACGAGGCAGCGCATGCCGGCGCGCGCCGCGTAGGCGGCCGCTGAAGCCGATGTATTGCCGGTTGAGGCGCAGATGATCGTATGGCTTCCTTCCTCTTTCGCCTTGGCCACCGCCATCACCATGCCGCGGTCTTTAAACGAACCGGTCGGGTTCGCCCCTTCGACCTTGACATAGAGCGCAATGCCGAGCTCCTCCGACAAGCGCGGCAGCGGGATGAGCGGCGTATTCCCTTCGCAAAGCGACAGCCTCGGCGTCGCCGCAGAGAGCGGCAAAAAATCGCCGTAGGCGTCAAGCAGCCCTTTCCATGCCATTACCGTTTCTCTCCTTCCACTCGATACGAGCTTTGCACCCGTTCGACGATTTCCAAATCGCCGAGCTGCTGCAAAATGTCTTCGTAGTCTTGCTGTGAGGCGTCATGCGTAACGATGACGATTTCCGCTAGGCCATCCTCTTTCAGCGGCAATTGCAAAATTTTCTCAAAGCTCACCCCGCGCTCGGAAAACAGCGTCGTAATTTTGGCAAACGCGCCGACCTGGTCTTTGACATGAATGCGCAAAAAGTATTTCGAGAAAATTTCCGCCGGCGTCTTCAACTGCTTTTCATATTGCGGCGCGACGGCATAGCGGCCGTTGACGCCAAGGCGCATATTTTTCATCACCGCGACCAAGTCGGAGACAACCGCCGTCGCCGTCGGCAAGCTCCCGGCCCCCGGCCCGTAAAACATCGTCTCTCCGACCGCTTCGCCGTATACGTACACCGCATTGTATTCGTTGTGCACGGACGCCAACGGATGCGAATCCGGCAAAAACGTCGGCTGGACGCTCACCTCGACCTTCTGCCCGTCGCGCTGGGCGATGCCGATCAATTTCATCGTGTAGCCGAGCCGCTTCCCGTAGTTCAAGTCTTCCTCCGTCACTTGAGTGATGCCTTTCACTTGCACATCGTCCAAGTCGATGTCCATGGAAAAGCCAAGGCGGGCCAAAATCGCCATTTTCCGCGCCGCATCCAGCCCTTCGACGTCTGACGTCGGATCGGCTTCCGCAAACCCGAGCGCCTGCGCTTCAGCGAGCACGTCCTCATAGGAAGCGCCGTTTTGCGACATTTTCGTCAAAATGTAGTTCGTCGTCCCGTTCACAATGCCCATGAGCTTCGTAATCCGGTCCGACGCCAAGCCGTCAACCAAGCTGCGCAAAATCGGAATGCCGCCGGCGACGCTCGCTTCATAAAACAAATCGCAGCGGTATTCCGCCGCCACCCGAAGCAGCTCCGACCCGTAGACGGCCATTAAGTCTTTATTGGCGGTCACGACATGCTTCCCTTGGCGCAGCGCCCGCAATAGCAGCTCTTTTGTCTCCTCAATGCCGCCCATCACTTCGATGATGACATCAATGTCTGGATCGTCAATCACCTCAGCCGCACTCGTCGTAAGGAGCGACGGGTCAACGGCGACATCACGCGGTTTCTGTACATCCCGGACAAGGATTTTTTTCACCTTCACCGGGCACCCGACTTGATGCATCAACTTTTCCTGATGGTTTTCAATAATTTTGACCACGCCGCTCCCGACCGTTCCTAATCCTAACAATCCGACCAAAATTGGTTTTTCCATGATTCCCGCCCCTTCTGTTTACGTACAGTAGACATTTGTATTTTTATAGTAGACATTATAAAAGACGATCGGCCATTTGGCAATGAAAATTTTTATGAGATCCGGTTCACAGGCGTCAGCGGCGGCCGTCCTTCGAGCACGGCGATGATATTGTCGCGCGCCAATGTCATCATGGCGCGCCGCGTTTCGTACGTGGCGCTGCCGATATGCGGCAAGGCGACGACGTTCGGAAGCGAAACGAGCGGATGATCGGCCGCGACCGGCTCGTGTTCAAATACATCCAATCCCGCCGCGGCGATCTCCCCGCCGACCAGCGCCTCATACAACGCCTGTTCATCGACGACCGCTCCGCGCGCCGCGTTAATGAAAATCGCGGACTTCTTCATTTGCCGGAACGCCTCGCGGTTGAACAAATGGCGCGTCTCGGAGGTGAGCGGCGTCAAGCAGACGACAAAATCGCTCTCTGAAAGCAAGTCGGCGAACGGACGATAGACGGCGCCAAGCTTCTCTTCCGCCTCCGGACGGCGGGAGCGGTTGTAATACAGAATGTTCATGTCAAACCCCTTCGCCCGTTTCGCCACTGCCTGGCCGATGTTCCCCATGCCGACGATGCCGATCGTTTTATGATGGACATCGGCGCCCGCAAGCAAAAACGGACTCCAGCTTTTCCATTTCCCTTCTTTCAAAAACATAGCCGCTTCGACAAGGCGGCGGGCGGTGGCCAATAAAAGCGCAAACGTCAAATCGGCCGTCGTATCGGTCAATACATCGGGTGTATTGCAAACGAGAATGCCTCGATGGGCCGCCGCCGCTACATCAATGTTATCGTAGCCGACGCCCATATTGGCGACGACTCGGAGCGCCGAACCGGCGGACAAGACGTCTTCATCGATCGGATCAGACACCATCGGCAAGATGGCCGTCGCCCGTTTCGCCTTTTCCACGAGCACATCGTGTGGCACGGCCATATCTTCATGGGGCCACATCTCTACTTCAGCGATGGCCAAAAGCGGCGCGACCACGTCCTCGGGCAATTTTCGCGTAATGAATACATACGGCTTCGTCATGGTGCAGCCTCCCGCATCGTTTTTTCTAAATCTTATCACAACTTTGGCCGAAAAAAAACGGGAAGTTGTCCTTAGGGTTTAACGGCAGGGAAGCGGTCGTTTTTTCGTTTGGGCCAAAAAAAAGCGGGAAGCTGTCTTCCCTGCGTTACGCCGGCGGCAGCCACTCGACCGCCGGCAGGCGGATGCGGTTCGAGATGCCGGCGATCTTGGCAAACGCGGCCAAAAATCGTTCATATTCATGCGATCGATCGAGCAAGCGCCGCAACTCCCCCTCCCGCCTTGTCCGTTCGCTCTCATCCACAGCGATATAATATGCCTCGACACATTCAAAATAGGAAAGCGGAAACAACAACCTGGCGTAAACGAGTCTCCAAGCAAACGGCGACAGCGGCGCCGCATGTTCATACTCTTGAAAAAACTGCCGCACCGCCCGCTGACAGCCAAGTCCGCTCTTTTCGTACAAATGGCGCACCCATTCCGCCAAATCGCGGGCGCAATGGTCATACACCCAGTCGGTCGGCAGCTTCGCTTCGATCCCCCCAACCCACTTCGCCTCGGGGAGACGCTCATGGCAAAATGCCGCGTAATCGATGCGCCCTGGTTCTTCGTCAATCTCCGTGTCCGCCACGTATTGCACCGCGTTTTCCGCCAAGCCTAAATAATACGGGAACGATTCGATAAACAGACGATCAAACAGCGACGACGGCCCGGAAGCGAGCTTGCTCGACCAAAACGCCTCCATTTGATCGATCCGCTTCGCCCACAGCTCCCGCCATTGGCCGATGCGCCGGCAGGCGACGATCGGCCATGGACATGTTCTCCCGCATTCATGCATCACCGCCAATTCCCTTCCGAGCGAACGAAAGCGAGCCGCCGGAAGCGGAGCGCGAACGAGCGCCAACGGCTGTCCATTATAGGAAGCGATATACGTTCCGGACGTCGTTTTGACCAGTTCTCCGACGCCGTCCACTCCTTTTGCCCGCAAATAGCGGCTCATTCGCTGGCGCTCTTCCATTTCCGCTTCGCTTTGCCCATCGGCGGGAACGAGCAAAAAACGCTCCTGCCGATGCCAAAAGGCCGCATGCCGTCCGCTTCGCTCCAACCTCTCGACGCGCATGCCATACTGTTCACGCACCCATTCTTCCATCGCCGCGCCTCCTTTTTGCCGAAACCAGTCAATTCCGCTCGTTCCACACCTTCATCTCATCGCCGCCCCATCAATGAGCCGATTCCGCCTCCGCTCCAGCATGAAACGGCCCCATTCACGCGCCTATGTTGATCAGCCAACGCATGGCCGCGGAAAAAGAGGGCTACTTTTTATATATGACAGCGGGCGCCAAAAAAGCCGATGAGCATTTTTCTTTATATGACGGACTTATTTATGACATGATACATATATATAGAAAACGACTTTCTAAAAGAAACAGGTGAAGTTCATGAGCGAATTCATTATGAACAATCTGGAACAAACGGCTCGGCGCTGGCTTGAGGAACGGGGGGTGACCGTGGAAAAAATTGCGGAGCTCGTTTATTACTTGCAATCAAAATATCATCCCGATTTAACGATGGAGGAGTGCATCGAAAACGTCAACCGCGTCATTTCGAAACGCGAAGTGCAAAATGCGATTCTAACCGGCATCCAATTGGATAAACTCGCCGAAGACGGTCGGCTCGATGAACCGCTGCAGTCGATCATCCGCCGCGATGAAGGGCTGTATGGCGTCGACGAAATTTTGGCGCTGTCAATCGTCAATGTGTACGGATCGATCGGGTTTACGAACTACGGATATATCGATAAGCAAAAACCGGGCATTTTGCAATATTTAAATGATAAATCGACCGGCAAATGCAACACGTTTTTGGACGACATTGTCGGCGCCATCGCCGCAGCGGCGTCAAGCCGCCTGGCGCATCGGGCCGCCAATGCGGAGTAACGCCGGCTCCGCCCATGCGCGCCCTCCATCCGCGCCGAGCAACATGAAACGCCGCCTTGCCTTTTTTGGCAAAGCGGCGTTGTTTACAAGCGGTCAAGCCATTCCAAAAGTGAATCAGCCGTATACGTCGGCATCCGTTCGTAGCGGGCGAGCATTTCTTTTGTCGTAACGCCCGTATGGACTAAAAGCGTATCAATGCCAGCGTTCATGCCGGCTAAAATGTCGGTTTCATAATAGTCGCCGATCATCAGCACGTCCTCCTTCGGGACGCCAAGCACTTTGAGCGCCTGCTCCATAATGATTTTTTCCGGCTTGCCGATAAATGTCGGCTTCACCTGCGTCGATACAGCGACGACCGACGTCAGCGCCCCGTTGCCCGGAAGCAGCCCCCGCTCCGTCGGCAAGGCGATGTCGCCGTTGGTTGAGATGAACATCGCTCCATTTCGGACAGCGAGACAAGCGACAGCGAACTTTTCGTATGTAATTTGCCGGTCAATCCCGATGACGACGACATCCGCATCTTCGCCGGCCAAACGGAATCCTTTGTCCGCCAAGGCGGTTTGGAGCCCTTCTTCACCGATCACATACACGGAAGCATCCGGTTTTTTTTCAAAAATGTAATTCGCCGTCGCCTGGCTTGTCGTAAACACATGCTTCTCCTCGGCCGGCACGCCGAACGAACGCAATTTTTCCGCCACTTGCGCCGGTGTGCGCGACGAATTGTTCGTGACAAACAAATACGGAATGCCACGGCGGTGCAGCTCGTTGACAAACGTACGCGCCTCAGCGATGCATTCGGTGCCGCGGTACATCGTCCCGTCCAAATCGATGAGGTAGCCGTTGTATCGTTTCAATGCATTTGCTCTCCTTTCCCGCCATCAATTGCGAAACGCCGACACCGGGCCGAGCTCGTTTTCAAGGTAAGCGCGCACCGCCTTCGGATACGCCTCCAGCGCCGGCAAATGTTCGTTCAGATCGGCGAGCAATTTCGCGTGATCGACGCGCGCATATTCGTGCACAAGCATTTTCCGATGGGCAATGAACGCTTTCAATCGGTCAGCATCCGCCGGCGAGATCACCTGTTCGTCAGCCAAAATATCGATGATGTCGTTATAGCTGCCCGGGTCGCGCATAATAAACCCGTCGATCATGGCGTTGCCGACGTCCAACACCGCCTCGATGACGATATGAGCGATCCGTTCGAGCGCCAATTGCTGAAGCGGCTCGTCCCATCGCTCCTCGGCCTTGTAACGGTCCAGCATTTGTTCCATGTAGCTGAGCGTTTCTTCCAGTTTTTTGCGATCGACAAAATACATCCGTCATCCCTCCTCGTTCCTTTGTGCGATTTGCTGTCTCCCGTTTTCGCCGCCTGTCTGCTATGATGGACATAGACGAAAAAACAGGAGGGGCTCAAATGATGGGTGAACGGTTTTATTTATACGACGACACCGTCGAAGCGGCCGTCCGCTTCGTCAGCTTTGTCGGCGAGCGGCAGCGGTTTGATTTGGCGCTCATCGAAACGGATCGTTTTTACGGGAAGTGGCTCGTGCTCGACTTGCAAAGCAACCGCTTTGCCATTCTCGGGCGCGACGATTTGGAGGAGCCAGGCTATATCGAGCACGCTTACCAGCTTCATGAACAAGATGCCAACGATTTGCGCGCCTTTTTGGAGGAGTATCTCTCATAACCTTCCTCGGTTTCGGGCATCTTATGAAACAGCCCACGAACGAAGGAAGGTGAGACGAATGGCGGAACGGGAAACATACGCCGATTTTTCCGTCGTCGAGAAACAGCGCAATTTCTTGACCGCTGAAGAGTTCCCAGAAGGGCCGTACGGCTCGCCGCGCCGCGACGACGCGCCGGTCGAAAACAAAAGCACGCCTTGGAAGGAAGGCCAGCGGCATTACAGCGCCTTCAACTACGAGTTTAAATCGTTCCACCAAAACATTCCAAGGCGCGACCCAGCCGCCCACCCGCCGCACGACGATCCGCATCAGAGCGAACAGTTTCCGTACAATGAAACGGAAGAGCAGCCTTGACATTCAGCAGGACAGCGAAAGAAACGGAGCAGCCGCCCAGCCTATGGCGGCTGCCGCGTTTGCCGTCTCGCCATGCGGCAGCGATGAGGAATGTCGCGCCGTCTTTTGTCTGTCCGCGAGTCGTCTTCCCGCCTTGCGAGCCCTTCGCCGCACAGCGGTTTCTTGCTCCCGCCTCTTCTCCCGCGCCGCGGTCCACGCGCCGCGGTCCACTGGCGCGGTTATCGTTTCACCTTGCGCAGCACAAAATACGCGCAGCCGAAGTTGCAATATTCATACAAATATTCGGACAACGTGCTGATTTTCGTATCGTACGTCGCTTTTTGGTTATGGTCGTCAAAAAACCCGCGCAACCGGAGCTGGTTGTATCCCCAATCCCCGACAATGTAGTCGTACTTCGCCAAAATGTCCGCATATCGGGCGCGAAAGGCTTCTTCATTAAAGGCGTTTTTCACATTTTCCACCAGTTCGTAACAATGATTGTTAATGCAAATCACTGTTCTCACCTCGCCTTTCCACTTCCATCATAAACGATGCATCGCCCCCAATCAATTACTGTCATCAAACCATCATCCGTGTGCCACCCTAAAAGCGAAGGGGGTGCTGACGATGAGACGACCATGGTTGGCCGTTATGTTCGGAGCGGCCGTCGCCCTAGCCGGCTGCGCGCAGACGGCTCAGGACGAAAACACCGATATTTACAAGCGGAGCGGCAACACGATCAATGTCACCGACCGCAACGAGCTGTACAATGAAAACGGGGTGCCCAACGGCGATGACACGCCGATGAACAACTTCGGCTACGTCCGCCATCAAAAAAGCCCGATCCTCGGCGATGCAAACGGCTATAACGACATGCCGTCCTTCAACCGCGAGAAAGCGGCTGATTTAATCAGCAAATTGTGCACCCAGCTGCCGGGCGTCAAAGACGTCGCCACGCTCGTCACGGATGAGGAAGTGCTCGTCGTGTATGACGCGGACACGAACAACCGGCAGCAAACGGCCGATCAAGTGAAAAAAACAGCGCTTTCCGTCGTTCCCCGCTACTACCATGTGTATGTCGCCGACAATCCGCAGCTGATGAAGGACATTGAGCGCTTCGGGCGCCTTGATTCGAACACGCGCAACATCGACCAAATTCTCGATGCGACGATTCAGCGGATGTTGAAATATCCGCAAGGGAAAAAACTGAGCGACGGGGAAAATGAAAACGGCGAAATGATCAACGAAACAAACGATGAATTAGACCGCGATTTCCGCGACGGCACGCCGCGGGCGACGAAAGCGGGGCGCTAGGGAAAAGAAACGGTCTGCCTTCTTTATGAAAGGCATGACCGTTTCTTCGCGTTCATCCGGCCGGGATGATGCTTTCAGCCGCTGAAACAACGCTTGCTTGCTTTCGCGCCGTTCGTTGGATGTTACGCTTTCAACTGCCGCGCTTTCGCCGCCTCGCTCACCTGCTCATCGGCATGGTACGACGAGCGGACGAGCGGCCCCGCTTCACAATGGCTGAACCCTTTGCTCAACGCGATTTCTTTCAGCTCTTGAAACTCGTCCGGATGGTAATATTTCACGACCTTCAAATGCTTTTTCGTCGGTTGCAAATACTGGCCGATCGTCAAAATGTCGACATGGTTGGCGCGCAAGTCATCCATCGCTTCAATGATTTCCTCTTTCGTTTCCCCAAGGCCGACCATGATGCTCGATTTCGTCGGAATGTCCGGCTGCAATTCTTTCGCGCGCCGCAAAAACTCAAGCGAACGTTCGTACGTCGCGCGGGCGCGCACCCTTGGAGTCAAGCGGCGCACCGTTTCGATGTTATGGTTTAAAATGTCAGGGCGGGCATCCATCAAAATTTTCAAGTTTTCATACACCCCGCCCATATCCGACGGCAGCACCTCGATCGTCGTAAACGGGTTTTTCCGGCGGATGGCGCGCACCGTTTCGGCGAATACCGCCGCCCCGCCGTCTTTTAGGTCATCGCGGGCGACGGCGGTGACGACGACGTGTTTCAAGTTCATGATGCGCACCGATTCCGCGACGCGTTCCGGCTCCTGCCAATCGAGCTCGGTCGGCAGCCCGGTTTTGACGGCGCAGAAGCGGCAGGCGCGCGTGCAGACGCTGCCTAAAATCATAAACGTCGCCGTCCGCCGTACGGCCCAGCATTCGTGAATGTTTGGGCACTTCGCTTCCTCGCAAACGGTATGTAAACGGTTTTCCCGCATCAGCTTCTTTAAACCGATATAATTCTCGTTCGTGTTCAACTTGATTTTCAACCAGTCCGGCTTGCGGACGTGTTCTTCTTTCGTCGCCATCGTTCTCACTCCACTTGTCGATGATTGTTCATTTCTCATTATAATGAAAAGCGCAGGAAAACACAAAAAAATCGTCCATCAGACGATTTTCCTCCTTTTAACATTTATGAAATTCCCGTTTCTCCCCAAACTAAACATATGAAACGGGCGGAAAGGGGGAATACGCGTGCATCGATGGCTTGCCGCCATATCGGCGGCAGCGATGCTGTGGATCGCCGCCGGCGCGGCTTCGGCGGCGGAACAGGAAGAAGCGATGTATGAAAAGCGAATGGAGCTGTACAAAAAGGCCGAAGCCGTTTCCTTGATCCCGTGGTATTACTTTGCGGCCATTGACCAGTATGAGCGAAACGTCCGGCAAGTGCGCCGCGACCTGCCCAAGCCAGCCGGCGTTCTCGGCATTTATATGAAGCCGGAAATATGGGCCGGGCCGCTGAACAAAAACCCGCATGATACAGACCCGTTCACCATCTCCCAGTTTGGCGGCCTTGGCGTGGACGGAGACGGCGACGGCTATGCGCGGGCGGATGACGATGACGATGTGATCATGGCCATGGCCCGCTATTTGCAGACGTACGGCATCGATCACCGCCATATCAAAATCGCGCTTTGGAACTATTACCAACGCGCCAAAACCGTCGACTTGATTTTAGGAAAGGCGAGAATTTATAAAAAGTATCAGACGTTGAAATTGGACAACCACGTGTTTCCGCTTCCGCTAGGGGCCAATTACAGCTACCGCGATACATGGGGGGATGCGCGCGGCTGGGGCGGGCGGCGCATTCATGAAGGAACCGACATTTTCGCCGGCTACGGCGTTCCGGTGCGCTCGACGTGCTACGGCATCGTCGAGCTGAAAGGGTGGAACAAATACGGCGGCTGGCGCATCGGCATCCGCGACATCAACAACACGTACCACTACTTTGCCCATTTGAACGGCTTCGCCGCCGATCTTCGCGAGGGGCAAATCGTCGAGCCGGGGACGATCATCGGTTCGGTCGGCAGCTCTGGCTACGGTCCGCCCGGCACGGCGGGGAAATTTCCGCCCCATCTTCACTACGGCATGTACAAAGACAACGGCTATACCGAATGGGCGTTTGACCCGTACCCGCACTTAAAAGCATGGGAGCGGGCCGAGCGGCAACAACGGCGCCGCTAGCCGCGCGGGGGCCGGCGCGACGGGGTTCTCTCCGCCAACGCCAGCCGCCCAAATCAGCGGCATGTTTTTTCAAGAGCAGAGACGTCCCGGACGCCGATGTTTCCCGTCCGTCCATCCCAGCCGGCGTTCGCCGGCCGAAACGGCAATGACGGAAAAAGGCTGATCTCCAAGTTGGAATCAGCCTTTTTTCCACGGCGGCACAACCGTCCGAAACGGCTTTCCGCTGACGTTCTTCCGCCTATCGCTTCTCAATGCCCGCCCAAATACGCCTGCTTCACCTGCTCGCTCGCCTGCAGCTCGCTCGCCGTTCCCGACAAGACGACGCGCCCCGATTCAAGGACATAGGCGCGATGGGCGATGGAGAGCGCCATATGGGCGTTTTGTTCGACAAGCAAAATCGTCGTCCCCGACTCGTTGATTTCCTGAATGATGCGGAAAATCGTCTTGACCAAAAGCGGCGCGAGCCCCATTGACGGTTCGTCAAGCAAGAGCAGCTTCGGGCGCGCCATGAGCGCGCGGCCGATGGCGAGCATTTGCTGCTCGCCGCCCGAAAGCGTGCCGGCCAGCTGCTTGCGCCGCTCCTCAAGGCGCGGGAACAGCTGAAAGACTTTGGCAAAGTCTTGTTGAATGCCTTCTTTGTCTTTGCGCAAAAACGCGCCGAGCTCCAAGTTTTCCTCGACCGTCATATTGGCGAAAACGCGCCTCCCTTCCGGCACGTGGGAAATGCCTTGCTTGACGATCGTCTGCGCCGCCTTGCCGGCGATCGAGGCTCCCTCATACACGATGTCGCCGTTTTTCGGCCTAAGCAGCCCGGAAATGGTTTTCAGAAGCGTCGTTTTCCCCGCGCCGTTCGCCCCGATCAGCGTGACGATCTCGCCTTTGTTCACCTCAAGCGATACGCCTTTTAAGGCATGAATGTTGCCGTAAAACACATCGATTCCATCCACTTTCAACATGGTCACGACACCTCCTCGCCAAGGTAAGCCTCGATCACTTTCGGGTTGCTGCGCACTTGTTCCGGCGTGCCTTCGGCGATCAGCTGGCCGTGATCCAACACGTAAATGCGCTCGCATATGCCCATCACAAGCGACATGTCATGCTCAATCAACAAAATCGTCAACGCAAACCGTTCGCGAATGAACGCAATCAACTTCATCAATTCTTTCGTTTCTTGCGGGTTCATGCCGGCGGCCGGCTCGTCAAGCAAAAGCACTTTTGGCTGCGCCGCCAGCGCCCGAGCGATCTCAAGCCGGCGCTGCTGGCCGTACGGCAAGTTTTTCGCCTTCTCGTGCATGACGCCATCAAGCTGAAAAATGTTCAAAAACTCGATCGCCTTTTCTTCCATTTCCTTTTCACCGCGGAAATGGGACGGGAGGCGGAGAATGGAGCTCGCGATCGAATGGCGGGCGTGCGCATGGTAGGCGACTTTCACGTTGTCGAGCACCGACAGCTCGCCGAACAGGCGAATGTTTTGAAACGTCCGGCTGATCCCTTTGCGCGTAATTTTATACGGCGGCAGGCCGTTCAACGTCTCGCCGTCAAGCATAATCCGCCCGTCAGTCGGCACATACACGCCCGTCAATAAGTTAAACAGCGTCGTTTTCCCCGCGCCGTTCGGGCCGATGAGCCCGACAAGCTCCCCTTGATACAGCTCCATCGTCACACCGGAGAGCGCCTTCAGCCCGCCAAACTGGATGCCGACATTTTCCGCCTTAAGCAACGGTGTTTTTGCCGCCATGATTCATTCCTCCCTGCGCTGCCTTCCGCCATTTGAAGAGCGAAGATAGTTCTTTCGTCCCCATCAGCCCGGTTGGACGGTACAGCATCACCAAAATCAAGACGATGCTGTAAATGATCATCCGCGTTTCCGGATAGTTTTGCAAGAACGTCGAAACGATCGTCAGCAGCACCGCCGCCACCACCGCGCCGGATAGGCTGCCGAGCCCGCCGAGCACGACGAAAATCAAAATGTCAAACGATTTTAAAAAGCCGAAGTTCGACGGCTGAATGATGTAAAAGTGATGGGCGTACAGCGCCCCGGCGATGCCGGCGAAAAACGAACCGATCGCAAACGCCGCCACTTTGTAATACGTCGTATTGATCCCCATGGCATCAGCGGCGATTTCATCCTCGCGAATCGAAATGCACGCCCGTCCGTGCGTCGAGTTCGTGAAGTTGGCGATCACCAAAATCGTGACAAACAGGCAGGCGAACACCCACGGCCATGTCGTCATATGCGTCACCGTCATGCCGCTCGCCCCGCCGACGTAATCGATGTTCAAGAGCGCGATGCGGACAATTTCGCCAAACCCAAGCGTGGCGATCGCCAAGTAATCGCCTTTTAAACGCAGGCTCGGCACGCCGATGACGAGGCCGGCGAGCATCGCCGCGATCCCAGCGGTCAAGACGCCGACCGCAAACGGCAGCTGCAGCTTCATCGTCATGACGGCTGAAGCGTAAGCGCCGACGGCGAAAAAGCCGGCATGTCCAATCGAAAACTGTCCGGTGATGCCGATGATCAAGTGAAGGCTCGCCGCCAGCATGACGTTGATCGCCATGAAAAAGAGCGTGTTGACGTAAAACACATTGAGCGTCCCGCTTGCAATCAGCCACTCGACAACAGCGAAAAAGGCGAAGGCCAGTATGACGGAAACCCAAAATCCACGAGTCCGCTTCCAAGTTGCCATTGTCCCCTACCATCCTTTACACTTTTTCTCGTACGTTCTTGCCAAACAATCCGGCCGGCCGGAAAATGAGAATGAGAATTAAAATGACAAACGCCACTCCGTCGCGCCAAAGCGAGTAGCCGAGCCCGCTGACGAGCGATTCGATGACGCCAAGCAAAAGCCCCCCGACCATCGCTCCCGGAATGATGCCGATTCCGCCCAACACGGCGGCGACAAACGCTTTCAATCCGGGAAGAATGCCCATCAATGGCTCGATTTTTGTATAATAAATGCCGAAAATAACGCCTGCCGCCCCCGCGAGCGCCGAACCGATGGCGAACGTGGCCGAAATCGTGTTGTCGACGTTGATTCCCATCAACCGGGCCGCTTCCGCATCATGGGAAACAGCGCGCATCGCTTTCCCGATTTTTGTCCGGTGAACGATGAACTGAAGAAGGATCATCAAAACGAGGGACGTGCCGAGGATGAACAGCGACTGGCTGCTGATGACAACCCCAAACAGCTTCAAGTTCCGATCCGGCAGCAGCGTGCTCGGATACGCTTCCGGCTGGGCCCCGCGCAAATAAATCGTGACGTACTCAATCAAGAGCGATACGCCGATCGCCGTAATGAGCACTGCGATGCGCGCCGCATTGCGCAGCGGCTTGTAGGCAATCCGCTCGATGATCATCCCAAGCACGGCGCAAGAGGCCATCGCCAGCAAAAGCGCCGGGAAAAAGCCGACACCAAGCATCGTTACGGCATAAAAACCGACGAATGAACCGACCATAAAGACGTCGCCATGGGCGAAGTTAATGAGCCGAACAATGCCGTACACCATCGTATAGCCAAGAGCGATGAGCGCATAAATGCTGCCTAGCGAAATGCCGTTGACCAGCTGTTGAATGAGTTCCATGATCGCACGCTCCTTAACGAAAACTCGTCGTTGACCAAAAGAAATGCCGGACAGGAGGGCGCCCCTTAGGGGCCTCCCCCGTCCATGCATCCATCCAGCCTTTCATTACGGATTCACTTTCGTTTTGAATTGCTGCTGCCCGTCTTTGTATTCCAAAATGGCCGCCGATTTGACCGGGTCATGGTTTTCATTGAGCGTCATCGTGCCGGAGACGAGCTGCAAATCTTTCGTTTGCGCCAGCGCGTCTTTAATTTTCACCGGATCGGCGCTGCCGGCCCGCTTGATGGCGTCGGCCAGGAAGTAGGCTGTATCATAGCCAAGCGCGTTGAACGCATCCGGCGCTTTGTTGTATTTCGCTTTAAAGGCTTTCACAAACTCTTGAATTTTCGGATCCGGGTCGCCCGACGAATAATGGTTCGTGATGTACGTGTTGTTCAACGCGTCTTTGCCCGCGATCTCGACCAGCTTCGGCGAATCCCAGCCGTCGCCGCCCATGATCGGCACGTTCAAGCCAAGCTCGCGCGCCTGCTTGACGATGAGGCCGACTTCTTCATAATAGCCCGGCAGGAAAATGAACTCTGGATTCTTTGATTTTATGCGCGTCAGCGTCGCACGGAAATCGGTGTCTTTCGCGACATACGCCTCTTCAGCGATAATTTTGCCGCCGCCTTGCGTGAACGCGTCTTTAAACGAAGCGGCCAGCCCTTTCGAATAGTCGCTCGAGCTGTCGATCAACACCGCCGCGTTTTTCACTTTCAGTTCGTTCAAGGCGAATTTGGCCGCCACCGTCCCTTGGAACGGGTCGATAAAGCACGTCCGGAAGACGAACTCGTTCACTTTGCCGTCTTTGTTCGTGATCGTCGGGTTCGTGCCTGTCGGCGTAATGAGCGGCACTTTATTGTCGTTGGCGACTTGCACTTGAGCGAGCGTGTTCGTGCTCGTCGCCGAGCCGATGATGGCGACGACTTTATCCTGGCTGATCAACTTGATCGCGCCGTTCGTCGCTTCGGCCGCTTCCGATTTGTTGTCGACTTTCACCAACTCCAGCTTTTTGCCGTTGATTCCTTCTTTGTTGATTTCCTCAAGCGCCAAGTCGAGCCCTTCCGCAATCGACTGGCCGTATGACGCGACCCCGCCGGACAGCTCAAGGTTGGCGCCGATTTTAATCACATCGCCGCCCCCGCCTCCGCCGCTGTTTCCGCCTGAAGAACTGCCTCCTTGCTGGTTGCCGCCGCAGCCGGCCAAAAGACCCGCCGTCAGCATCAATGAGAAAAAGACACCTGCTGCTCTTTTTTTCTTCATTTCTTGTTCCCCCCATTGTTCAAAATGTTCTGTCACCAGAGCGCACACCTTTTTCTGCATACTATATCGATAGAGTCCGTCTGCCTTGTGCGCTCGTGCGCCGCGCCGGATGGCGCCGCAAACTGATGCATGCCTTCCGATGCCGGCCGTTCATTCCCCCTCTCAAACTGCTATGTAAATAATAAAACTATTTTCAATTTAATATAATATTACAAAATTCGAACCAACTCGTCTAGTTGTTTTCTATTTGAAAAACAAAAAAAGCTGTTTCCTCTTGACAAACGCCAGAGAAACAGCCAAAGCCCCTTCGCCGGGAAGAACACTTTTTTTGCATAACATTTCCATGTTTCTGTCAAAACCATTCCCAACGGCTGACGCGGGCACCCGTCAACCTAACGGAACTATATAGATGCAATTTGAAGCTTTGCCATTTGCAGCTTTTACCCGAGTATTTGATCGACTGTCGGGCGACCGAACAACGCCGCTTAAAGACTCATATATGGGTCTGTGAAGCAGGCGGTTGTTCGATCCTCCGTCACGCCTTGGCTTGCCTTCGACAGTCGAACGAGAACGATCGATTTAGGAAGATGACAGTCGCCGGCCTTTTAGAGGCGCGCATTGACAGCCTTTCCCACTACCGCTTCGGAAGCTGGATGGACGGGCCGACTTGACCGCCGTTTTTGTTGTAAAATTGCGGCACTTCTCCCGGAATAAAGCGCATCACAACTGGAATATCTGTTGTCACATTGGAAATTTTCGATGCAAAAGGAATGACGACTTGGATGTCGACCGATACATGAATATCAATTTCAATAAAAAAACTGTTAATATCATACGCTCGAATTTCTTTCGTCACTTCCGAGTCGACATTGCCAACGATCTGAAACTGCACCGGAATGCGCGGGCCGAGGTTGGCCAAGAGGGCATTATCCGTGATTTTTCCAAGCGGAATGTAATAAATGATGCCGCGGCTGTTTCCAGTTCCGGACTCGACTTCGGGAAGGACCATCCGTTCAAGCCGTCCTTCTGTCGCCGCCTTTAAGCTTTCCATCACATGATCATCCGTCTCCGATAAGATGCGATTGATCACCGCGGTGTCAAAATCGACCGACACAATTTTGCCGCTTTCGTCCTTTTGAACCGTGACCAGCTGCCGAAATTCAGGGTTGTCTTTTTGAAACTGCTGCTCAATGGCGTTATTGATCACCAAGTTGGCAATCCGCTTCGTTTCCGTTTCCGCAATCTCCATGAGCACCGGCTTAATGCCTTTATTGACAATCCAAAGGCTTACCGCCGTCGAGAACATAAAAAAAACGAACGTCAATAAAAACACATAGCGGAACGGGAGCGGCCCCTTCCGCACGAATCGGGGGCGCAACAAAATGAAAATCCCTCCTTTACAAGCTATATGTATGCTTGCAAGGAGGGATTTTTTCACCGCATTTTCAACAGCGCCTCTCTTCCTTTCATTCCCTCTTCAATGCCGAGCTCCAAAGCGGCGACTGTCACCGATTCGAGCGGCGCCTCGAGCAGCTGTTCAATCGTACGCACCCCGACCGCCCGCCCGGCGATAATGCCGCGATCACGCAATTTCTCATTCAACAGCGCCACATCGAGCGCTCCGCACATAATGTACCCTTTTTCACCCGCCACCGCCAACAAATTCGTTTTCGGCAGCTGGACGGACACAGCAATAAACGGATGTCCGTCAATGATGATCGGCTTCACTTCGACCATCGCCGCAGTCACTCTCCTTTCCATACTCCAATGTATGAAGCATGGAAAAAGAAGTGCCTGCCTATTGGGCCAATTTCCAAGCGAGAAGATCGCGCAAAAACTCCGGCATGTAATACGTTTTTTCCGCCGCCCGCTGAATTTGCGGATAAAAGTGGCCGATCGCAAACATATCGGTCGTCGCCACCTCATACGTGCGCTCGGGATCGAGCGGCTCGCCGTTGATCATAATGCGGCGGATATGCCATTGACCGTCCTCCTCGAGCCCGGCCTCGATGTCCACGCCGTCGTACACCATTTCCCCCATCACTTCGCCGCGGAAGCCAAACCCTTTAAACTGCCAATGCTTCATCCGTTCCGTGTTGGCCTCAAGGATAATCTCTTTGAGCTCCGCGCCGCGCAGCTTCACCTTGCACGGGTTGAGCGGATGCGGGCAAATGCGATGCAAATCTTTTTTCGTCACCGGCCCTTTCGCAAGCGGCGCAAGCAGCACGCCGGCGTTAACCATGCCAATGTCCGCTTGGCACCACTCACGCAAAGCGGAAGCAAGCAAATTCCCAAGCGGCGACGGGGCGAACCAGTCAAGCGGCAAGTCATCATGGAGCACGGCGACTTGTTCCGCTTCAAGCCGCGCCAAACTTTCCTGCTCAAGACAAACAAGATGGCGCTCGACCGCCTCGGAGCGGGGCAATGGTTCGACATCCACGACCGTCGCGGATGCCCTGGACAGCCGGTTTTGGTCAATCTCCAGCTTGACCACCCCAACATATTTTCCGTATTTCCCCGCCGCGCAAAGCAGTGTTTGATTCAATGTTTTTCCTTCTGGAAACACATGGTGGGTGTGAGCGCCTAAAATAATGTCCACGCCTGGGATCGTCGCAGCGATTTTTTCATCCTCATTCACCCCAAGATGAGACAGCACAACGACGCAATCGGCCTTTTGCCTCACTTCCTCCACCGCCGCTGCCAACATGTCAAACGGCGGAACGATCTTCCAGCCGAGCAGCTCGTAAAAGTGAGAAAACGGAGCGGTGGCGCCAACCACCCCAATGCGAAACGTCTCCGTCGCCGGGATGACGACATACGGCAACGCCCAATGCGGCCGCACGCCATCGCGGCGAAACAAATTGGCGACAACGACCGGAAACCGAGCCTGTTCGTACAACGTATCCAGTTCATCATGATCAAGGGTGATCCCTTCGTTGTTGCCGATCGTCACCGCATCATAGTGAAGATCGTTCAATAAGTCCACATTCGCTTTTCCACGCGTCGCCTCGGTAATCGGGTGCACGCGGTCGAGAAAATCGCCCACATCAAACAAAAGCATCGCCTCGTTGCGCGCGCGATGCTCCCTTCTCCGTTCTGACAAAAAGCGGGCGATTTGCGGCCAATGTTCAAAATGGCTGTGCACGTCGTTCGTATGATAAATATAGACGGTTTGCTTCAATGCGCAAGCCTCCTTGGTTACGAAAAACTTTCGATCACAAGCCGAAGGCCAAGCAAAACGAGCACCATCCGAAGCACGACGACAAGCGTCCGGCTTGGCATCCGCTTATTGATCCACGCCCCGGTTTTCGCGCCGATCCATACGCCGGGAATGAGGGCAAGGGCAAACGACCATTGCACATTTCCCATCGCGACATGGGTGAGAGAACCGACGAGCGAGGATAAAAAAATCATCAACATCGACGTGGCGACCGCCACATGGGGCGGAAAGCGAAACAGCACGATCATCGCCGGCACCATGAGCGAGCCGCCGCCAATGCCAAACAACCCGCCGAAAAAGCCGACCACAAACGCGATGGCGATCGCGGCGAGCGGATAATAGCCGTACACGAACGTCTCCCCGTTCCGCTCCGTGTACGTGCGCATGACTTTCCGCGCCCACCACGATGCCCGTTTCAAGCGGGTTTCCGCTTTCGTCTCGGATCGGGATGACTCCCGTTCATTCTCCGTCGCCGCCGCCGTCTCGTCAGCCGAACGCTTCGTTTTCTTTTGACTCAGCGACAAAAAGAGCGACATGGCGATTAAAAACAGCCCAAAATACAATGAAAAATGAGCGGCGCTCAGCGTATTGTTCACCCAAGCGCCGATGACCGCCCCGGGAACGCTGCCAAGGCAAAAGAGCAAGCCGCTTTGATAGTCGACCATTTTGTCTTTCATATACGACAATGTGGACGATAAGCCATTGAAAATAATGACGACAAGCGACGTGCCGACCGCCACTTGCGGCGTCACCGCCGACAGCCAGCCGAGCGCGCCGAAAAACAGAAGCGACGGCACGATGATCACCCCGCCGCCAAGGCCGGCCAAACTGCCGACCGTCCCCGCGATAAAGCCGATCAAGACAAGCAACGCATACGCCATCCTCCATCCCCCTCTTCCCCGCTTCAAAACAAACCAAGCTGCCGCGGCGCCAGGCCCGTGTACTCAATGCCAAGCAAATCGATCAATTGTTTGGCGTTGTCGGCGGCATCGCCGCCGGAGTTGTTGTTAAACAGCACGTAAATCTGTTTCGTTTTTTGTTTTAATGCCTCTATATGGCGCACCCACTCGCGCAGCTCGCGCTCATTGTACCGGTATAAATAGCGGACCGCCCTCCAGTTCTCGCCGGCCGTCGCCTTGTTCCAGCCGTGGACATTCCGTCCGTGCAGGCGGATGAGCGTCTTTTCCCGGTCGGTCGGATGCAAAACGGTCGGCACCGACCCTTCCCCCGCCTGCGGCTCGTCGCAAATTGTGTGAATCCACCCTTCCTCTTCCATAAAGTGAAGCGTTTTTTCATAAAAGCGCGGCGAAAACCATGATTGGTGCCGAAATTCGAGCGCCGCCGGCACCTCCCCCATCCGCGCTTTTGTCCAGCGCAAGTACGCCACATGCTCGCGCCGACAGTCAAACCACGGCGGAAACTGAAACAGCACCATCGCCAATTTCCCCGCTTCCTGAAACGGCGCGATCGATTCCAGAAACGCGGCAAACATCGCTTCCTTGCTTTCATACGGAATCGGGCCGCGCTCATGCCCGGTCATTCCTTGGTATGCCTTCACGATAAACTGAAACGACGGCGGCGTCTCGCGAATCCACTTTTCCACGTTCGAACGCGGCTGAATGGCGTAAAAGTACGAATCGACCTCGACCGTCGGAAAATGGGCCGCGTATTCCAGCAACTTGTCTTTCGCCGCAAGACCTGGCGGATAGAGGCTGTCATGATCCCCCCAACCAGTCAGTCCGATGTAAATCATCACGATCACCAATTCGTTCGATTTCCAGCTATCTTCACTATACCATAAGCGCGGGCGGCGCGAAATAAAAATGACCGCCGCACCATCAAGGGCAATGTCAGTTCATAGATTCATAACGTCCATAATTTACAATCGAGGAACGATTGCGATACAATGATACCCATCGAAACATTCTGACAATGGGAGGGCTGTCCAATGATCCATCTGTACCCGTTTCTTCTCTTATCGATATTTTTGATTGTGCTGCCCGGCCCCGACACAGCGGTGGTGACCAAAAACACCATTTCCGCAGGGAAGATCGGCGGCTTGAAAACCGCACTAGGGGTTTGCTGCGCCTTGTTTCTCCACACCGCCGCGGCGTCGCTCGGGCTTTCCGCCGTCATTATGCAATCGGCCTTGCTGTTTTCGATCCTGAAGTATGTGGGTGCTGTGTACTTAACGTATTTAGGCGTTAAGGCATTATATGGGGTCATGAAAAAAGGCGAAGCCCCCAGTGTGGAAACGGACATCAGAGGAGGAGGAGAACATACCGCCTGCTTCAAGCAAGGGTTTCTGACCGATTTCTTAAATCCGAAAGTGGCGGCCTTTTTCTTAACCTTTTTGCCGCAATTCGTAGCACCGGGCTCGCACTCCTTTGTTCCGTTTCTCCTGATGGGGGCGGCTTATACGGCGATGACCGCGATATGGTTTTTGTTTTACATTTCCTTCATCCATTATATCAGCGATTTCATGAAGCGGCCGAAAACGAAGAAATGGATCGAAGGCATCACGGGCACGGTGATGATCGGGTTCGGCATCAAATTGGCGCTTGAAAAAGTCCAGAGCTAAACAGGAAGACCGGGCGCGGCTGAACAGAGCCGCCTGGCATGTGAAATGAAAGACAGGGGAGCGCCCAAAAAGAGCGCTCCCCTAAAAACATGCTCCCATGAGGGAGGAAATGGCCTGCGGAGCGGCCTTGACGCTTCCGGAGATCACCGGAAAGAATAAGGGACGGCGGCCGCTCCCTTGTTTTGTCCTGCGTTGATCATGTGGGCGTTTTGTGGGTCAAGCGCCCACGCTGGAGCGCTCCACCCTTGATTCATCAAGCTTACCCAATGCTTCCTTCCATCTCGAATTTGATCAAGCGGTTCATCTCGACCGCGTATTCCATCGGCAGCTCCCTTGTAAACGGCTCGATGAAGCCCATGACGATCATTTCCGTCGCTTCCTGCTCGGAAATGCCGCGGCTCATCAAGTAGAACAGCTGCTCTTCCGACACTTTCGACACTTTCGCTTCGTGTTCGAGCGACACGTTGTCGTTTAAAATTTCGTTGTACGGAATGGTATCGGATGTCGACTGATTGTCGAGAATGAGCGTATCGCATTCGATGTTCGAGCGCGAGCCGGACGCTTTGCGGCCGAAATGGACCATGCCGCGATACGTCACCTTGCCGCCTTGTTTGGAGATCGACTTCGAGACGATCGTCGATGACGTATTCGGGGCCAAATGGATCATTTTCGCCCCGGCGTCTTGATGCTGCCCTTTGCCGGCGATGGCGATCGACAGCGTCAAGCCGTGCGCCCCTTCGCCTTTTAAGATGACGGCCGGGTATTTCATCGTCAGCTTCGAGCCGATGTTGCCGTCGATCCATTCCATCGTCGCGTTTTCTTCGCAGACGGCGCGCTTCGTCACCAAGTTGAAGACGTTGTTCGCCCAGTTTTGGATCGTCGTGTAGCGGCAGTAGGCGCCTTTTTTGACGATGATTTCCACAACCGCGCTATGAAGCGAGTTCGTCGTGTAAATCGGCGCTGTACAGCCTTCGACGTAATGGACGTGCGCCCCTTCGTCCACGATGATGAGCGTCCGTTCAAACTGCCCCATGTTTTCCGAGTTGATGCGGAAGTACGCCTGAAGCGGCGTATCGACTTTGACGCCTTTCGGGACGTAGATGAACGAACCGCCCGACCAGACGGCCGAGTTGAGCGCCGCAAATTTGTTGTCCGTCGGCGGCACGACTTTGGCGAAATACTCGCGGAACAAGTCTTCGTTTTCCTTCAGCGCCGAGTCGGTGTCTTTAAAGATGACACCGAGTTTTTCGAGGTCTTCTTTCATGTTGTGGTAGACGACTTCCGATTCGTATTGCGCCGAGACGCCGGCCAAATATTTTTGTTCCGCCTCTGGAATCCCTAATTTATCGAACGTCGCTTTGATCTCCGCCGGCACCTCATCCCACGAACGGCCCGATTTTTCCGTCGGTTTGACGTAGTACGTAATTTCATCGAAATCGAGGCTTGACAAGTCGCCGCCCCATTGCGGCATCGGTTTGCTGTAGAAGATGTCGAGCGCTTTTAAGCGGAACTCGAGCATCCATTGCGGCTCGTTTTTCATCCGCGAAATTTCTTCGACGACTTCACGCGTCAGGCCGCGCTGGGCGCGGAAGACGGAGACGTCTTTATCGACGAAGCCGTACTTGTATTCACCAATTTCCGGGGCTTTTTTCGCCATCTCGGTTCACCTTCCTTCATGTTCATGATTGTGCAGCCCTTTTTCGAGCGCTTTCCACGCCAACGTCGCGCATTTAATGCGGGCGGGAAATTTGGAAACGCCTTGGAGCGCCTCGATGTCGCCAAGATCGACCGAATCGTCGTACTCTTTCCCTTGGATCATGTCGGAAAAAATGTGGGCGAGCCGAAGCGCTTCCTCCACCGTTTTTCCTTTGATCGCCTGCGTCATCATCGACGCCGACGACATTGAAATCGAACAGCCTTCGCCTTCAAATTTGACGTCGACGACTTTTCCGTCTTCGACTTTCATCGTCAAGTGGATGCGGTCGCCGCACGTCGGGTTGTTCATGTTGACATCGACGTTCGTTCCTTCAAGCACCCCGCGGTTTCGCGGGTTTTTATAATGATCCATAATGACTTGGCGGTAAAGCTGATCCAACGGATGGTTAGAAGACATGGCTGAAGTACTCCTTCGCTTTCTGTAATGCGGCGATGAATGCATCGATTTCCTCTTTGGTATTGTAAAGGTAAAAGCTCGCCCGGGCGGTCGCCGTCACGCCGAGCCATTTCATGAGCGGCTGGGCGCAATGGTGGCCGGCGCGGATGGCGATTCCTTCGGCGTCAAGGACAGTCGCCACATCGTGCGGATGCACCCCGTCGATGTTGAACGTGACAAGCCCCGCCCGCTCTTTCGGGCCATAGACGGTGACGCCTTCGATGTCCGCCATTCGTTCAAGCGCATATTGCGCCAGCTCATGCTCATGGGCGGCGATGGCGTCCAAGCCTACTTGTTCAAGGAAATCGATCGCTGCACCAAGGCCAATCGCCCCGGCGATAATCGGCGTGCCGCCTTCAAACTTCCACGGCAGCTCTTTCCACGTCGAGTCGTACAGCTCGACAAAATCGATCATTTCACCGCCGAACTCGATTGGCTCCATCTGCGCAAGCCATTTCTTTTTGCCATATAATACGCCGATTCCCGTCGGCCCGCACATTTTATGGCCGGAAAGGGCGAGAAAATCGCAATCAAGTTCCTGAACATCGACCTTCATATGCGGAGCGCTTTGCGCCGCATCGACGACGACGACCGCCCCGCGCTCATGGGCGATGCGGGCGATCTCCCGCACCGGGTTGATCGTCCCAAGAACGTTGGACACATGGGCGATGGCGACGATCTTCGCCGCTTTGGTGATGGCCGCCTCAACGTCGCGCAAATCGATCGTGCCGTCTTCCTGCAGCGGAATGTATTTCAGCGTTGCGCCCGTTTGTTTCGCCAGCTGCTGCCATGGGATTAAGTTGCTGTGATGCTCCATGTACGTGATGACGATCTCGTCGCCTTCTTTGACATTGGCGCGCCCGTAGCTTGCAGCGACCAAGTTGAGCGCAGCGGTCGTGCCGCGCGTAAAGATGATTTCCTGCGCCGATTGGGCGTTTAAAAACCGCCGCACTTTTTCGCGCGCGCCTTCGTACGCATCGGTCGCCTTCGTCCCGAGCGTATGGACGCCGCGGTGGACGTTCGAGTTGTACTCGCGGTAGTAGCGGTCAAGCGTCTCAATCACCGGCAGCGGCTTTTGCGACGTCGCCGCGCTGTCAAAATAGACGAGCGGATGGCCGTTCACTTGCTGATGCAAAATCGGAAACAACGCGCGAATTTCGTTCACATTCATGATTGAACTTTCCTTTCAATCACTTCAATTAATTGGTTTTTCACGCCTTCAAGCGGAATCGCCTCGACAACCGGCGCCAAAAAGCCGTGGATGATGAGCCGTTCCGCATCGCGTCTCGGAATGCCGCGGCTCATTAAGTAATACAATTGGATCGGATCGACGCGTCCCACCGATGCCGCGTGGCCGGCCATGACGTCGTCTTCATCAATGAGCAAAATCGGGTTCGCATCGCCGCGCGCTTTTTCGCTCAACATCAAGACGCGCGACTCCTGGTCGGCGTTTGACTTCGACGCGCCGTGCTCAATTTTGCCGATGCCGTTGAAAATCGAGGTCGCGCTGTCGCGGACGACGCCATGTTTTAAAATGTAACCTTCCGTATGCCTGCCGTAATGGACGACGCTGGTCGTAAAGTTTTGCACTTGCTCGCCGCGGCTGACCGCGACTGTTTTCGTATCGCCGAACGAGCCGTCGCCGACAAGGCGGGTGATGTTCTCGGAGACCGTGTTGCCGTCATTCATCAGCCCGAGCGCCCATTCGATCCGTCCGTCGCGCCCGGCGATGCCGCGCCGATTGACATACGTCGTTGTGCCTTTGGCCAAATGGTCGACGGCGGCGAAAAAGACGCTTGCGTTCGCTTGGGCAAACACCTCGGCGGCCACATTGACGACCGCTTTTCCTTCTCGGCTTGCCGATATATAGTTTTCGACAAACACGACGCGGCTGTTGTCTTCCGCGACAATGATCACGTGGTTAAACAAGGCGATGTCATCTTCGTCTTGAATATAGACCGCCTGAAGCGGCGTTTCAATCCCCACGTTTTTCGGGACATAGACAAACACGCCGCCGTTGAGCAGCGCCGCATGGAGCGCGGCAAGGCGGTGCTCATCCGGCTTGACCGCCGTCATCAAATAGTTTTTCAGCAAGTCGCCATGCTCGCGCGCTGCTGTGAAGATGTCGGTGAAAATGACGCCTTTTTCTTTTAATTCATCGGACAGCGACACGTACGCCGGCGTATGGTTGCGCTGCACGTACAAGTTTTTCGTTCCTTCGCCCGCCTCGATGAGCGCCTTGACCGCTTCCGGCAAATCGTCAAGACCATCATACGGCGCGCTGTCGACCGTGTGGCGGGCGAACTCGGTGAAATTCCATTTGTCGATTTTCGTCTTCTCCGGTTTCGGAAGCGGCAGCCGCTCCGCCAGCCGAAGCGCCTCAAGGCGCCGCGCCGTCAGCCAGTCCGGCTCGCCGCGCCCGCTTGAGAACGTGCGGATGTATGTTTCATCGAATGGGATTTTCGTTTCTGTCGCCATAATCCTCCTCCTAACGCTTACGCTTCTTGTCCGACCGTTTCGTCTTCAATGCCAAGCTCTTTTTTGATCCAGTCGTACCCTTCCGCCTCAAGCCGCTGCGCCAGTTCCGGACCGCCGGATTTGACGATGCGCCCTTGCATCATGACGTGCACGTAATCCGGCGTGATGTAGTTCAATAACCGTTGGTAGTGAGTGATGATCAAACAGCCGAATTCGCTGCTGCGCATTTCGTTGACGCCTTTGGCGACAATTTTCAGCGCGTCAATGTCCAATCCGGAGTCGATCTCGTCCAAAATGGCGATTTTCGGTTCAAGCATCATCAGCTGCAAAATTTCATTTCGCTTTTTCTCCCCGCCCGAGAATCCTTCGTTCAAGTAACGGTGCGCCATATCCGGGTTCATTTCGAGAAACGCCATTTTTTCATCGAGCTTGCGGATGAATTTCATGAGCGAAATTTCGTTGCCCTCGCCAAGCCGGGCATTGATCGCAGCGCGCAAAAAGTCGGCGTTCGTCACTCCACTGATTTCGCTTGGGTATTGCATCGCCAAAAACAGGCCGGCGCGCGCCCGTTCGTCGACTTCCATCTCAAGGACATCCTGGCCGTCGAGCGTCACCGATCCTTCTGTCACTTCATATTTTGGATGGCCCATAATGGCCGATGCCAGCGTCGACTTCCCCGTTCCGTTCGGACCCATGATGGCGTGGATTTCCCCGCCTTTGACTTCCAAGTCCACTCCTTTTAAAATTTCTTTTCCCTCCACGGCGACGTGGAGATTGCGAATCGTCAATACCGCCATGCAGCATACCTCCAATTCCCGATTGAGAGTCAGTTCGCTCGCTTGTCTTCTAGCGATCGTTCATTCTCATTTTATTCTCATTATAATTTTATAACAAATGAAAACTACCTGCAACTTTCCCGCTCTGTTTTCACTATGACCGTGTGAAAAAACAGCGCCTTTTACTATTTTACACGAAAACCTCAAGCTTGTACGAGTTTTTGCAAAAAAAAGACCCCGTTTTTTCCGGAGTCTAGTGAGCCGCCCGCAGCTCGCGGAGGCATTCTTGCACGAGCGTCACCGCCTGGCTCACCGCCGCCCCGCCGCCAAACGCGGCCGCCACCGCGCACGCTTCCAAAATTTCTTGTTCGGACGCTCCTTCATCAAGGCAGCCTTTCGCATGGTAAATCGTGCAATACTCATCTTGCGTCGCCAAGCTGATGCCAAGGGCGATCAATTGTTTTTCTTTTTTCGACAGCGCTCCCTCGGCAAAACAAGCTTCCGTAAATGCGTTAAACCGTTCCGCTACGTTCGGAAGTTTTTGGGTAAACGCCCCAAGCCCTTCCTTGTAGTGGCGAAGCGCGGATTCGACCGATGCATATGTTCCGTTGTTCATCTCCGTTTTCCTCCTTTGCTCGTGTCTGCTGTTAGTATGCATGAAGGAAAACGAAATTAAACAACGAATGGTATTGAAAGCGTGTGGAAACACCACCGTTTCGCGATCATAGATGGAACGTCATGATGAAAACCGCCTGTTCTGTTCAACTTCCATCATCAATACAAAAGGGGGAAATGCGATTGATTCGTTGGGTTGTCTTTGCCTTAACAGCCGCTTTCGCTTCGTTTTTGACGTGGATCATCATCGGCAACACCCTCGGTGAACAGGGAGACGGCGCCTTCAGCTTAACGGCTGTGATCGTCCTGCAAAACTGCGTCATCATCGTTATGCTCGCCGCCGTACTGGCGCGTTTGAACGGCCGATGAAGAGCGGAGAAACAGGTCGGCCGCGGCGCCCTCGGATTCAGAATCGTTTTAACCTTTGCTGCTTTCTTTTCGTTTAAGGGGAGCGGCTTTTTGGGGACAAAAAAGAAACGGAAGCGAAACGCTCCCGTTATTGATTGTTTTCCGCCGCTGGAATGACGGCGCCGTGGTATTTTTCTTTAATGAAATCTTGGATTTCTTTCGATTGCAGCACTTCGACAAGCGTTTTGATTTCTTTCCGGTTTTCATCGCCTTTGCGCACCGCAATAATGTTCACATACGGATTGTTTTTCGGCGACTCAACGGCGATCGGGTCTTTCGCCGGGTCCAAACCGGCGTCAAGCGCATAGTTGGCGTTGATCAGCACCGCATCGCCTTCGCCGTTTTTGTAAATTTGCGGCAGAAGCCCGGCGTCGACATCGGCCTTAAATTTTAAATGCTTTGGATTTTCGATGATGTCATTGACTGTCGCTTTCGTTTTATCGACGCCCGGTTTCAATTTGATGAGCCCTTTTTCTTGCAACATCGATAAAATGCGGCCATGGTCGGCGACCGAGTTGCTCATGATGATCGTCGCGCCGTCCGGCAGTTCTTCAATGCTTTTGTATTTTTTCGAGTATAAGCCGATCGGCTCGATATGAATGCCGCCGGCGTTGACGAAATCATAGCCGTACTCTTTCTTTTGCGATTCCAAATACGGAATGTGTTGGAAATAGTTTGCGTCGATTTGCTTCTCAGCCAGCGCTTTGTTCGGCAAGATGTAATCTTGGAACGTAATGATCTCCAAGTCGATGCCTTTTTTCTTCAAAATCGGTTTCGCTTTTTCCAAAATTTCCGCATGCGGCACGTTCGACGCACCGACTTTCAACTTCACCAATTTGCCGTCTTTGCCGCCTTCCGCGCTGTCGTTATTGTTGCCGCCGCATGCCGCCAAAGCGAGCACGAGAATGGCGGCGAGCAACACACCCAACCATTTCTTCATCAGTTGTTTCCCCCTTTATCGTTTATCGATTTTCGAAGTGACAAAGTCACCGATCAGCTGAATGATAAATACAATGACCAACACCAATACGGTTGCGACAAATGTCACATCGTTATGGTTGCGCTGGAACCCTTCCAAATACGCCAAGTTCCCAAGCCCGCCGGCGCCGATGGCTCCAGCCATCGCTGTATAGCTGACGAGCGACACCGCCGTCACCGTAATACCGGAGACAAGCGCCGGCAAAGACTCCGGCAGCAGCACTTTCCAAATGATCGTCCACGTTGAGGCGCCCATCGCTTGGGCTGCTTCGATGACGCCTTTATCAATTTCGCGAAGAGCGATTTCGACCATGCGGGCGTAAAACGGCGCGGCCCCAATGACCAAAGCCGGCAGCGCCGCATTGGCGCCAAGCATCGTCCCGACGAGCCATGTTGTAAACGGAATGAGCAAAATGATCAAAATAATAAACGGAATAGAGCGGAAAATGTTCACAAACGCAGCAATCACTGTATTGACAAACCGGTTTTCCCATAGGTTGCCCTTCGCTGTCAAAAATAGAAGCAAGCCAAGAACGATTCCGAGGACGAAAGTGGCCGCCACCGCCACTCCCGTCATATACAGCGTCTCGACCGTCGCCGCCCACATCGTCTCCCATTGCACGTTCGGCAGGAGGTTAGCGAGCATCGTGAATCACCTCCACCGCCACCTGCTGGCGTTGAATATAGTCAAGCGCCCGGTCGATTTCATCCCTCGCCCCGTCGAGGTGCACGAACAGCACCCCATAGGCGCCTTGATGGGTTTGCGAAATTTTCCCTTGCAAAATGTTGACATCGACGGCAAACTGACGCACCACTTCGGTGATGAGCGGCTTTCCGGCTGCCGCGCCGACGAACGTCAGCTGCGCGATCAGCCCGCTCGGGTATTGGCCAAACAAATGAGAAATCGCCTCTTCCGTCTCCTCGGGCTCGATCAGCTGCTTGACGAACCGTTTCGTAATCGGTTGCTGCGGGTTGCGGAACACATGCAGCACTTCGCCTTGCTCGACGATTCGGCCGCTTTCCATCACCGCAACGCGGTCGCAAATTTTGCGGATGACGTGCATTTCATGGGTGATCAGCACAATCGTCAGCCCGAGACGCTTGTTGATGTCAACGAGCAAGTCCAAAATCGCATCGGTCGTCTGGGGGTCCAACGCCGATGTCGCCTCGTCGCACAGCAAGACTTTCGGGTTGTTGGCGAGCGCCCGGGCGATGCCGACCCGCTGCTTTTGCCCGCCGCTCAGCTGCGACGGGTAGGCATCCTCGCGCCCGGAAAGGCCGACAAGCTCGATCAATTCATCCACCCGCTTGTTCCGCTCCTCTTTCGGGACGCCGGCAATTTCAAGCGGAAAGGCAATGTTTTCCCTGACTGTGCGAGACCAAAGCAAGTTGAAATGCTGGAAAATCATCCCGATTTCTTGGCGCGCCTTGCGCAGCTCCCGCCCTTTCACGCGCGTCATATCGCGCCCGGCGACGACCACCCGGCCGCTCGTCGGCTTCTCGAGCCCATTGAGCAAGCGGATGAGCGTGCTTTTCCCAGCGCCGCTGTAGCCGATAATGCCGAAAATTTCTCCTTCGCGAATCTCAAGCGACACATTGTCGACTGCCGTGACCGAACCGTTGGCCGCTTGATAGATTTTCGTCACTTGTTCGAGTGTAATCATCGTTTCACCTTCCTCCCCAAGCGGCAGAGCGCAAAAAGAAAACCTTTCTGCCCGCAGAGAACAGAAAGGTATTGTGCACCATTCCGTCTCTTATCTCTCAAAGCAGGCCGCTTTGTGTGAATTGGCACCATTTCAGCACATGCGCTGACGGTTGCCGGGCTTCATTGGGCACATCCCTCCACCTCTCTTGATAAGAGCGCAACAATCGCCTATTCAATTGACTACGAATGTGATTGTATCATTGTCTGTCGAAGCGTGTCAACATCTTTTTTATCCGACGTCCCGATAAGGCTTGGCCAAATGGAGGAGCGATTCAAGAAGCAAAAGCTGGCGGAAGCTTCCTGACACGTGCACTTCACGCAACCGGACGAGCTGCTGCAGCTTCAGTTCGCCGTTCAGCAGGGACGCGAGCGCCTCTTTGGAACCGCGCACCGTCAATGTTTTCCGTTCATCGTTTTCCATCCCTCTAGCGGCTGATTCCTTGCCGATCAACAGCAAGGCGGTTTCGTCATCGCTTTCAAACCGAACATACAGCTGCTCATCCGGCAAAATCGGCACCAAATGGCGCAACACTTGCATCCGTTCCACGAACTGCCCAACTAATTCACGCATTTCCATGGATATCCCCTCCCCCATTTTTATTTTTTTCACTTCCACCTGAAGAGGAGAAATCCTTTACAAAAATCTCGACAACCCGTTGACGAACGAGCGCCGTTTTTGTCATTTCCCAAGAAATGTGTCAAACAGCGTCAAAAAAAGGCGAATCATCGGGACGGCAAGCAGGCTTGAATCACTTCGTACAAATACGGAACGGAATGAAAGGCATACCACTTGCCTGCGACCGTTCCGTCCCTAAAAAGAAGCAGGCAAGGAACGCTTTCAATTTTCCACGCAACGGCCTGCTCAGGGATATAGTTGATGTCCGTTTCGTAAAACGGCAGCGCCGGAAACAACTGCTCCACCACCGTGAGCATCCGCCGCGCCAGCTGGCACGTGCCGCACAGCGGGGTATACAAGTAAAGGGCCAGAAGCGGCTCGACTTCCACCACTCGCATGACATCGTTTCGGTCGATCGCTTTCACTCGCCTCTTCCCCTCATGAGCGATTCGATGCGGACGTCGAAACGAGCGCGCAACAGCACTTGCGCCAAGTGCCAAGGCGGAGCGGCCGCCACTTCGCGATACGCCCGGTCAATGTAAAGATGCTCCGCCTCTGGAAACATGCGGCGAAACTGCCGGCGCAATTTTTCTCCCGCCTCATCGGCATCGGCCAAGACGTATACATCGCATCCTTCCAGCTCATCGGCCAGCTCCTCAAGGCGCGCATCACTGATCGTGCCGTTTGTGCAGACGATGACGACTGGTTCGTTCAGCACCGCCGCCACTTTTTGCTTGTCTGATCGCCCTTCGACGATGATCACTTTTTCCACGCGTCGCATGTCCGACCCACCTAACTTCAAATGAGGATACTATTATTGTATGTCTTGCGCCGGCCAAATGTTGAAAATGAAAAGCAACGGCCATCCACCGTTGCCTTTCAACACCAGCCCGCTTCCCCGTCGCAATCGACATATTTTTGGTCCGGCTCAACGGTAGCGGTCACCTGTTTGTAAATTCTTCCGTTTTGTTCGGTATACCCCTTTTTCAACGGGACGGCCGCCGGAAGCGGAAGGCGCCCGATGAGCTCTCCTTCCTCGTACAACTCCAGCGAGCGGCCGTTCAGTTTGCCGATGATCCGGTCCGTGACATCTATGCGCGTCGTTTGCAGCGCCATCGCGAGCACCCCTTTTTTCAATCAAATTCCGGTATGTATAGAGTGCCCGAATCGAAGCGAAGATTGCAGGAACGTTTATCCTTCGTTGATCATCGCCTCGTATTGTTCCGCCGTCAACAAATTGTCGATTTCGCTCAAATCATTCGGTTTGACGACGATCATCCACGCTTTGTCATACGGCGATTCGTTCACGTACTCCGGATGGTCATTTAACGCCTCATTCACTTCAACGACCGTGCCGCTGATCGGCGCATACAATTCCGAGACCGTTTTCACCGATTCAACGCTGCCGAACGGCTCGTTCGCCGTAACCTCTGCGCCGACTTCCGGCAGCTCGACAAAGACGATGTCGCCAAGCTCTGATTGGGCGTAATCCGTAATGCCGATGCGCACGTTCTCTCCTTCCACGCGCACCCACTCATGCTCCTTTGTATAGCGAAGTTCTTTCGGCGTGTTCATCGTATCCCTCCATTGCGACAAAATGTATATTCCTTTTCATCATAACCGATTTTCCGCAAAAACTCACTGAATTCACCCGATTTTGCAAAAAATTTTTTATGTCCCCGCCGCGAAAAACGCCTCGTATTCTTGTTCGCGAAAGCCCACGACGACCCGCTCGCCGTCCGTCAAAATCGGCCGTTTGACCAACATCCCGTCCGAGGCGAGCCAATCGAGCATCTCGTCTTCCGATGCGCGGTCGAGCTTGTCCTTCAAGCCAAGCTCGCGGTATTTCATCCCGCTCGTGTTGAAAAATTTTTTGAGCGGCAGCCCGCTTTGACGGTGCAAACGGGCGAGCTGCTCTTTCGTCAGCGGCTCGTCGACCAAATGCACCGTTTGCACCTCAATGCCGTGTTCATCCAACCATTTTTTCGCCTTCCGGCACGTTCCGCATTTTGGATACCAATAGAGCGTGAGCGCCATCTTCACTCCTCCCTTTCATTTCCGCTGTGTGGCAAACAAATAAGAAGCACCAGGCAAACGCCTGGCACTTCCCATTATCACACAATATACCGTTCGGCTTCAATGAGCGCGGCGGCCGCTTCGCGTTTTTTCGCGATCACGTTGATCGGCGTATGGCGCGTCAGCCGTCGGAGAGCGGCGAGCATCATCCGCAGCGTGTCTCCTTGTTCGACGGCGACGAGCGTTTCTTTCGCATGGGCTTCAATTTCATTGAACGCCTCTTGGCAGAAAATTTGCGTGTACAGCAATTTTTGTTTGTTTTTCTCCTCACCGCTCGCCTGAATCGCTTTTTCCGTGCGCAAAAGCGCTGATTCCATCGCATAAATGTTCGAGACGATGTCGGCGATGTTGACGAGCACTTCTTGCTCTTCTTCAATGCGCTGGCCGTATTTTTGCGCCGCTAAACCGGCGACCATCAAGGCGATTTTTTTCGCGTTGCGCACCAAGTATTTCTCTTGTTCCAGCGCGCCCGTCCCCGGCTCTTCGGCGGCCATCATCATCAGTTCTTCCTGAAGCTGCTGCGCTTTTTGGAAGAGCGGCAGCTCGCCTTTTAACGCCTTTTTCAAATACATGCCCGGCACGAGAAGGCGGTTGATTTCGTTCGTCCCCTCGAAAATGCGGTTGATGCGCGAATCGCGGTAGGCGCGCTCAATTTCGTATTCCTGCATAAAGCCGTACCCGCCGTGGATTTGCACGCCTTCATCCACGATGTAATCGAGCACTTCCGTGGCAAAAAACTTGTTCAATGAGCATTCGATCGCATATTCGGCGATCGATTTCGCCACTTCTTTGCCATCTTTCGCCTTTTCCGCATCAAGCAGGCCCATCCGTTCATCGAACAAGCCGACCGTGCGGTAAACCGAGCTTTCGGCGGCATACAGGCGCGACGCCATCGTCGCGAATTTTTCCTGCGTCAACGTAAACTGCGAAATCGGCCGTTTGAATTGCTGGCGCTGATTGGCGTATTTGAGCGTGATTTCAAGCGCCCGCTTCGCGCCGCCGACCGCCCCTAACCCAAGCTTGTAGCGGCCGATGTTCAAAATGTTGAAGGCGATGACATGGCCTTTTCCGATTTCACCGAGCACGTTTTCTTTCGGCACCGGCACATCTTGCAAAATGAGCGTTCTTGTCGACGAGCTTTTAATCCCCATTTTCTTTTCTTCCGGACCAGTTGAAACGCCCGGGAAGTCGCGTTCCACGATGAACGCGGTGAAATGTTCGCCGTCGACTTTTGCATAGACGACAAACACATCAGCAAAACCGGAGTTGGTGATCCATTGTTTTTCGCCGTTTAAAATGTAATGCGTGCCTTCCGCGTTTAATCTCGCCGTCGTTTTCGCGCCGAGGGCGTCCGAACCCGAGCCAGGCTCCGTCAAGGCGTAGGCGGCGATTTTTTCGCCGGTCGCTAAATACGGCAAATATTTTTGTTTTTGTTCTTCCGTGCCAAACAACACAATCGGCAGCGAGCCAATTCCGACGTGCGCCCCGTGCGAAATGGCAAAACCGCCGGCCGGCGCCATTTTTTCCGCAATGATGGCCGAACTGACTTTATCTAGGCCCAAACCGCCGTATTCTTCCGGAATGTCAGCGCTTAACAAGCCGAGCTCGCCCGCTTTGCGAAGCAATTTCACGGAACGGTCAAACTCGTGGTTTTCCAAATGCTCGAGCTGCGGGAGCACTTCATTGTTGACATACTCTTCCGTCGTTTTGGCAATCATATGATGTTCGTCGGTGAAATCTTCCGGCGTAAACACGCGCTCCGCCGGAATGTCTTCAATCAAAAAGCTGCCGCCTTTGATCGCTTCTTCCATCGTTTTGGCCATCGTTGATTTCCTCCCCCGAAAGATGATTGATGATCCGGGCGGCAACGCCGCCCGGGAAATAGACGTTCCATGCAGCCGGGCAAATGCGGATGCATGCCTCGCGCGAGCTGATGAAGCCCGCTCGCTGTCAGCTGCCGCTACAGCAGCTCAAACACGCCGGCCGCTCCCATGCCGCCGCCGATGCACATCGTGACGATGCCGAACTGCACGTTGCGGCGCCGCATTTCGTAAAGCAAAGACAAGGTCAGCTTCGCGCCCGTGCAGCCGAGCGGGTGGCCTAGAGCAATCGCCCCGCCGTTGACGTTGACAATGTCTTCATCCAACCCAAGTTCGCGGATGACTTGGATCGATTGCGAGGCGAACGCTTCGTTCAGCTCGATCAAACCGATGTCGGACAGCTCAAGGCCGGCCAGCTTCAACGCTTTCGGCACCGCAGCGACCGGGCCGATCCCCATCACTTCCGGCGGCACGCCGGCAACCGCGAACGAACGAAACTTGCCGAGCGGCTTCAAGCCGAGCGACTCCGCTTTTTCGCGGTCCATCACCATGACCGCCGCCGCCCCGTCGCTCATTTGCGACGCGTTGCCGGCGGTGACGGTGCCGTTTACCGCAAACGCCGGCCGGAGTTTCGCGAGCGTTTCCATATTCGTGTCCGGGCGCACGCCTTCATCTTGTGTAAAGACGACTTTCTCCTCAACGAGTTTGTTGCCTTCTACTTTGCGCACCGTCACCTCGACCGGCACGATTTCTTCATTGAATTTTCCTTCGGCAATCGCCTTGGCGGCGCGCTGGTGGCTGCGCACCGCGAATGCGTCTTGGTCCTCGCGGCTGACGCCGTATTTTTTCGCCACTTGCTCGGCAGTGTGCCCCATCGACATGTAGTATTCCGGCGCTTCTTCCGCCAAGCGGGCGTTCGGGCGGACGACATGCCCCATCATCGGCACCATGCTCATCGATTCGACCCCGCCGGCGATGACCGTGTCGGAATGGCCGAGCATCACCCGTTCCGCCGCATAGGCGATCGCCTGCAAACCGGACGAGCAATACCGGTTGATCGTGATCGCCGGCACGGTATATGGCAGCCCGGCGAGCGCGCCGATGTTGCGGGCGATGTTCAATCCTTGCTCCGCCTCCGGCATGGCGCACCCGATAATCAAGTCGTCAATGTTTCCTTCATAGTTCCCCGCGCGCTTGATCGTTTCTTTGACGACGAGCGCCCCTAAATCATCCGGCCGCACGTGGGCGAGCGTTCCTTTTTTCGCTTTGCCGACCGGTGTGCGCGCACCTGCGACAATGACCGCTTCTCTCACGCCAATCCCCCCTTGATCTCCTCCGCTTTAGTTGCGGAGCGGTTTTCCTTTCACAAGCATATGCTGCATGCGCGCTTGCGTCTTCGGCTCGCCGATGAGGCTCAAAAACGCCTCGCGCTCGAGATCGAGCAAATATTGCTCGTCGACTTCCGTTCCGTACGGCACTTTGCCGCCGGCTAGAACATACGCCAATTTTTTCGCGATTTTCAAATCGTGCTCGCTGATGTAGCCGGAATGGAACATCGACTGCGCCCCAAGCAGCATGGCGGCATAGCCGCTTTCGCCGGCCACCGGCACTTTCTTCCTTACAGGAGGCCGGTACCCTTCCTCATACATCGAGAGCACCGCCTGTTTCGCTTCATACAGCAGATGGTCGCCGTTCATCGTGATGCCGTCGCGGTGATTCAAGAAGCCAAGCTCGCGCGCTTCCGCCGCTGACGTCGACACTTTCGCCATGGCGATCGTTTCAAATACGCTGGCCGCGATTTTGACGTAGTCGACGTCCACGCCGCGCGGCAGGCTGTTCAACCGTTTGATGTACAGCTCCTTGTTGCCGCCGCCGCCCGGAATCAAGCCGACGCCGACTTCGACGAGCCCGATGTACGTCTCGGCCGCCGCTTGGATGCGTGAAGCCGCCAAGCTCACTTCCGCCCCGCCGCCTAACGTCATGGCAAACGGCGCGACGACGACCGGCTTCGGGTTGTATTTCATTTTGAGAAGCGCTTGCTGGAACTGGCGAACGGCAAGTTCCAATTCAAAAAAGTTTTCGTCTTGCGCCTCCATGAGCATCATCGCCAAGTTCGCGCCGACGCAGAAGTTTTTCCCTTGGTTGCCGATGACGAGCCCTTTGTAGTTGCGGTTGACTTCCTCAAGCGCCTCGTTGATCATTTGGACAATATCGGCGCCAATCGCGTTGTTCGGCGAATGGAACTCCAGAAGCGCCACGTCGTCGCCGAGGTCAATAAGGCTGGCGCCGGCATTTTTCTTGATGACGCCGCGCGCCTCTTTCAGCCGGCGGATGTGGATGACTTTTTCGTTTTCTTCTACTGTTTTATACCCGCCCGGCGCATAATAGAACAGCCGGCCGTTTTCCGTTTTATAGAACGATGTGGCTCCGTCGGCGAGCATGTCCGTGATCCACGACGGGATGTCGCGCCCTTCTGACTGCATTTTACGCACCGACTTCTCGAGGCCGATCGCGTCCCACAGTTCAAACGGACCTTGCTCCCAGCCGAACCCCCACTTCATCGCCTGATCGATCGCCACGATGTCGTCAGCGATCTCCCCGACAAGGCGGGCGGTGTACAGCAACGTCGGTGCGATGATGTTCCAAAGGAGCGTTCCCGCGCGGTCGCCATCGGCATACACGAGCGTTTGCAGCTTGGCGGCCGTTCCTTTCGCCTGCTTCGCCATTTCCACCGCCGGGGTGACAAGCTTTTTGCGCGGCTCGTATTGCATCGTGACGTAGTTCAGCTCGAGAATGTCTTTTCCTTGCTTGAGGAAAAACCCTTGTCCAGATTTGCTGCCGAGCCAGCCGTTTTCAAGCATCGTGTTCATAAACTCCGGCACGCGGAACGCCTCTTTTTCTTCCCCTTCGACGTTTTCATACACATTGTTGGCGACATGCACGAACGTATCGAGTCCGACGACGTCAAGCGTGCGGAACGTCGCGCTTTTCGGCCGGCCGATGAGCGGCCCCGTCACCGAATCAACCTCGCCGACGCTGTAGCCCCCTTGCATCATCTCGCGGACGGTGACGAGCAAGCCATACGTGCCGATCCGGTTGGCGATGAAGTTCGGCGTATCTTTCGCCATGACGACGCCTTTGCCGAGCACGTCTTCGGCGAACGTTTTCATATAGGCGACCACATCCGGATCGGTATGCTCCGTCGGGATGATTTCAAGCAGCTTCAAATAGCGCGGCGGATTGAAGAAATGCGTGCCTAAAAAGTGTTTTTTGAAATCATCCGAACGCCCCTCCGCCATCGCGGCGATCGAGATGCCGGATGTGTTCGAGCTGACGATCGTCCCCGGCGTCCGCACCTCGTCGACGCGAGCGAAGACTTCTTTTTTCACTTCCAGCTTTTCAACGACCGCTTCAATGATCCAATCGACTTCCGCGAGCCGGTGGAAGTCATCCTCGAAGTTGCCCGTTTCAATCAAAGCGATGTTGTCTTTGGACATGAGCGGCGCCGGTTTTTGCTTTTTCATCCGCTCCAGCGCCTGATTGGCGAGGCGGTTGCGCACTTGTTTATGCTCGAGCGTCCAACCTTTTGCTTCTTCCTCTTTCGTCAATTCCCGCGGCACGATATCCAACAGCAGCGTCGGAATGCCGACGTTCGCCAAATGGGCGGCAATGCCCGAACCCATGACGCCGGACCCAAGCACCGCAGCGCGCCGAATGCGTTTTGCCATTTCGGTTCCCCCTCACACCATTGAATGAATGGTCATTCATTTTTTGATGAAAAAAATATCGTTGAAACCGCTCTCTATAACTAAATATATAGTATGTTGATAATTTTCGCAATATATTTGCGCATATTTTTCCCGACATCGCACTCCGAAATGTTGCTCATACTAACGATCAGGAGGTGAACCACCGATGGCCCGGTTGAAAAAAAATCCATCTGAACGCGGCGTCAGCGCCGCAAGCGTCAAAGGAAACGCCGGTCCGACGGTCGAAGCCGACGGCGGCGGCAAGCGGACAAGCCAAAACCAGCAGTACAAAAAACACAACATGCAAGGGGACTGACGCCCATGGCGTCAGCTCCCGCCTGTCATAGCTGCAAATAAAGAGAGGCCGCACGATCTGAACGGCGTTTACCTCAAATGACCGCCCGACGCCCCGTGACATGCAACGGCGTTTGTCTGAAATCCAAAAAGGCTTGATGGCCGTTGCCGCTGGATGCCTGTCCCCTTCTGCGCCCGAACGCTCGGCGTCCGCCGGCGTTTTCCTCTGTTTTGCGCCCCTACTTGCGGAGGATGCCTTTTAAAACAAACGCCACGTTGGCCGGCCGTTCGGCGAGCCGGCGCATAAAATAGCCATACCAGTCCGTGCCGTACGGAACGTACACGCGCATCGTATATCCTTCGCGCGCCAGCTGCACTTGGCGCTCCGGGCGGATGCCGTACAGCATTTGAAATTCAAACTGGCTGTTGGGAATGTTGTATTCTTTGACGAGCTGCTTCGTATATTCGATGATGGCGTCGTCATGCGTCGCCACCGCCGTATAGTTGCCGTTTAGCAAATGCATTTTGATGATCTTCTTAAAGTTCTCATCGACATCTTTTTTATCCGGAAACGCCACTTCGGGCGGTTCTTTGTACGCTCCTTTGACGAGACGCAAGTTCGGGCGGTACGGCTTTAAGTCTTCAATGTCTTGTTCCGTCCGGTACAAATACGCCTGCAGCACCGTGCCGACGTTGTCGTATTCTTTTTTCAACGTTTTAAAAATGTCCAGCGTCTTTTGGCAGCGCGAATAGTCTTCCATATCGATCGTCACAAACACACCGCGCTGTTTTGCCGCATCCAAAATGCGGCGCATGTTGCGCATGACAAGCTCATCGGAAATATCAAGCCCCATCGATGTCATTTTCAGCGACAGCTGCGAGTTCAATTTCTCCCGGCTGATCGCCTCAATCGCCTCCAAGCAATGGCGCGCCATCTCATTCGCTTCCTGCTCATTGTCGACAAACTCACCCAAATAGTCGACCGTGACCGCCAATCCTTTTTCGTTCAGCTGGCGGATGACGCGCACCGCTTCCTCGATCGTTTCGCCGGCGACAAACCGCGAAGCGCCGAAGCGGAGGCCGTATCGTTTCGCCCATTTCGTCAATGTTTTATTTTTCGATAAGAACAGGAAAAAATCGCGCATCAACTGCTCCACTGTTGCAAGCCTCCTTGTATGGAAACGCATTCACCATTCTTATTGTACCATGTTTCAATTCAATTGAATATGTTTTTTCCCCACGGTTTATTTTTTATATGCGCATAATTTTCCACTCTCTGCACAATCTACAAGCGAACAACCGACGAAAGGAGCGAACAACGATGCAACAGCAACCACAAATGAACCCGCAGGCGGCGATGCCCGAGCCGCCGCAAATGGTGTCCACAAAAGACGCCATGTATTTTTCCGACATGATGTCGTGGAACTTGCTCGCGGCGAAAAAAGCGCACTTTTTCGCCTCACAATGCCGAGACCCTGAAGTGGTGCAGGCGATCGAGCGCGCTGGACAGATGCATCAGCGCCATTACGACATGATTTTGCGCCATTTGCAAAACCCGCCGCAGCCGCCGGTGATGTGAAAGGAGGAACGCCGCATGAACACAAAACAAGTGCAAAATCCGGAGATGCAAGTGCCGAAAACGCCGCAAATGAACGAGCGCGATTTTCTAAACGACATGTTGACGACGGAAAAATACATGACCTTGTCGTACAGCGTCTTTTTGCATGAAGCGAGCAACCAACCGTTATATCAAGATATGATGAATATTTTCACCGAAACGCAAAACTGTCAGCGCGACTTGTACAATTTGATGTTCAAAAAAGGATGGTACAAGCTTGAAGCCGCCGATCCGCAAAAGCTTCAGCAAACGTACCAGCAGTTCCAAGGGTATACGAATCAGCTCCCTTATCAACGAAATGCCATGCAATAACAAAACGAGGGGATGTCCGAACGGCAGAAGGACATCCTCTTTCTCCATCCGTTAAGAAGACAGGGCGCAGAAAGGGGAGAAAGGGATGGCAGCGCCATCCGAATCGGTATGGAGCATGCTGCAAACAGCGGACGTCCGCATCCGCGACACCGGGATCATTGAATAAGCACCCCTTCTTGTTCCACAGGGATGCTTATTCTTTCATGAATAGACGATCAATACCACCAGCCTGGATACGGCGGATACGGCGGGTACGGGTAAAACGGACGCGGAGCCAACGCGCCGCCGAGCAGTCCACCCAAGAAGCCGCCGACAAATGGGGCTCCAAACAACAATCCTGGAAATAGCATCGTTCCTTCTCCTTTCCCCAAAGCTAGAATGCTACACTTTATTCATATGCAACAACAAGAAAAGAGGGTGGGCCGTCCGCCCAACCCTTGCCGGTTTCTCACCACCAAATGGGGCCATACCACCACGGATAGAAAAACGGCGGAACCAATGCGCTCCCGAGCAAACCGCCTAAAAAGCCGCCGAAAAATGGAGCGACAAAAAACGGAGCGCCGAAGAAAAACGGGCGCGGCCGCCAAAACCACCAGCCCCATGGCCGCCAAATGCGCTCATCCGCCACTTGGAGATGGCTCATCTTGCTTCCCCCCTTCCGCTTGCTTTAGTCCCACTGTATGCAGGAAAAACGCCCACTGCTTAGGCCAGTACCTAGAAGGCTGGTGAAAAACGGCGATTTCTTCCAAATCATCGATCCGTGAATGCAAAGGAAGGTCTCTTTCTACAAGATATTCTCATTAAAGGAAACTATTTTCTTTTATTCCCAGTATATTCGAAAAACAAAAGCAGGCGGCTGTCCGCCGCCCCCGCTTATAGAAGCTCTGCGCGCGCCTGTTCGTACAAACAGGCAAGCGAATCGAACAAAATGCGCACCGCCTCAGCCATTTCGTCTTCGCTCATCGAAAGAACTGGTATGAACGTCAACACCGGGCCGAGCGGACGGATGACAAGCCCCCTCCGGCGCGCCTCAAGGATGATCCGGTGCTCCACCATGGCCGCGCGCGGAAACACTTCTTTCGTTCTTCGGTCTTTCACGATTTCAATGCCGCACATCAAGCCTTTTTGCCGGATGTCGCCAACAATTGGAATTTCATACAACCGCTCAAGCCATTCGGCCAGCCGGCGCGCCTTCCGCTTTACGCTGTCAATCAAGCCGCGTTTTTCGATGAGCTCAATGTTTTTCAGCGCAACGGAACAAGTGAGCTGATTCCCCGTATACGTATGGCCGTGGTAAAACGTTTTGTCTTCGTCCACATCGCCGAGAAATGCCGCATAAATCTCTTCCGTGACCAGTGTGGCCGCGAGCGGCAAATATCCTCCAGTAATCCCTTTCCCAAGGCAGACAAGATCAGGCTTCACCTCTTCCTGCTCACAAGCGAACATCGTGCCGGCGCGGCCAAAGCCGACGGCGACCTCGTCGCAAATGAAGAGCACCCCATACCGGCGGCAAAGCCTTTCCACTCCTTTTAAAAACCCGCGCGGATGGACGATGATCCCCGCCGCTCCTTGCACAAGCGGCTCGATGACAACCGCGGCGATTTGATCGTGCTGCTCCTCAAGCACCCGTTCCAGCTCACGCAAACAATAGCCGACGATCTCCTGCTCGCTTCCGTATTCGTCCATACGGTACACGTACGGCGACGGCACTTCGATCCGCTCAAACAAAAGCGGCGCAAAAATGCGGTGGAACGTTTCCATGCCTCCAACGCTCACCGCCCCGACCGTATCGCCGTGGTACGCTTCCTTCAACGAGACAAACTTGTTCTTCTTCGCATATTGGACCGGGTCGATGTTTTTCCAATACTGATAGGCGATCTTGAGCGCGATTTCCACCGCCGCCGCCCCGGTATCGGAATAAAACACTTTTGACATGTGCGGCCAATATTCAAGCAGCCGTTTGGCCAACAAAATCGACGGCACATTCGCCGAACCAAGCAATGTCGAATGGGCAATTTTCTCCAATTGCTCGCGAAGCGCCGCATTCAGCTCCGGATCGTTATGGCCGTGGACATTGACCCATAGCGACGCATAGCCGTCCAAGTACCGGTTGCCGTCGACATCGTACAAATAGCTTCCTTGCCCGCGTTCAATGATCAAGGGGCGTTCTTTGGCATACTGCTTCATTTGCGTAAATGGATGCCAGACGTACTGCTTGTCCCACTGTTCCAATTGCTCGTAGCTATACGCCAACGCCAAGCACCTCCAGCAGTTGTTTCGCCTTTCCTTGTTCGATCCAATGCTGAGCTAGGGTTTCCAGTTCCCTCCTTGAGACTGCAGGAAGGAGCGGCACGACCGCCAGCACCGGCAGCCGAAGCAAGGCGGCGATCGTTTCGACATTGTTTTGGTGGATGATCTCTTGTTCCTGAAACTGATTAAACATCAGGCCAAGCAGACGAATGCCTTGCGCGTCGGCATACGCCGCCGTCGTCACCGCGTGATGAATCGCACCAAGGCTTGAGAGCGACACGAGAATCGCCGGCAGCTGATAATCACGAAGGAAATCACTCGTCATATAGAATCGTCCGTCGCGCTCACACCACGGAACGGCCAACCCTCCCGCTCCTTCGACGAGCACCACATCATAGCGCTGCTTCAACCATTCCAACCGTTCGGCCACCCTCTCTGGTTCGATGGACGTGCCGGTCAACTTCGCCGCTAAATGCGGCGACATCGCCGGTTCCATATAGTACATGCCTTCTGATGCGGAAAGCTTCGCCACTCGTTCGTACCAATATTGTTCGGCAAACGACACCCCGTCTTCGGCCAGTCCAGTCTGAACCGGTTTCAACACGCTTACGCTCATCCCAAGCCGCTCCAGCGCCAACGCCACGATGGAAGTGACGACCGTTTTGCCGATTTCTGTTCCTGTTCCCGTCATGAAAATGGCTTGCCCCATTCTCTTATCCCCCCATCCCTCGAGTCATCATGATCGGTCGGACGCGCGGCCATACGCGCGCCGCGATGACCGAACAAACGGCGCAAAGCACGAGATCTCCCGGCACCGGGAGAAGAAAGCCGAACCATAGCGTTTGGCCGATGGAAAGCGGAGCCCCCGCGATCCATTTCATCGCTATGTACAGCCACGCGCAGCCAAACACATACACGACCAACAATGCCGCTGCATTCGCCATCAATATGTCTCTCGCTCTTGTCCATTGAAAGCGGCGGACAAGCAAGCCGCACGTATACGCCCCGGCGATGAAACCGAGCAAATAGCCAAACGTCGGCTTCCAAATATAACCGAGCCCGCCTCCTTCCGCAAACACGGGCGCGCCCGCCAGCCCAATCAAGACATATAGAAGTTGGCTAAGCGCTCCGATTTTTGGGCCAAGCAGACAGCCGGCCAAGTACACCGCCGCGATTTGCAGCGTAAACGGCACATACGGCACCGGAATTTTGATCCACCCACCAACAGCCGTCAACGCGGCAAAAAATGCCGCCCAAACAAAGGAATGGATTCGCACATCTTCCCTCCTCTCCAAATATTTGTTTCTATTGTGCCTGATGTGTTTTTTATTTGTCAACTTTATTTTTATATAGGTTTACATTTAGACAAAAAATATGGAGCCCCCTAACACAGCAGGACTCCTTTTTTGGCGCGGCTCATTTCTCAAACAGACGGCGGAAGCAGTGGCCAACGCTCACCCTTCATCCTCCCACAAGTTAAGCAGGTTCATCCGTTCGCCGTCCGTTTTCGGCATCGCCAGCGATCCACTCTGCCTCTCCTCCTTTTCCAACAACGACGACAATAAGCGCACCGCCTCCGCAATATGCCTTCCTTTGTTCAACATGATGCATTGCGCCTGTTTTCCAACAAAAACATCCGAGATTTCCGCGCGCGACGGAATTCCCTTTTTCGCCATTTGTTCAAGCACTTGCGTCGCCCAAATGACCGGGATGTGAGCCGCCCGGCATAGCGCCAAAACGTCGTTCTGTGCGGCCGCAAGATGTTCAAATCCAATCTCCAGGGCCAAATCGCCGCGCGCAATCATCACACCAAACGCCGGAAACTTCAATCCCTCAAGCAAGATGCGAACGAAGTTATGAAGCGCCGCCCGCGTTTCGATTTTCGCGATCACCGGGAGAGAACCAGCCCCTTGTTCGGCAAGCAAATGATAAAGCTTTCGCAGGTCATGAGGGGCCTGAACAAACGACAGCCCGACGATATCCGCCCATCTCGCGATGAACGGAATCCATTCAAGGTCGCGGTCGGTGAGCGGCGGAACCGTCAAATGGAGAAACGAATCGGGAAGATGGATGCCCGTTCCTTGCTTAATCGCTTTTCGCTTTCCGCCATCGGCAACGACTTTGGCCTCTACATGCCGCTCGTGCACTTTCACGACCCGCGCTGCAATTTGGCCGTCGTTCAAATAAAGGCGGTCTCCCGCCCGCACATTGCGCCACGCTTTCGCCAACGTCGTCGTCATTTTCACACCGCATCCATTCTGCGCCTGTGCAAACGCAGCGTCATCGAAATAAATATACAGCGGTGTACCGACCGTGACAAACGCTTTCATTGGAATGAACAAAACAGAACATAGAGTGAAGGAAGCCGACCCGCGCCGCAGTTTCATCCCTTTTTGCACATAGGCCGTCCGCGAAAGAAGAACTTTAAAACAAGACGGCGCGATTTGTTCCGTGACCCGAAGTTTTCGTTTTTTTCCGCGCACATCGGTAAACAGCAGTTCATCCCCTTCTTCGACGGTCGCTCCGTCCTCAGCCGTCAACTGCCACAAGAATGAAACATCGCGGGGGAGCGGAGACGGCGGCGGGGAAGAAGAGAAGGAAATGAGGCCGAAGAGCGGCTCCATTGGCTCTCCATATAGATTTTTCTTCACAGAGAGCTTCATCGGCCCCGCGTTGACCGCCAAGCGGTCGACCCGGATTTTTGGCCCCGGCAGATCCATGTAAATGCGGCATCGCCTCCCCTGCAGCTGTTGCTCCAACTGCTTCTCGGCTTGACGAATGATGGCCACGAGCGCCTCCCACGTTTCTGGAGAACCGTAGGCGCAGTTGATGCGGGCAATGTCCATGCCATAAAGAAGCAGCCGCTCGATCAGCCCCGGCTCATCCACCCATGCCTCGTCCATCGTCACCATAATGCGTGTCGGCCGAACAGAACTTGGGCTTCCGAACACTGCCTCCGCCCGTTTATGAAGCAACTGTTTCGCTTCCTTTCTTGTCATCTTTCGAAGCTCCCATCCGCCATCAACCCGCGTGCGCAAATATGCCAAAACTTGTTCGATCGCGTCGATGAGATGAGCCTCTTGCCCCTCGAGCCGCCATCCGGCGTCTTCCATCGCTTCATGCAAATCCGACGGCATATGCTCCCTCATATATAAGTAAGCAAGCAACTGATCCCGGCTCTCTTCATGGGATGGAAGAGGAAAATACTTCTGCTTTTGTCCCACCCACTCCGCCATCCCTCGGTAAAAAGCGGCCAAGCGGGCGCCCAAATCTCGTTTGTCGTGCATCAGCGGCACCAACCCTTGTGAAAAATGCGGTTTTACTTTTATATATTCGCCGCCACCCCAAATGAGGACAGAAAAAAACCGGCGCCATTCGCCGGTTGAATACGACAGAAACAGGAAATCGTTTTTAGCGATATGATTTTTGAACCACAATTTTCGTCCCGCATTGGCAAAGCAGTGAGTGTTTCAGCCGCCGCAACGGCTGGCCGCACTGTTCACAAACGGCCGGTTTATTCACGCGTTTCCTCCCCTTTGCTGCGTGTTTGGTATCTATTATACGCCCATAATTATTTAAAGTAAATATAAAATGATAGCAATTATAAATAAAAAGCAGATCATTTGGACCCTTTTTCCATTTGTGATAAAGTAATGAATGATAGTGCCAATATTCAAAACAAGGAGGCGGTCACGATGTACGACATCGCCATCATCGGCGCTGGACCGGCGGGAGCGAGCGCTGCGATCTTCGCCGCCAAAGCGGGAAAGAAAACAGTGTTGTTTGACAGCGACAAAGGCATGACCAAGCGCGCTTGGGTGGAAAACCATTACGGTGTTCCGGAAATCAGCGGCCCGGAATTGGTCGAAACAGGAAAACGGCAAGCCGCGAAATTCGGCGCGGAATTGGTGGAAACGCAAGTGACAGACGTGCAAAAAACGGACGGCGGCTTCCGCCTCGAAACGGAAAACGGCTCCTTTGAGGCGAAACACGTCATTTTCGCCACCGGCGTCGCCACGGATCTGGCGGAAAAAATCGGCCTGCGCACCAAACCGGGCACGGAGCCGCGCATTAAAACGGTGATTGACGTCGACGCCAATGGCAAAACGAACATCGACGGCATTTGGGCGGCGGGGACGGTGGCCGGCGTCAGCGTTCATACGATCATCACAGCGGGTGACGGGGCGAAAGTCGCCATCAACGTCATCAGCGAACTGAACGGCGAACGGTACGTTGATCACGATGTATTGAAAAAATAACAACGAAGGTGTCCCAAACAGCGGGACACCTTTTCTAATAGCGCCATGGAAACGGCCGGGACGCAAGATGACGGGCTGAACCGCCTGTTGCGTCGTCCCCGCATCGACATAGCGGCCCCGATCCATCCAAGGGCGCTTATTGTCCAATGCTCCGGTACTTCCCTTCAAAAAACAAGAGCGGGTCGCCCGGTTCGTCTTTCATCAAAATATCGGTCACTTCCCCAAAGTAAAGCGTATGATCGCCGGCCACGTACGTGCTGTGGACGTTGCATAAAATATTCGCCAACGCCTCCGGCAAAATCGGATGGCCGTTCACCCAATCAAACGAAACATGGCGTTCTTCTTTCAACTGGCCGGCAAACAAGCGCGACAACTCCTCTTGATCGCGCCGCAAAATGTTGACGGCAAATTTCCCCGTTTGCTTGACAATGTCATGCATTCGCGCTTTGTGACCAATGGAGACGACGACAAGTTTCGGGTCGAGCGAAACGGACATAAACGCGTTCGCCGTCATTCCTTTCGCTTCCCCTTGAAATTCGGTCGTCACGACCGTCACGCCGGTCGCAAATTTTCCCATGGCTCTGCGAAATGTACGATCATCCATACGGTTCTCCCATCCTTCCCTTTTCGTCATCCAGCAGCCCTACGCCTTCAGCTGGCGGTTGGACGGCTTCCCTTCTTGATGTTTCCACACGACGGGCGCTTCGTCCGACATCTTGCCTCTATGGCTGAGACCCATTCATGCCGAAATGAGGGTCAAATCTACCCCCATCATAGCAGAAATAGAGGAAAGAAACAACGACGATATACGGCTGTCATCGGCGGCCCGCCGCTCCAAGGTACGCCTCTGCCACCCGCTCATCGGCAAGCAGCTCGGCGGCCTTCCCGTGCACCACGATGCTTCCCCGTTCCAACACATACGCCTCATCCGCTGTCTGCAGGGCGGCACGCACGTTTTGCTCGACAAGAATCATGGCCGTCTGAAATTGATCGCAGAGCTGTGTCAGCATCCCCATCACTTCCTTGACCACAAGCGGCGCCAGCCCTAACGATGGTTCGTCAAGCAAGAGCAGCTTCGGTCTCGCCATCAGCCCGCGGGCGATCGCCAGCATTTGCTGTTCGCCGCCGCTTAATAGTCCTCCCGGACGGTCGAGCATCGTTTGCAGTTTCGGGAACAGTTCAAGCACCCGCTCATAGTCGCGCTTCACTTCCTGTCCGTCGCGGCGGTGGCGGCGGTACGCCCCCAGCAGCAAGTTATCCCTCACGGACAGGCTGTCAAAAATTTGCCGCCTCTCCGGCACAAGGCAAATGCCTTTTTCAACAATTTGCTCCACCTTTCCGTATGGAAGCGGTTTATGTTCAAAAAGAATCTCCCCTTCGGTTGGAGCGTAGACGCCGGCAATCGTGCCGAGCAGCGTGCTTTTGCCCGCCCCGTTGGCGCCGACAACAGTGACGATTTTTCCTTCGTCCACTTGCAAACTGACCCCTTTTAACACGTGCAAATGGCCGTGGTAGACATGAACGTTGCGAAGCACGAGCATCAGACCGCCTCCTCTCCCAAATACGCCTTGATGACATCAGGATGCCGCGCAATCTCTTCCGGCGCCCCTTCGGCGATTTTTTTCCCATAATCGAGGACGACGATCCGGTCGGCGATCGCCATCACCGTTTCCATATCATGTTCCACGAACAAAAAGGTAAAGCCTTGTTCCCTCATCGCCAGCAACACATCAACGAGCTGCTTTGATTCTTGCGGGTTCAGCCCGGCCATCGGCTCGTCAAGCAAAATGAGCGAAGGACGAGACACAGCCGCCCGAGCGATTTCCACGAGCCGCTGCATCCCATATGGCAGCGTGCCTGCCCGCTTGCAGGCGAGATGGGCCAAACCGACCTGCTCGAGGCAGGAAAACGCCTGTTTCTGCGCTTGCCTTTCTTCTTTCACCGTACGCGGCAGCCGAAAGCCGGCGCTGAGGATTCCGCTCTTCAACCGTGAATGAAATCCGACCATCACATTTTCCAACACCGTCATATCAGAAAACAGCTGCAAGTTTTGAAACGTCCTTGTCATTCCCAGCATCGCCAACTCGTGCGGTTGTTTGCCGCTGACCATGGCTCCTTGAAAACGAACGAGACCACTCGTCGGCGGAATAATGCCGCTGATCATATTGAACAAGGTCGTTTTGCCTGCCCCGTTCGGCCCGATCACCGCGACGATTTCTTCTTTTTTCACGTGAAAGGACACGTTCTGCACCGCCTGAACGCCGCCAAATGACTTGGACAATTGCTCCACTTCGAGCAACACTGCGCTCATCCCCGCTCCCCTCCGATCGAACGCGCCTTATGCCCCTCAACTGCGGCTATCTGCTTCTCTTGACGTCCGCCCATTTCCAAAAAGCGCCGCATCCTCTTTTGCATCACACCCGTCAACCCGTTCGGCATATAAATCAACATGACCACCAACAACAAGCCAAAAAAGACAATTTCAAACTCTCCGCCGGCATTCGGAAGCAACAGCGGGACAACGGCTTTGAGCCATTCTCCTAAGCAGACATAGACGGCAGCGCCGATGAGTCCTCCCCATACGCTGGCTGTCCCGCCAATGACCACCATGATTAAAAAGTAAATCGAAGGGACGATGCCGAATAAATCCGGATTGATAAACGTGACGTAATGGGCGTATAAGCTCCCGGCAATCGAAGCGTAGACCGCGCTGAGCATAAAGATTTGCAGCTTGTATTTCATAATGTTCACCCCAAGGGAGCTTGCTGCCACCTCGCTTCCATGAATCGCCCGCAGCGCCCTTCCGACCCGGGAGCGGACAATATTATGGGCAAACCATAACCCGGCCAGAACAAACAACGAAACGAGGTAGTAAAACTGGAGATCGCTTTGCAACGGAACCCCGGCTATACGGATCGGCGGAATGCCAAAAAAACCATTCAGCCCTCCCGTGATCTCTTTCCATTCCTTGAAAAATGTAAACATAATGACGCCAAAGCCTAACGTCGCCAACGCCAAATAATGCTCACGCAGCCGAAAAACTGGAATGCCGACCACAAGCGCCACCAAAGCAGCCAAAACCGCGCCGGCAGCCAGCGCCAGCCAGGACGGCCATCCCGCATGCGCGGTCAAATAGGCGGACGCATAAGCCCCGATGCCGTAAAACGCCGCCTGGCCGAGCGAAATTTGGCCCGCATACCCCATCAACAGCGTCATCCCTGTGCTTACGAGCGCGTACAGCCCGATGAGAATCAGAGTGCTTAGCACGTAGTTATTGCCGAAGACGAGCCAAGGGAGACCGAGCCAGACGGCTGCGCCAACAAGCAAGAGCCATCGTTTCCGTCCATCCGTCATTCGTTGACCGTGCTCCATCCATCCGCCCCCCTTACACTCGTTTTCCTGTCATCTTGGCAAACAGCCCGTTTGGCATGAAAAACAGAACAAGCAATAGCAGCCCGAAGCTGATCGCTTCTTTGTACCCCGAGGACAAGTATCCTTCCGCAAATGATTCAAGCAGCCCGACGAGAAACGCACCGGCGATCGCCGCCGGGGCGTTCGTCAATCCCCCGACAACAGCGGCGATGAACGCCTTCAGCCCGATCATCATTCCCATATCATAAGACGCGCCCGAAATCGGGGCGATGACCATTCCCGCCAGCGCTCCAAGACCGGCGCTGACGGCAATCGCGCCAAGCGACATTTTGCGGATGTCAATCCCCATCAACCGAGCGGCAAACGGATTGATGACGCAGGCCGCCACCGCCTTGCCGATGTATGTTCGGTGAAAAAACAGATGCAAGGCGGCAAAACTTGCGAGCGAAATGACGATCGCCCAGACGCTTTGCCATTGGATGACCGCTCCAAACACCTCAAGCGCCCCATGGCCCGTAAAGGGGCGCAGCGCGTACGGATCCGTCCCCCAAACAAGCAAGGCGATCCCGCGGAATACAAACGACGCCCCGATCGTAATGATAATGAGCACCGCGACAGGCGAACGGCGCGCCGGCTGAATCGCCAGCCGCTCAAACAGCCCACCGACGACCATCACCGCAAGCATGCTCAAACCGATGGCCGCGGCAAACGGCACTCCGTTATTGACCAACGTAATGCAAAACAACGCCCCCAACATAGCGAAATCGCCTTGAGCCAAATTTAAAATGCCGGTCACGCTGTACGTAATGACAAACCCGAGCGCCACCAACGCGTAAATGCTGCCGACCGTCAGCCCGGAAAACAACAGCTGCACAAACTGGCTCCACGCTTCCATGCCCCGTCCCTCCTTCAACGGTTAGGTGGAACAAAAGGGAATTAGCGACCTCATTCCCTGTTTACTGCTCGGCAAGGACAAACTTGCCGTCTTGAATTTGCACCATCACCAAACTGTCGGCGTCAAGCCCTGTATGGTCGTCTTTCGACATATGGAAGACGCCCGAAATGCCGATAAATTTTCTTGTATTCTCCAGAGCCGACCGTATTTTCTCTTGATCCGCGCCGCCCTCCTTGATCGCATTGACCAACAAATGGAACGCATCCCACGCATGTCCACCAAACGTTGTCGGGGCATAGCCGTACGCTTTCTCAAACTGTTCTTTGTATTTTAGCAGCGTTTCTTTTTGCGGGTCGCTGTCCGGAAGCTGATCGGCCACTAAAATGCGCCCGGCAGGGAACCATACGCCGTTGGCCGCCTCCCCGGCCAAGTCAATAAAGCTTTTCGTGCCGATGCCATGGCTTTCCACAATCGGCGCCTCAATGCCCAACTGGCGGATGTTTTTCGTGACGACCGCCGATTCCTGCGCTGTTCCCCATACGATAATGGCTTGCGGATTCGCTTTTTTCACCTTTGTCAACATCGCTTTCGCATCATCGACCGTCGCCTCAAACTCCTCTTCGATGACGGCTTTCACCCCATATTCCGGGGCATAATGCACAAACTCTTCATGCCCGCTCGTTCCGTATGCATTGGCGACGTTCAGCCAGGCGACGTTCGTCCATCCTTTCTCTTTTAAAAAACCAAGCAGCTTCTGGATGACGATATTGTCCCCTTGAGCGGTTTTAAATGTCCAATGACGTGAGGATCCATCGCTTGGATTGACGATTTGTTTGCTTGCGGCGAGGGAAATGTACGGAATGCCTGCTTTTTCAATGAGTGGAATCATGGCTAAGGAGTTGCCGCTGATCGTGCCGCCAATAATGGCAGTGACTTTGTCTTGTTCGATGAGTTTTTTCGTGGATAATACGGCCTCATTTTGGTTGGACTTGTCATCATAGGCAATCAGCTTGATTTTCTTTCCATCAATGCCGCCTTGCTTGTTCCATTGCTCAACGAGCATTTTGACCGTCTCCATCTCCGGTTTGCCAAGCGGGGCCGCCCCGCCGGAAGCCGAAAAAATGGCGCCAATTTTGATTTCATCCTCTCCTCCCGATGTCGCCGTCTTCCCACAGGCGGCAAGGAAAATGAGCAACAATGCCGCCATCAATAGAGACATTCCTTTTTTCATCTTTTTTTGCCCCCCTTTTATATTGACAACGCTTTCAAATCATCGTTCTCCCGCCAGGCCTCCACCCGGCGGAAGAAGATCAGCGCCGCCGCTTAAACGCTTCGGCGGTGTTGATTTTGTGTTGACGAACGTATTGTTCGATTTCATGCGGCGGCGCCTGTTCACGCAACAGACGGATGATCTCTCTATGTTCTTCGATCGATGCTTTCGCCCGCTGCGGCACAAAGGTGAAGCCGTAGGCGCGGATGCGCTTCATCCGCTGCCAAATTTGCTTGATTTGCTCTTCGAGGTAGGCGTTGCCGCAATGGGCGTAAATCAAGGAATGAAATTCATAGTTCAGCTCGCTGAACCGTTCCAGCTCCAGCTCTTCAAGCGCCCGCTCCATCCATTCGTTCAACCGCTCAAGCTCGTTGATCGCCTCCTTCGTCAAATGGGCGGAGCCAAGCGCGGTCGCATAGCCTTCCAGCACAGCCAACACCGACAGCGTCTCGATATATTCTTTCTCGTTGATGTTGCTCACAACGGCGCCTGTATACGGCTTAAATTCGACAAGCCCTTCCGCCTCGAGCTGGCGGATCGCCTCGCGCACCGGGATGCTGCTGAGTCCAAGCTCGCGGGCGATTTGGTCGATGACGACGCGGTATCCCGGGCCATAGACGCCGTTTTCAATGCGGGAAAGAATATACTCGTAAGCCAATTGGGTTTTGTTTTTCGCTTTCGTTTCCATACATCTATCATATATCACATAATATATGTTGACCAGCTGTTATTTCTGTTCTGCAGACAAAGCGGAAGGCGGCTTCGCCTTGCCGAACGAAGGGATCGGCGGGTCGCCGACCGCGACGTGGACGACTTGCACTTCCGTATAGAAATCAAAGCTGTAATGCCCACCTTCGCGGCCGATGCCGCTGTATTTCGTCCCGCCAAACGGGATGCGCAAATCGCGGACGTTCGGCGAGTTGACCCACGCCATCCCGCTTTCGATCGCTTGGGCGACGCGGTGGCCGCGCTTCATATCGTTCGTCCAGACGTATGCCGCCAGCCCGTATTTCACATCGTTCGCCAGCCGTATCGCCTCTTCTTCATCCGCAAAGGACATGACCGCCATGACCGGTCCGAAAATCTCTTCCTGCGCCACCCTCATGCCGTTATGGCAACCAAGCAGCAACGTTGGCGGCACAAAATTGCCTTTTTCCAACCCTGTTGGAACGCTGGGGGCATAGACGTCCGCCCCTTCTTGCTTGGCGATGTCAATATAGCGGTTCACCCGCTCCCAGTGAGCACGGTGAATGAGCGGGCCAAGCTCGGTCGCTGGAGCCATGGGATCGCCGATGACGATGCGGTCGACGCGCTCTTTGAGCCGGGCGACAAATTCGTCGTAAATCGACTGCTCGAGCAGCAGCCGCGAGTTGGCCGTGCACCGTTCGCCATTGAGCGAAAACACGCCCCAAACCGCCGCATCGAGCGCCCGTTCGAGATCCGCATCGGCGAACACAATGAGCGGCGACTTGCCGCCGAGCTCCATCGATGTTTTTTTCAACGTTGCGGCGCTGTTGCGGATAATTTCCATGCCGGTCGTCGTCTCGCCGGTAAACGAGATGAGGCGCACATCCGGGTGGGCAACCAATGCGGCGCCCGCCGTTTCGCCAAACCCGTGCACGACGTTGAACACCCCGCGAGGCAGCCCGGCTTCATCGATGATTTCCGCCAGTTTATTCGCCGTCAACGGCGACCATTCGGCCGGCTTCAAGACAACGGTGTTGCCGGTCGCCAGCGCGGGAGCCACCTTCCACGTTTCCAGCATAAACGGCGTATTCCACGGCGTAATGAGCCCGGCGACGCCGACTGGTTTATAAACGGTATAGTTTAAAAACTGACCATTCACATGGTACGCCTCGCCGACAAGGCGCGTCTTCACCATTTCCGCGTAAAAGCGGAAGTTTTCCGCCGCGCGGGCGGCTTGCTTTTTCGCCTGGCTGATCGGAATGCCGGTGTCAAGCGCCTCTAAATAGGCGATGTCGTCCGCATACTGCTCAATCAAGTCAGCAATGCGGAAAAGGTAACGAAGGCGCCGTTCGACCGGCATTGTCCGCCACGGCCCGTGATCAAACGCCTCCTTCGCCGCCCGGACCGCTGCGTCGATGTCTTCTTTCCTCCCCTCGGCTATCTGGTTGATCGTCCCGTTCGTAAACGGATTGATGTTGTCGAAATACGCACCGGCTGCCCCTTCCACAAACTGCCCATTGATATAATGAAGCACTTTTGGTTGCACTGCCATTCGTTTCCCCTCCCGCTATGTCCGATAACGCGCATGAATGTTGTTGTGTTTATACGTCCCCGCCTCGCTGAATTCATACAGCTCAAGCGACAGCGCCAAATAGCGTTTGGCGAACAGCGGGGCGAAATGGTCTTTCATCACGGCAAACAGCTCGTCGCCGACTTCTTTTTTCACCTGTTCCGGACGCCCGGCGCCGATTTTCAGCGTCCCGTGCACAAACGCATCGTCTTCGGCCCCATCAGCCACATAATACTCGTCAAGCCGAATGGCGCGCGAGCGGATGCCGCCGACGGGAAACCAATCGCTCCGCTTGATCAACACGCTGTGAATTTTTTTAAGCAAGCCGCGAATATCGGCCTCTTCGCCGATATTGGCCGTGTATTCCAAAATAAAGTGCGGCATCATTCCTCCTCCTTTGGCTAGACGATGTAATTGATCAGCCGGCCGATGCGTTCGATTTCGGCCACGACTTCATCGCCGGGCTGGACGTTCACCGCCCCTTTCGGCGTGCCGGTCAAAATCACGTCGCCAGGCGCGAGCGTCATGAATTCGGTGATGTACTCAAGCAAATACGGGATCGAAAAAATCATATCGCCCGTATATCCTTCCTGCACAACCGCCCCATTGACATACGTCCGCAAACGAAGCGCCATCGGATCGCCGACTTCCTCATGGCTGACGATCCACGGGCCTAGCGGCGTCGTCCGGTCGCGGTTTTTGACGCGGAAATTCGGCCGGTAGTAATTTTCCAAGTAGTCGCGAACAGCGTAATCGTTGGCAATCGTGTAACCGAAAATGTAATCGTACGCCCGTTCCGCTTTCACCCGGCTGGCCGGGCGGCCGATGACGACCGCGAGCTCGCATTCATAATGCATCATGTTGACCCCCTCCGGCCGAACAGTTCGGCCGCGATGGCCGATGAGCGTATTTTTCCCTTTGAAAAATAAAAGCGGCTCTTTCGGCGCAACAAAAGACAATTCGCCGGCATGCTCGGCATAATTCAATCCAAGCGCCACGATCACTCCCGGCTCCACCGGGGGAAGCCACATCACTTCAAGCTCCCCGACGATCGTTCCGTCCGGCAGGCGGAGGCGGCCATCGTCGAGCGGCTCGGCTTCGGTCACGATTCCGTTCCAGGCCACACGCGCCCGCCTCATCATTCATCGCCTCCTTGTTCCAGGGCGATTTCATTTTCCAACACACCGATCCTTTCGATTTCGATGCGCACCACATCTCCTGCTGTAACAAGCGGCGCATCGGCCGGCCAGCTGAAAAACAGCACATCGCCTGGGTAAAGGGTCATAAATTCGGTCACCTCAGCAAGCCATTGTTCGACTGGAAGGCGAAAGCGGCTCGGGTCTGCACGCTGGACGAGGCGCCCGTTGACGTATACGCGTGCGGTCAAGGATGACAGCGGCGACGCTTCCTCTTTCGGCACAATCCACGGGCCGACTGGGGCGAACCCGTCGCGCGCCTGCTCCTTCACCGCCGGGCGGTGCCGCTGCTCGTGTGGAATCGACAGATCATTCACGATCGTATAGCCGAATACAAAATCGAGCGCCTGCTCGCGCCGCACGCGCGCCGCCGTCCGCCCGATCACCAGCCCGAGCGCCGGAGCAGCCTGAAGATGCTTCACCCAACGAGGCAAAAGCACCGGACGCCGATGGGCGTTGATGGTGTTTGCCGGCTTCATATACAGCACCGGGCCTTCCGGCGGCTTTTCATACGGCGGGGCGTTCATCTCTTTTGACAGCGCCGCCCACTCCTTTCCATCATTCAGCGCCACCCCGTACATCGCCCCGCCAATAGGCGCGTCCCATTCCAATTCATCAATGCGGTGCGTCTGCCCGCCAAACGACACCGTCCCGCCGTGCGGATCCGCCTTTGCCTCAATCGTCCGCCTCATGCCGGCCAGACGCAAGCGCACATTCGCCATCATGTATCCTCCTCATCTGTATCGATGCCATTTGAAGCTTTACCATTTGCAGCTCTTACCGAGCATTTGATCGCGCTTTGGCGTGACGGAGGCAAGCCTGCGGCTTGCCTTCGACAGTCAAAAATGGATGAGCCACTTTTCCGTCAAGGATATGTTAAACGATTTCGTTGCATCTAATATGCCTGTTGCCAGGCGTGTTGATGAACCAATCAAAATCAGTTGAGAAAGCACTGTTCCCGGCTTTTCTGCCGCCGTCGGCAAGCGGTTCGCTTGCCGACGGAGCGTGCAGCTGCATGGCGCTCTGTTTTCGGGAAGCAACGAATCATCAACACTCGTGACCGGTTGCACGCGCTTGTTTTATGTCGCTTTTTGCATTTCTTCGTCCCGCGTCTCTTCGGCCAGCAAGCCGTATTTGACGAGCGTGCGGCGGATTTGCTGCTGATGTTCTTCGCTTGGCAAATCGAGCGGCAGCCGGAGCTTCGGGGTGATTTTCCCCATCATCCCGAGCGCCGCTTTCACCGGACCTGGATTCGTTTCAATGAACAGCACATCATTGAGCTCCATCAGTTCAAAATGAAGATCTTGCGCCCGCTTGATGTCGCCTTCAAACCAAGCGTCGTGCAGCTCGGCCACTTTATGCGGCACGACGTTCGCCGTCGCGCTGATCGATCCGGCGCCGCCGATCGCCAGCATCGGATAGCACAAAAGCTCGATGCCGGAAAAGAGAAGGAAATCGCGCCCGCAATGCCACAACACCCGGTTGACATGCTCGAAGTCTTTGTTCGACTCTTTCACGCCGATAATGTTCGGACAATCTTCGGCCAGCCGCGCCAACGTTTTGACTTCCAAATTGACCGCCGTCCGCCCCGGAATGTTGTAGACGATGATCGGAATGTCGACCGCCTCGGCCACCGCCTTAAAATGTTTATACAGCGCCTGCTGGGACGGACGGTTGTAATACGGGACGATGACCATCGCGGCATCGGCCCCAATCTCTTGCGCAAATTTGGTCAGCTCGATCGTTTCCGCATGGTTGGTCGAGCCCGTCCCCGGCACGAACGGCACCCGACCCTCCACCGCTTTTTTCGCCGTTTCCATCACCTGTTTTCGCTCTTCAAGCGTCAGCGAGCTCGGCTCTCCCGACGTTCCCGTGACGGAAATGCCGTGCGTGCCGCTTTCAATATGCCAATCGATGAGCGCGGCGAGCGCCGCAAAATCAACGTTTCCTTCCTCATCAAACGGCGTGACGACCGGCGCGATCGAGCCGCGCAGCCGTTCTTTCGCCTCGTGGTATGCCATCCCCTTGCCCCCTATTGGCTTTATTTTTCTGAATCTTATTTATATTGTACACACTATCATATATGAAATCAACGATAAAATCATATATAATCATGATCCCGAAAACCGAGCAGAAGGGCGGCGGTCTTTTTCTAAATCAGGAAGGTCGGTTTCCGCTTCGCCAATGTCGGTTCGTTCGGCTCGATCGGCTGGCCGCTGTGAACGTCAAGAACGACGGACGCCTCTTCAAACCAGCTGTCCGGCGCCGCATGCCCCCAGAACGTTTGACGGCGCGGATCGTCCAAATCCCAGCGGATCGGCGGAAAATCGGGGTCGCTCGTCAAATAATCGCCGTTATACAGCTCAATTCGGTGGCCATCCGGGTCGCGCAAATAGACAAAGAAGGCGTTCGACAATCCGTGGCGGCCCGGCCCGCGTTCAATGTTCGGCGCATATCCGGCCGCCGCCAGCACATCGCACGCATGGATCAGGCTGAGCGGGTCCGGCAGCCAAAACCCGATATGGTGAAGGCGCGGCCCTTTTCCGTTCATCAGCGCCAAATCGTGGACGTTTTGCTTCCGGTGCAGCCATGCAGCCCAAAGTTTCCCATCCTCTGTTTCCGTATACTCCGAGCAGGCAAAGCCCAAACCATGGACATAAAAGTCGTACGCGTTCTTTACATCTCTAACCGCGCAGTTGAAATGATCGATGCGCTGCACGCGGGCGCCGCGGTGCAAGTCATACCGCTGCAAAAGCCGCTCTGTTTTCTCCATCTGGGCAAAAAACTCAAGCGGCAGCCCGGACGGATCTTGAACGCGAAATGCCCGACCGACGGCGCGCTGGCTCCCGTCTTCCAGCCATTTCGGCTGCAGCGTTTGCGCCGCAAACCATTCATAAAGCGCTTCCAATTCCTGCTCGGAACCGACTTTGTAGCCAAGCGCCTCGACCGCGGGGCGGGGCGCCTTTTTCAATAGAAGGCTATGATGATGATATTCTTCAAGTCCACGCAAATACAAATGGCTCTCATCCGCTTCTGTCACGACAAACCCAAGCACCCGTTCGTAAAAATCGCGGGCGGCGGCCAAATCGGTCACATGCAGCACCGCGCGGGCGCAGCGAATAATGGAAAATGTCATCATCCTTCTCCCCTTTCGAAAAATCCAACTCAATTTGCACTGTCACCGCTGGCTGTCGGAAGGAATGAACACGCTTTTGGTGCCGCGCAGAAATTCGCGTACAAACTGTTTATACGGCTCTTTTTCGTAGCCGTCAAAATACGCCATCCCCATCCGAACGGGATCTCCGAAAAAGTAATATTCGTAATGCGTCTGTCGGGCTCCGAACGCGCTCATCGTGAGATCCCAGGCGAGACGGAACAGCTGGACGCGTTCATAGCCGTCCACCGTCGCCCCTTGCATCGCGCGGCGGACGATATCTCCAATTTCTTCATGATGGAAATCGGCTTCAGTCGGAATCGCCATCAACCCCGATGCTCCTAAAATGCGGATGATCTCCGAAAGCCGTGGATAAATGCGCGGATACCAGTTGCGCGCGGCATCGAGCGCGGCAAAATCCGGCGTCATCGTTCCCCAGCGGTCTCGCTTCGCATTGTGCTCAGCCCGGTACAGGTGGCTCTTCATCGTCTCGAGGACGAGCATGATTTCCGCCCCTTTATCTTTCACATGCTGGAATTCGCCGATGCCGATTGCTTCGATCAGACAAAGCGTGACACCGAGCAAAAACTCCGTTTTGACGATGTTTTTCGCCACCACTTGATGGGACATATGAATGACCGCGTTCGTCTCACGGAACGTCCGGTTGCAAATCGATGAATTGCCGCAAACAAACACGCGCTCCCACGGCACAAACACGTTTTCAAACGAAACGATGGCATCGCCCTCTTCAAAGCGGGACGCCAGCGGATGGTCCCACGCACTCCGCCCGTAGTCAAACGCCTCGCGGCAAATGAACTTGACGCCCGGCGTATTGTTCGGAATGGCAAAGGCGAGCGCGTACGGGTCTTCACCAGCTGTCGATTTTTTCACGGTTGATGGAAACACTAAAATTTCGTCCGTAATCCCGCCTTGCGTCGCCAACAGACGGATGCCGCTGACGATGATCCCGTCTTTTCGCCGTTCCACCAAATGGAGCGGCACATCGGCATCGTTTTGTTCATGAAGCGCCTTGGCGCGATTCATTTGCGGATGGATGAGCGTGTGCGTCAAGCTGATGTCGTTTTCACGCGCGTACTCATAGTAGTTTTTCGCGTTTTCGGCAAACATCGGATCATCTTCGGCAAATAGATCATTGGCGACGCCCATGGCCATGACTTCCGCGTTTAAATAATCGGGAGAACGGCCCATCATCCCCGCCGACATACGCGCCCATTCTTGCGTCGCCTCGCGGCGGGCGATGAGCTCGTCAATGGTTGTCGGCTGAATGAACGTCATGCCGACGAACTGCCCGGTTGTCGGCGACCGGTACAACATTTTCTCCGGCTTTTCATATTGCCGGTCGTAAAGCGCCGCCATCGAACGGACGACGTTGCGGAACGCCGGATGAACAGTGACATCCTCAACTTTTTCCCCGTGGATGTACACGCTGCTTTTCGCCCGCTTGAGCCGCTCCATATACTCCTGACCTGTTTTGGCCGGCATTTTCATTCCCCCCGTTTTCACGTATAATAGATAAGGAAGCGCTATCATTCAGAATGTTCAAAATTAATATAACATATGATTTCATATATGAAAAATACAAAAATGATCAACCATCCTATACGAAAAAGATATGGAAGCAAGAGAGGAGGCACGGCCATGATCGATGTGAAGCAGCTGAAATACTTCGTCACGATTGCCGAAGAGGGGCAAATCACCAAAGCGGCGCAAAAGCTTCATATCGCCCAGCCGCCGCTGAGCCAGCAGCTGAAGCAGCTCGAAGAAGAGCTCGGCGTTCCTTTATTTGACCGGAAGGCGAAAAAAATGGAGCTCACCGCACCGGGCAAAGCGTTTTACGAAAAGGCGAAACGGCTGCTCGCCCAGCTGGATGACGCCGTAGCGGAAGTAAAAGAAATCGAAGAGGGAACGGCGGGAACGCTGTCGATCGGCTGCGTCAAATCGTGCTTTTACTATTTGGCCCAAGCCATCCGTCACTTCCATGAACAAGCTCCGAACGTGACCTTTCATCTCCGTGAAGGAGATACATTTTCCATTTGCCAGCTGCTTTACGAGCGGCACATTGACATCGGCATCGTCCGCCTGCCGATCGACTCGGCTGATTACGACGTCATCCGTCTGCCCGGCGAACGTTATGTCGGCGTGCTGCCGGCGCAATGGAAAACCGGCCAAACCGCGTTATGCATGCGCGATTTTGCTGATTGGCCGCTTCTCCTTCTCCACCGGGTGCACGGCGCCGGACAGTACGAGCGGGTCATCGAGGAATGCCGCCGCCATGGCTTTGAACCGAACGTTCTATGCGAATGCCCGGACGCGACCATATTGCTCTCCCTTGTCGCCCAAGGCCTCGGGGCCACCATTGTGCCGCAATCCACTGTAGCCTTGTTTCGCCTCCCCGGCATCAAGGTGCTGGAGATCATCGACTCTTCCATGACAGCGGAAGCCGCCGCCATCCTCGACCGACAACGGTATTTGCCGAAAAGCGCCCGAACATTCCTCGACGTGCTCCAAACCGCTGCGGCCCGCGCCGCCGGCGAACAACATGAAGAAAGATAGCGATTCCTCCAATCGTGGACGCTCAAGTGAAGGGAAAAAACAACATTGGCGTCATCTCTTCGTTGCGCCGCCCTTTTTGTTCAACGACCGGCTTTCCAAAAAAATCAGGCGCCGTTGGGCGCCTCATCACAACCCTGCCGACCGTTGCAGCCGCTTGGCGATTTCGAAAAAATCTTCGGCCGAAATCCCGGGGGCGAATTCTTCCGGCACTTCGTCCAAATCGGGGATCGCCCCCCCTTGGGGCGCTCCTTCAACCACCTCGAGCGGCTGTCCATCGCTTGGATGGGTTCCTTGCCAAATGCGGACGATTTCTTTGTAATAGCGATCGCTGAACGTATAAAGCCGGCGGTGGACGCCTTGATCCTCATACTTTCTCGCCTCGTCGAACACACGGTTATCCAACTTCGGGATCGGCAGCAGTTTCGTCACATCGACCCCCGTAGCCACTTCGATCGCTTTGGCGTACGCCAAAATATGAACGCCGCCGCGCACAAGCAAGTAGCCGATCATCTCGCGGGCGGTAGGGTGGTCCGTCATTTCATAGACGCGCATTTTATGCGTGCGCGCTCCGCATTCCAGGAAAAAGTTGTGAAGCAAATCCAAAATCAAGTTGCCGCTGTTGAACACGTACTCCCCCGTCCACGCCTTCCCCATCGAATCGCCGGGAAACGCCGTCTGCGCCGTCGCGATAAAATGATACGTATTGCGCTTGTCTTTCGCATCCTTCATCGGCGCTGTATCCGGATCACCTGGATGGGTGGAGCCGGTCAAGCAAAGGTTGATCGCATTGGACACGAGCTCCACATGGCCAAACTCTTCGGCGGTGATGCTCGCCACCAACTCGTAAAACGGGCGCAGCTTCTTTTTTTGCCGAAAATTGAATGACTGAAACAAATAATTGTTTAACGTCGACATTTCTCCGAAACGGCCGCCAAGCAGCTCCTGAACAGCGGCAGCCGCATTGGGGTCCGCGTATTTGGGCTTCGGCAATTCAATCGCCAGCCGGTCGATCCGCTGAAATACCACGACTCTTTTCCTCCTTTTCCATTAATTGCTGAGGCGAACAGACACCACTTGCGCCAAGCGGATGTAATAAACCGCCTGATGCGCCGAGATGACGATATGGTCCGGCTTCACATCCCTCACAGTTCCTTGGATCGAACCGCGGACTGTTTCCACCACCACTTCTTTGCCGTTCAAAGCTTGGAAAGCGTGGTACACATACGGATCAACCAGGGCAATGAGCTGCGGTGACGAAGCATGAGACGCGTAGGGCTGGTTCATTCTCATTTCCTCCCTTTTGATGCGCTGAAGAAGATTCCCTTTTTATCCATATGCCGCCCCATGCAGAACATGACAAAAAAACCCAACGTCGAGAAAAGAAAGCGGCCTGATGCTCAAGGACATTCAAGCCGCTTCCAAAGATGTTTACGCCGCTAGAAAGCGGCGAATGCTCGGAATCTTTTGCACAACAAAACGATCAAACAGCCAAATTGCGGCGAGCGACAAAGCAAATAACGGCATCACAATTCCTGCAGCGATCATGCCGCCCCACACCGTTTTCGCCGCTTGAGGGTCTTTCACCCGCGCCGGAGCGCCGAAACCGTCTTTCGGCTTGCGCTTGCGCCACATGACAAAGCCGCTGACGCACAAAAACACAAGCCCGAGGCAAAAAACGAGATTGACGAGCTGATTGGCCAGCCCAAACAACCGCCCTTCATGGAACGCGATGCCAATCGTAATCGCTTTGGCCAATGCGCCGTAGTCGGAAAAGCGGACATCGCTCAGCACCCGTCCCGAATATTGGTCAATATGCAAGGTGGCGTTATCCCACGGCTTCGTCTTCGATGTCGCAACGGTAAACACCCCTTTCGGCCCTTGCGGCAGCGAAATGGTGAACGGCTTTTTCACCTTTTTCGCCTCCGCGATCGCATACACGTCATCGAGCGACAACGAAGTCGTGTTGTGTGTATGAACAGAAGGCACCGGCAGTTGCTCGGCCGCCCATGGCACGTCTTGCGCCACGTCTTTGGTGACCACTTTCGATTCCGGCTTCGGTCCGAAGCTGAACGCAAACGGCGGATACCCGGTGTTTGTCGCCGTCGCCACGCGGTTGATCGCTTCCCCCATGACCCCTGTCCACGGCATCCCCGTCACAATGAGCAGCAAAATGCCGATGCTCAACCATATGCCTGTCACTGCATGCCAATCGCGCCAAGCCAACCGTTTTTTCGCCCGCCAGCGCGGCCAAAACGTCCCGAGAACAGAGAATGATTGCCGCGGCCACCAAAGATAGAGGCCCGTGGCCAACAAAATAAAGCCCCAACAAGCCGCCAGCTCTACAAAACGGTTGGCCGCCGTTCCGCCAATCAATAGCTCGCTGTGGATTTTTTTCGCGATTTCCGTCCAATTCTCATCCGCGCGCAGCGCCCCCTGCACTTTGCCGGTATACGGATTGACAAAAGCAAACACCATTTCCCCTTTGTCCATCATCCCGATTTTCACGGTCCGATTCGCTTCTTTCTCAAGCGTCACAGAGACAACGGAATCATGCGGATATTTCTCCTTGACCCGTTCCGTCAGCTCAACGAGAGACAGCCTTTTTTCCCCTACCTTGTCCACCTCGTACAAATGGCCGTACAGAGCCGATTCGATCTGCGGCTTAAACAAATAGACGGCCCCGCTCAACGCCAAAATGATCAGAAACGGCGCAAAGATGATCCCGGCATAGAAATGCCACCTCCAGACCGCCGCATACATCGGCCGCTGTTTGTCCGCCGCCTTCACCGTTTGTTCCACAGTTTTCCCCCCTGCCATGTTTTCATGTTTTTCAGTAGGCAGTATAGAACAAAACTGTGTCCAAACGGTGAGCAATCGGCGAAAATGGTGTGAAATGAAACGGCCGGACAGACCGGTCCGCCTCATCATCCGATCAACCCAAGACGCAGCGCTTTTGCCACCGCTTCCGTCCGATTTTTCGCGTTGAGTTTCCTCAAGGCGCTGGAAATGTAGTCGCGCACCGTAAATTCGCTCAAATAAAGCTGACAGGCCGCTTCCAATGTCGAGGCTCCGTCGGCGAGCAGCTTCAAAATCTCGATTTCTCTTGGCGACAAGGATTCCGCCCTCCCTTCCCATTCTTTTTTTGGCGCCTTGATCCATTTCAACAGCAACTCCCCCGCGCTTTGGCCAAATTTCATCAGCGCGGGAAACAGGCGGCGGTCAACGGCAAAGAAGCGGCCCGGTCCGCGGTCGAGAACGACGCCTCCAATCATCCGCCCTTCCGTCGGCACATACACCGGAACGATCACCAGTGAGGCCAAACCGAACAAATCCACATACAGGCGCGGAAACTGTTCGCTCGCCCTCGGCACATAAATCGGACGAAAATGGCGAAATTCATGCACTTCCGCTTTCAATTTCCCCACGCTTTCTTTCAACATCGGAATGCTGTCCAATTCCACGCGCAAGCGCTGAATTTGCCCATTGTCCACGCCATGCCCGTGCAGACCGATGGCTGTGCTCTCCTGATTGACAAATTGAAACAGAGCGCAGCGGCTGAAAGGAAGAAAATAGGAAAAACCAAAACAAATATGCGCCGCCGATTCCTCAAACGTCTGCGCCCGCAAAATCCATTCGTTGAACAAAATGACGGCATCTTTCCACAAGGATTCTTTTTTCCACGAGGAATCGCCGCCGATTTTGAATGATTGCTCATTCACTTCATACAACAACCATTCATTCCATTTGAAAAACAAATACCGCACGGCTGGGTGCAGCGCAGCAGCCGCTGACGCATGCGCCTTCAACACTTGATGAACCGTATTTTCCATTAAATTCAGGGAAAATATGATCATCTCCGGATGAAACGCCGCAATGCGTTCGAGATGCCCATTCGCTGGATGTTCGCCCCCGTACGGGAGCAATCTTGCCTGAACGAATGCGCACAGCGTGGAAAACACCTCTTGAACCCGCGCATTCCGCTTGCCAAGCGCTTCGCCGATCCGCTTCCATTCCCGGTTCAATTCCGCCGCATACCTGTGCAAGATGTCGGCCGCTTCATGAAGCAAACGAAGCAAGTGATCATTTAATTCCTTCGACATCCCCATCCTCCCCCCGCATCCCCGCTAGTGATCGACTACTTTGATCATCTACTTTCTTAATTCGATCGGTCAATTCCTTCTTTTGCCCGTCACGGTTGTCCAAGAGCACTTAAAAAATCCGACAAACATAGGGATTTAATGGAATGTATAATTGTCATAAAATTTAAACAGATTCACTAAAGCGCTTACAGCGCTTATCATTCAAAAAAAGGGGGAGGAGAAACGCCATGGAAATGGCAACAAAACCGGTCATCATTGGGGGGCGCACGGCGAAAAAGCCGCTGATCGCCGCACTGTTGGGAGGGTTCCTGCTTCTCGGAGCCTTGCTGTCGATCTTCGGGCTGACAGGCGTCGCCTATGCCGTACCAATCAGCGGGGTCGGCGAATTTACCGTTCAATTTGACAAACTGAATGGCAGCGGGTTTAAAATGTACGGCGGCGTGGCGGAAGCAGGCAATGCGCCGCAGACGCCGGTCTTCGTCAATGAAATGGATAAAGCGACGATTCAAGGTCTTCGGATTTCGAAAGACTTCCCGGCCTTGGGCATTCGCGTCGTCATTGTCGCGAGCGAGCCTGTCTCCATTGACGGCCTCGTGCAAAAAGCGACGCAAATCAACGGCAACATCTCCTTCGGCAGCTTGACGATGAAAGAAAGCTATGTCGGCGATACCAGCAACCCAGTCGAGAAAGCGGCCAAAGAATTCACACAAGGAGCCGACAGCATTACGATCGAAAACGGTGATATCAAAACCGTCTACTTATTCCAGCAAAAAGTGTCGCTGCCGGGCATGAAAGTGTACTTTGAAAAACTCAACTAATTTCAGTAAGGATGAGAAACATTGGGCATCATTCGTTCTAGCTGGCAGGCGTTCGGTCGCTGGCGGAAACGCCGCCCATTTTGGGGGGCAACGTTTCTCTTGTTATCAAGCCTTGTGATTTTATGGGTTCCGATGCAGCTATACGAAATTTCTCTCGTTCCCGGAAGCATGGTGTTCGCCGGCTTTTTCCTTGGCGGCATGGTCATGTTGATGGGGATTCTTTCCTACGCCATGCCGCGGCTATCCACCTTGCTCGGCATCATCGGTATGTTCAGTGCCATTCTGTCGATCATGGGCGCCTTGGGCGGCTTCTTAGTCGGCACGATTCTCGGCATCATCGGCGGGGCGCTTTGCATCGCCTGGCGCCCGCAATGGGCCGATCCTGCCGCCCCGCTGGCCCATCATGAAGCCGCTGCGGACAAAGAAGCAACCACCGCCACCTCATGAAAAACCATAAAGCAAAACCGAACGCGGATCGACCGTCCCGTTCGGTTTTGTTTTGTCATCGCCGCCAATAAAGGCACATATAGATGAATGAGATCATCCACTTTCCAGAACAGAAGGAGGACCGCCATGAAACACCTTTCTCCCGAGCGACTGCACGTCACCCAGACCGCTGGAATCACCCAGCTGTCACCAGTGAACGGCCGTCTGTACACCTTAACCCACTCGGACACGACTGGCGCCTTATTCCTCACCGTCTCCCGCGCATTTGTCACTGATCAGCTCACTTCTCAACGCGATGAAGTGCTCGGTGAATGGAAACAAGCCGGGCAACAGCTAGTATTGTTTCTCTATGTATTCATTGGCAACCGGCAAATGGGCCGGCAAGAAAATGCGCGCCGGGCGAACGTATTCAAGAAAGAATTGCCGTTGGCGCTCGAAGCCATTCGCTATGGCGACCGCGCTTTTTTTCACACGTACCCGTTTTGTGATTGGTGCCCGATTTTCATTCATTTCACTTCGGAATACCCGGAGCTCAACCGGACGGAATACTACGGCACCCCGTATTTGTACCGCTGACAACCACTTCAGTGATGGGGCTATGCATCGCCGCGTTTTTGGGCAGCCGACAAATCTCTTTCTGTTTCTCAAAACTGTATAAAAATATCGGGCCAACGGTATGCGCGCATTGTAAGAATTACCCTTAAGCATTGCGCTCAAAGTGAGTGCCACTCTACATTCCCCGCCTCAATCATGATGATGTTCACCCCGTCGGTTACTATTTGAACTTTTTCAAGCGATTGAGTGGCGGAAATAAGCACTACTTCCAATATTTCATCAGCATCAAAGTCTTTAACGCAATCTGTTTCAAAATATGTTACATCTTCAAAAACAACGTACAATGCAAGGTAAAAACGCGGTGCAAAATCCGTGCAAAATTTTTTCGGATTCTATCGATCTCTTTAGGATTCCCCAAAAATGAAAAACGACCGCAAACGCGGTCGCATCAAGGGTTTCACGATTTCGCATCCGAACCGTTCGGATGTTGGAAATGGAGACGGTGGGAGTCGAACCCACGTCCAGAGGCATCGCCACTTAAGCATCTACGAGCGTAGTCGGTATATTTCGCTTCGCCGTCCGTTCCGCCTACCGACAGGCATCCCGGCGGCTAGCCTGGTTCGTCTCTTCCCTCATCCTCAGGCAGCGGATTTGGGCGTAGCCCGCTTCATATGAGCCCCTCGAACGCCACGCGGGCGATGGCGGGAGGAGCTAGCTGCAGCAATTAGGCAGCTAAAGCGTAGTTTTGTTTGCCAGTTATCTTTAGGTGACGTTTTTACGAGGACGTCCCCCTCGGCTCGCCGCTTAAGCTCGACCTACCCCTGTCGAATCCGGATCGTCCCCGCGGTGGCGAAGAAAGATCGGAATAGCGTAAGCGATGGATAACTGGCTGTTGCATTATTTATTATACCATGGCGATGCGCATTTTCAATGGGAATGTTTTCAACCCCGGTGAAAAACGGTCATTTTTGCCAAAGCGATGGAGTTCGCCAGGAAAGAAGAGCCGATGTTTCAATGCTTCTCCACTTGAGAAGATTCGATTGAGAACTGTTTTTCCCATACACCACCGACTCCCTATAAGGCTGGTGAAAAACGGGTTTTGCGCCCAGATCGGCGGCGCTGGACGAGAAAGGCATGTCGATCTGACAAAGTTTCTCTAATAGAAAAAGAATTGGGATCTCCCGTTTTTTCTTTGAATCACCAACCCTCTATAGTTTTTGCCGCTCGCGAAACGCCCGCTCGATTTCGCGCTGCGCTTCTCTCCGCTTCATGTCTTCCCGTTTGTCGTATTTTTTCTTCCCTTTGGCCACCCCGAGCTCCACTTTGGCAAAGCCGTTTTTAATGTACAGTTTGAGCGGCACGAGCGTATACCCTTGCTCTTTCGTGTAGCCGATCAGCTTGTTGATTTCGCGGCGGTGCAAAAGGAGCTTTCTCGTCCGCAGCGGATCATGGTTGTAGCGGTTGCCTTGTTCATACGGACTGATATGCATGTTATGGAGAAACACTTCCCCTTTTTCCACTTTGGCGAACGAATCTTTCAAGTTCACCCGGCCGTTGCGGATCGATTTGATTTCCGTCCCTTGCAAAACGAGGCCGGCTTCATACGTTTCTTCGATGAAATAGTCGTGGTGCGCTTTTTTGTTTTGGGCGATCACTTTTCCTTCGCCTTTGGGCATCCGTTTTCCCCCTCCTCATCGTAGCGTTTCTTATTTTACCAAAAACGAAAAAGAAGGAAAAGCCGCCCGTTCGGCTTTTCCTCACCGTTTTTTCTTTTTCTTCTTTTTCGCCTTCGCGCTGCGGTTTGAGCCGCTTTGCGCTTTCGGCTCCGCCTTCGCTTTTCCTTTCTTTTGCTTTTTCCCTTCAATGACGACCGGAGCGGCTTTCGCTTTCGGCGGACGGCGTCCCTTCATGCCGACGACTTCAAAATCGACGATCCGTTCGTCTTTGTTGACGTTGATGACGCGGACGGTGATTTCATCGCCGATGCGGTACATTTTCCCGGTCCGTTCGCCGATCAACGCGTAGTGGCGTTCGTCATAGCGGTAATAGTCGTCCGTTAAGTAGCTGACGTGCACCAAGCCTTCGATCGTGTTCGGCAGCTCAACGAACAAGCCGAAGTTCGTCACCGAGCTGATAATGCCGTCAAACTCCATCCCGATTTTGTCTTCCATAAACTCGGTTTTCTTCAGATCGTCCGTCTCCCGCTCCGCCTCAACGGCGCGCCGCTCCATATCGGAAGCGTGTTCGGCAATTTCAGGCAACTTTTCCGCCCATTTTTGCTGGGTGTCAAGATCCATCTGGCCGTTGATGAGATACGTCCGGATCAACCGATGGACGATCAAATCCGGGTAGCGGCGGATCGGCGACGTAAAATGGGTGTAAAACTCAGTCGACAGGCCGTAATGGCCGAGGCTCTCGGCGTCATAGCGCGCCTGCTTCATCGACCGAAGCATGACGGTCGAGATCACCATTTCTTCCGGCTCGCCGCGCACCGCTTCGAGAATTTGTTGCAAAGCGCGCGGATGGATTTGGTTGCCCGTTCCTTTCACGACATAGCCGAAGTTCGTGATGAACTCTAAAAAGCGCTGCAGTTTTTCCGGCTTCGGATCCTCGTGAACACGGTAAATAAATGGCACGTTCAACCAATGGAAATGCTCAGCCACCGTTTCGTTCGCCGCCAGCATAAACTCTTCAATCAACCGCTCAGCGACCGACCGCTCTCGCAAGACGACATCGTACGGCTTGCCGTTTTCATCGACAAGCACCTTCGCCTCCTTAAAATCAAAATCAATCGCCCCGCGCTTCATCCGCTTCGCCCGCAAAATGTCGGCAAGCTCAGCCATCAGCTCAAACATCGGCACAAGCGGCGCATATTTTTCCCGCAAGATTTCGTCTTTGTCAACGAGAATTTTATTGACATCGGAATACGTCATCCGTTCCGCCGTGCGGATGACGCTTGGGAAAATTTCATGGCGGACGACTTCTCCTTGCGGGGTGATTTCCATTTCGCACGAGAGCGTCAGCCGATCGACTTTCGGGTTGAGCGAGCAAATGCCGTTCGACAGCCGATGCGGGATCATCGGGATGACGCGGTCAACCAAATAAACGCTCGTGCCGCGTTCATACGCCTCGCGGTCAATAGGCGAGCCTTCCTCAACATAGTAGCTGACATCGGCGATATGAACGCCGAGCTTATAGTTGCCGTTTTCAAGCTTTGTCACGGTGACGGCATCGTCCAAATCCTTCGCATCTTCCCCGTCAATCGTGACGATCATCTCGCCGCGCAAATCGCGGCGCCCTTCCAAGTCTTTCTCCGTAATGACATCCGGCACCCGGTTGGCGTGCTCGATCACGTCTTCTGGAAATTGAAGCGGAAGGCCGTATTTATAGATGATCGCCAAAATGTCGACGCCCGGGTCGTTTTTATGGCCGAGAATTTGGACGACTTCCCCTTCAGCGCTCATTCGTCCTTCCGGGTACGAGGTGAGCCGGGCGACGACTTTATGCCCTTCGACCGCGCCGTTCGCCGCGTTTTTCGGGATGAAAATGTCATTGACGATCCGTTTGTCATCCGGGATGACAAAGCCGAAATATTTGCTTTCCGTGTACGTGCCGACGACCTCTTTCACCCCGCGTTCCAAAATGCGGACGATCGTTCCTTCGCGGCGCGCCCCGGATGAATCGGCTTGGACGCGCACAAGCACCGTGTCGCCATGCATGGCGTTTTTCAGTTCGGACGGCGGGATGAAAATATCATCCAGTCCCGGCTCCTCCGGTGTGACAAACGCGAATCCTTTCGGGTGGCCAATCACCTTGCCGCGCACGAGATTCATCCGCTCGGGCACGCCGTAGCGGTTGCTGCGCGTCCGGACGACAAGACCTTCCTCTTCCATGGCGACAAGCGTTTTGACAAACGTTTTAAACTCCTCAGCATCCGCAATCCCAAACGCTTCCTCCAGTTCCTCAACGGTCAGCGGTTTGTACGCCTCATCGCGCATAAACGTTAAAATGCGTTCGGCCAACACATGATCCATTGGCCATCCCCTCCTTTCTCCATTACCAATCTAACGATTCAAGAAATGCATAAATATCTTCATGCAGCTGATCTTTTTCTTGATCAAGCGTAATCACATGGCCTGATTGCTCATACCATTTGATTTGTTTGACCGGCGATTCAATTTCGTTATAAATGATGTTCGCGCTGTCTGGATTGATCATCTCATCATGGCGCGCTTGGACGACGAACGTCGGTGCATAAACCAAATCAAGGTGGGCGCGCACATCGGCAATGAGTTCTTGCAAGGCTTTCAACGTCTTCATCGGCGTTTGTTTGAACCGTTCCATTTCCTGTTCGATTTGTTCCTCTGATTTCCCTTCCCGCTTTTTATACTCGCGCGCATACTCGAGCACACCTTCGTACATCGTTTCTTCGCTTTTGATGTACATCGGCGCGCACATCGTCACAATGCCTTGTATAGGTACAGTGTAGCCTAATTTGAGAGAAAATACGCCTCCAAGCGACAATCCAGCCACGGCAATTTTTTCGTAGCCTTTGTTTTTCAAAAACTGATAGCCGTTCATGACGTCTTGCCACCAATCATCCGGTCCGGTGTGGACGAGCTCTTCCGGCGGCACGCCATGCCCTTTGTAAATCGGAGCGTGGCACGTATACCCTTTCGATTCCAAGAATCGCCCAAGCATCCGAACGTCGGCGGAATTGCCGGTAAACCCATGCAAAAGCAGCACCGCCCGCTCCCCGGCTTCAAAGAAAAACGGCTTCGGCGGAACAATTTTCATCATAGGTTCTCCTTCCTCTCTGGTGTGAAATAGAAAGGGCAGCCCTTCATTCTATGGACCGCCCCATGTTTGACTTATGATGGCTGTACGTACGTAACCAGGATCGTCAATACGAAAAACAAAATGGCCAATATGACCGTCACGCGCTGAAACACCGCATCGAGCCCACGGGCTTTCTGCTTCCCGAACAATTGCTCGGCGCCGCCGGTGATCGCCCCCGACAGCCCGGCGCTGCGGCCCGACTGCAGCAAGACAACCGCGATCAGCGCGATCGACACAATGACAAGCAGCGTCACAAGCAAGGCATGCATGCCTGACACCTCCAACGACCGACGTTGCAATAATTTCACTATACCATAGATCGCCGTTGGCGGCAACTGGCGGGACTGTCTCAACACGACGAAAGGCACAAATTCACTTTTTTGTGAAACATTAGATTGGAAAGCCCGTCATCTAAAAATTTTAAAAAAATACAAGCCAGAAGATGCTCAAATGGAGGAAATCGATGAAATCATTGACGAATGCCTGGCAAAAATCGCAACGTATCTGACCTGATCTGATCGGCCTGGAGGCAACGGAAGAATGGAACGGTGTTGAAGGAAAGACTGCGTTTCCTGTCTTTGCAAGACAGCTGAATCGGAGGGCGGGGGCCAAAAAAATTCCCTGCCTCTACCCCTTTGCATAGATGGGGGAACGTTTCATCCTCCATCTGCTTGACGCTCCATGCCTCGGGCGCGGTATGATCATTGTCGTCCGCAGCCGAAATACGTTACAATAGAAAGCAAATCGGCAACGACTGGAGGGACTTCAATGGCAAGACCGGACGAACGAGTCGTCATCGCGATTGACGGCTATCAATTCAAACGGGCGCGGGAGGCGAAGAAAGGGAAAATTTTCGTCACGTCGCCGATCGGGGCGAACTTTACGTTTGACGTCAACGTCATGCGGAAGCTGCTTGAGGCGATCGACCGCGACCCGGCGCTGGCGGAACAGTTCGGGCTTCCTTCACCGGGAGCAAACGAATAACAAAGGAACGGCGGTTGGCCGTTCCTTTTTCCTTATGCGCGCGTCATCCACGCCGCACGCTCGCAGCCAAACGGATCATCTTCGACATGGCTGGCGGCTGAAAAGACAAACACCGGTTTGCGCTCGTTCGTATAGATCGGCCACTTCTCTGGCAAATGCGCGCCGTTCGGGTCGCCGGTGCGGGCGAACGAAAGCCAGGCATAATGCATTTCGTTGGCGATCGCCTCGCGCTCCGGCCGATTGCCGACGAAATTCGCGACGCCCGGCTGATGGAGATTGTGAAACACAAACGGCAGCTCGAGCGCGTGGCATGCTTTCAGCTGTCCGCCGAACACCGGCGTCTCATAATCAAACCGGTACATGTACACATCCGCTCCGTGGGCCGCTTGGGCGTCCGCTGTCCGCAGCATCCCCTCGACAAAAACACGGTACGTCATGATGCGAAGCCACGTTTGCCAGTCGGGCGCCGACGGCTCCGCCGTCTCTGCATAATAGCGAATCGCCGCCTCCGGCACGGGCCCGACTTCACGGTTGATCCGGTCAAGCAGTTCTTTTTCGCCAAGCTTTGTCCACGATGGATCCGTCAAGGTAAACAGGTTGTACTCGTCTTTCGTGACGCCGATGAGAATCGGAATGCCGCTGGCCGCCCCATCGCAGAGCGCTTCGATCGGATGGCGGCGCAATACGCGGCCGTCCACCACCGGACCGTACATGATTCCTGGGCCGAGCGACAGCGCCGACCGCAGCAGCTCCTCGGCGGGAATCGACAAGAGCCGGCCGCGGTCGCCCGGACGGATGCCGGCGCGCTCGAGAATGCGCTCGGTCATCGCCATGGCGGTCTTGGGCGAACGGAGGAGAAGCGCTCCCGAACCGCTTTGCAAAATGGCGCGCCGAAACAGCCCGCTGGCCTCCGAAAGCGACAACAGCACGCCGACGCTCGCCGCTCCGGCCGATTCACCGAAAATCGTGATGTTGTCCGGATCGCCGCCAAACGCCTCAATGTTCTCCTTCACCCAGCGCAACGCCGCCACTTGATCCAAAATGCCGAGATTCCCGGCTTGCGCGTACGCTTCGCCAAACAAATCCCCCAGATGCAAAAAGCCAAACACGTTCATTCGGTAGTTGATCGTCACGACAACGACATCGCCGTGTTTCGCCAACGCCGTCCCATCATACCACGGCGAAGAACCCGAACCGAACAAAAAGGCGCCGCCATGAATCCAAAACAACACCGGGCGCTTCTTCCCATCCGCCGCCGGCGACCAAATGTTCAAGTACAGCCCGTCTTCGCTTGGCGCCTCGCTCATCCGCCCGAGCAATCCGCTGAAAATCGGATCCGACGGCTGCATGACCGCGGGGCCAAACGCGGCCGCCTCACGCACCCCATCCCACGCATCGGGCGGTTCCGGCGGCAGAAACCGGCGCTCACCGACCGGCGCTTTCGCATACGGAATTCCTTTCCAAACGAAAACGCTTTCATTCGTCCCCCCGCGCAACCGTCCATACCGCGTCTCGACAATCATTTGTTCCATCCCCATCCCCTTAATATTCTGATGATTCAAAAATATTATAAACGAACAAACCACCTCCGTCCATTGCTTTGTCCTATGCGGGACAATGTCAGCTCATTTGAATAGGAAAGGGAACAGCACCTAAAGATTTCTTACTTTCCAGGCCAAATTGGGCGATGATGAGCCCTATCATACTAAGCATCGATGGTTTCGTTCCAGGCGTGTTGATTAACCAATAATATCCATAAAAATCATAGAAAAAAGAGCACCTCTCCTGTAGAATGTAAGTAACGACGCAAACAAACCTAGGAGGCGCTCTCTGTGCACAAGCATACCACACTCCCAAATTTGATGCAAAAAATCGTTTCTGATGAGGATCGGATTTTACTTGTCAATTCGGAACAAAACAATGTCGTTCCAAAAAGCGCCATCGCGTCGTGATCTTTCAGGATGCGAACGAGCATGACATCCGTGTGGTCACGAACCTCTTGAAGGCATCGGCGGAAAAGATTGCCGAGATGTATCAAGCGCGTCATCATAAAACGACTATTTACGATCCCATCTGATGAAGAGGCGCAGCTTTCCTGAATGCGTCAAGACGTCTTGATCACCGCCAGCCATTCGATTCTCTTTTCGCCTCCGTCAAAACGACAGGCGCCCCCTCCGTTGGGGACGCCTGTTCCCGTTATTTTTTCAAATTGTAAAACGAGCGGATGCCTTGGTAAATGGCCGTGTGGCCGAGTTCATCTTCAATGCGGAGCAGCTGGTTGTATTTCGCGACGCGGTCGGTGCGCGACGGCGCGCCCGTTTTGATTTGGCCGGCGTTGGTGGCGACGGCGATGTCCGCGATCGTGCTGTCTTCCGTTTCGCCGGAACGGTGCGAGACGACGGCGGTGTAGCCGGCGCGTTTCGCCATTTCGATGGCGTCAAACGTTTCGGTGAGCGTGCCGATTTGGTTCACTTTGATCAAAATCGAGTTGCCGACGCCTTTTTCAATGCCTTCGGCCAGTTTTTTCGTGTTTGTGACAAACAAGTCGTCGCCGACAAGCTGGACTTTTTTGCCGAGCCGCTCGGTCAGCAGTTTATGGCCTTCCCAGTCGTTTTCATCGAGCCCGTCTTCGATCGAGATGATCGGATATTTCGATACAAGCTCTTCATACCAAGCGACCATTTCTTCCGACGTTTTCACAACGCCTTCGCCTTCAAGATGATATTTGCCGTCTTCTTTGTTGTACAGCTCGGACGAGGCAACGTCCATCGCGAGCATCACTTGTTCGCCCGGTTTGTAGCCGGCTTTTTCGATCGCTTCGATGATCGTTTGCAGCGCTTCTTCGTTCGATTTCAAGTTCGGGGCGAAGCCTCCTTCATCGCCGACGGCGGTGTTGTAGCCTTTCGCTTTCAGCACCGCTTTTAAGCTGTGGAAAATTTCCGCCCCCATGCGCAGCGCTTCGCGGAAGCTTTCCGCGCCGACCGGCATGATCATAAATTCTTGAATGTCGACGTTGTTGTCCGCATGCGCGCCGCCGTTTAAAATGTTCATCATCGGCACCGGCAGCGTTTTGGCGTTAAAGCCGCCTAAGTATTGGTACAGCGGCAGGCCAAGCTCGTCCGCTGCCGCGCGGGCCACGGCGAGCGAGACGCCCAAAATGGCGTTGGCGCCAAGCTTGCTTTTGTTTTCCGTGCCGTCTAATTCAATCAGCTTCCGGTCGATCGCCACTTGGTCGGCGACCTCCAGGCCGATGATTTCCGGCGCGATGATTTCGTTGACGTTTTCGACCGCTTTTAACACCCCTTTGCCGAGGTAGCGGTTTTTATCGCCGTCGCGCAGTTCGACCGCTTCATATTCCCCGGTCGAGGCGCCGCTCGGCACCAAGGCGCGGCCGAAGCCGCCGTCTTCTGTGTACACTTCCACTTCCACCGTCGGGTTGCCGCGCGAATCGAGCACTTCGCGAGCGTAGACATCGATAATGGCAGACATGGGAACACACTCCTTTTCGTATCGTTTTCTCAAGATCATCATTATTTGACAATCAACGATTTCCCCGTCATTTCTTTCGGCTGCGGCAAGCCGAGCAAATCGAGCATCGTCGGCGCCAAATCGCCTAAGATGCCGCCGTCTCTAAGCTTGATGCCTTTTTTCGTCACGATGACCGGCACCGGATTCGTCGTATGAGCCGTTTGCGGCTTGCCGTCCGGCGTCAATACTTCATCGGCGTTGCCGTGGTCGGCGGTGATGATGGCGATGCCGCCTTTGGCCAAAATGGCATCGACGACTTTGCCGAGGCATTCGTCCACTGCCTCCACCGCCTTGATCGTCGGTTCGAGCTTGCCCGAATGGCCGACCATATCCGGGTTGGCGTAGTTCAAAATGATCGCATCGTACTTATCGGCTTCAATTTCCTTGAGCAGCGCATCGGTCACTTCATAGGCGCTCATTTCCGGCTTCAAGTCATACGTCGGCACTTTCGGCGAGTTGATCAAAATCCGGTCTTCGCCTGGAAATTTCTCTTCGCGGCCGCCGCTCATAAAAAACGTCACGTGCGGATATTTTTCGGTCTCGGCGATGCGCAGTTGGCGCAGTCCGTGCTGCGACAGCACTTCCCCAAGCGTGTTGTCAAGGTTCGTCGGCTTGAACGCCACGTACCCTTTCACCGTTTCGCTGAAATGGGTCAAGCAGACAAAGAACAAATGCTTCGGATGTTTCGGGCCGCGGTCAAACTCGCGGAAATCTTCGTTCGTAAACGTGTTTGAAATTTGGATCGCCCGGTCAGGGCGGAAATTATAGAAGATAATCGCGTCATTGTCTTGAATCGTCGCCACCGGCCGACCGTCTTCGCGGACGATGACCGACGGCAGGACGAATTCGTCGTAAATGCCGTGTTTGTACGAGTCCTCGATGCATTCGAGCGGATCGCGGTACGTCGGCCCTTCCCCGTACACCATCGCCCGATACGCCTTTTCGACGCGGTCCCACCGCTTGTCGCGGTCCATCGAGTAGTAGCGTCCTGATAAGGTGGCGATTTCGCCGACGCCGTATTCTTTGATTTTTTCCTGTAGTTCTTTAATGTATTGCGGCGCCGTTTGCGGGCCGACGTCGCGGCCGTCCAAAAAGCCGTGGATGTACACGCGTTTTACGCCTTCTTTCGCCGCCAAGCGCAAGAGAGCGTACAAATGGTGAATATGGCTGTGCACCCCGCCGTCGGAAAGCAAGCCGAACAAATGCAAGCTTGTCCCATGTTGTTTCACATGGTTCATCGCCGCCAAAAACGTTTCATTTCGGTCAAACTCGCCTTCGCGAATGGCAATGTTGACCCGCGTTAAGCTTTGGTACACAATGCGCCCGGCGCCGATGTTGAGATGGCCGACTTCCGAGTTGCCCATCTGCCCTTCCGGAAGCCCGACCGCCTCGCCGCACGCCTTGAGCGTTGTGTGCGGGTATTCGTTCCAATAGCGGTCAAAGTTCGGTTTGTTCGCCTGAGCGACCGCATTGCCGTACGTTTCGTCGCGCAGCGCAAATCCGTCTAAAATGATGAGCGCAACCGGTTGTTTACTCATGGCGGCCCGCCTCCACCAATTGCAAGAATGAAGCCGGCTCGAGGCTCGCCCCGCCGACTAAGGCGCCGTCGATCTGTTCTTGCGCCAAGAAGTCGCGGATGTTGTCCGGTTTGACGCTGCCGCCGTATTGAATGCGGATCGCTTCCGCCGCCTCCGGGCCAAACAGGCGCGAAACAACCGAACGGATATGGCCGCAGACGCTGTTGGCGTCTTCCGGTGTTGATGATTTGCCCGTCCCGATCGCCCAAATCGGCTCGTAAGCGATGACCGCTTGCTTCACTTGTTCCGGCGTCAAGCCGGCGAGCGCTTTTTCCACTTGCGAGGCGACAACGGCGTTCGTCTGCCCCGCTTCCCGCTCCTCAAGCGATTCGCCGCAGCAAATAATCGGTATAAGCCCGCGGGTGAAGGCGGCCAACACTTTTTTGTTCACGGTCTCATCTGTTTCGGCGAACATTTGCCGGCGCTCCGAATGGCCGAGGATGACGTACGTGACGCCGAGGTCTTTCAGCATGACCGGGCTCACTTCGCCTGTGTACGCCCCTTGATCGGCAAAGTGCATCGTTTGCGCCCCGATTTTTAAATCCGTGCCGTCTGCCGCTTGCACCAACCGATCCAAAAAGAGAAACGGCGCGCAAACGACGGAATCGACTTCGTCGGCCGGCGGCACGTGCCCTTTTACGTTCTCGACAAATTGAACAGCTTCCGCCAATGTTTTATGCATTTTCCAGTTGCCTGCAATGATGCGTTTTCTCATCGTTCACCCTTCCTTTCAATGGGCGGCGTCAGCCGCCATGCGCCCAATCCGGCGCCGTGGGTCATTTGTCTTCGAGCGCGACGACACCCGGCAGCTGTTTTCCTTCCATAAACTCGAGCGAAGCGCCGCCGCCGGTGGAGATATGATCCATTTTGTCGGCCAAGCCGAATTTCTCAACCGCCGCCGCCGAATCCCCGCCGCCGATGACCGAATAGGTGTCGGGCGCTTCCGCCAGTGCTTCGGCGATCGCTTTTGTCCCATGGGCGAACGCTTCCATTTCAAAGACGCCCATCGGGCCGTTCCAGACAACGAGCTTCGATTGACGAATGACATCGCGGTACAATTCGCGCGTTTTCGGGCCGATGTCAAGCGCCTCCCAATCGCTCGGAATGGCGTCGATGGCGACGACTTTCGTGTTGGCGTCGTTCGCAAACCGGTCGGCGACGACCACGTCCACCGGCATATAAAAACGGACGCCTTTTTCTTTCGCCTTTTCCATAAACGATTTGGCGAGTTCGATTTTGTCCTCCTCAAGCAGCGACTTGCCGACGTCATGGCCGAGCGCTTTGACGAACGTATACGCCAGTCCGCCGCCGATGATCAAGTTGTCGACTTTTTCAAGCAAATTGTCGATGACGCCGATTTTGTCTTTCACTTTCGCGCCGCCGATGATCGCCGTAAACGGGCGGTCCGGATTCGAGAGCGCTTTGCCGAGCACTTCGAGTTCTTTTTCCATCAAAAACCCGGCCACCGCAGGCAAGTAATGGGCGATGCCTTCCGTCGACGCATGAGCGCGGTGGGCGGCGCCGAACGCATCGTTGACATACAGATCCGCGAGCTCCGCAAACGCTTTGGCCAGCTCTGGATCGTTTTTCTCTTCGCCAGGGTAAAAACGGACGTTCTCAAGCAAGAGCACGTCGCCTTCGTTCAAACGGTCGACCGCCGTTTTCACCTCATCGCCGACCGCTTCATTCGTTTTGGCGACCGGCCGTTCAAGCAGCTCGCCGAGCCGCTTCGCAACGGCATCCAAACGCAATTCTTCGACCACTTTTCCTTTCGGGCGGCCGAGGTGGCTCGCCAAAATGACTTTCGCCCCGTGCTCGATCAAATAGCGGATCGTCGGGAGTGCGGCGCGAATGCGCGTGTCATCGGTGATGGCGCCTTGCTCCATCGGAACGTTGAAATCGACGCGGCAAAAGACGCGCTTTCCCCTCACCTCAACGTCGCGGATCGTCTTCTTGTTCATCGTTCGTGCCCCCTTTTGGCTGCAGTTTGGACAAAGGAAAAGGAGTGGGGATCATTTCCCCGCTCCCCTCCATTTCCCTATTATAGACTTGAACGGATGGAAAACTCAACGCCAAGCTGGTTTTACAGCCCTTTCGAGGCGATGTAGGCGGCCAAGTCGACGACGCGGTGCGAATAGCCCGTTTCGTTGTCATACCACGAAACGACTTTCACCATTTTGCCTTCAATGACCATTGTCGACAACGCGTCGATCGTCGACGAAGCGGTGCTGCCGTTGTAGTCGCGCGACACGAGCGGTTCTTCGCTGTAGGCCAAAATGCCTTTCAGCTCGCCTTCCGCTGCTGCTTTCAACGCGGCATTCACTTCTTCGACCGTCACTTCTTTTTCCAATTCCGCCACCAAGTCGACAACTGATACGTTCGGCGTCGGCACGCGCATTGCCATGCCGTTCAATTTGCCTTTCAGTTCCGGCAAGACAAGCGCAACAGCTTTCGCCGCCCCGGTCGTCGTCGGAATGATCGATTCCGCGGCCGCGCGAGCCCGGCGCAAATCTTTATGCGGCAAGTCCAAAATTTGTTGGTCGTTTGTGTACGAGTGAACGGTCGTCATCATGCCGCGGACGATGCCGAATTTTTCATGCAGCACTTTGGCAAACGGCGCCAAGCAGTTCGTCGTGCACGAAGCGTTCGAGATGACATGATGGGCTTTCGGATCGTATTTGTCTTGGTTGACGCCCATGACGATCGTAATATCCTCGTCTTTCGCCGGTGCGGAAATGATCACTTTTTTCGCACCCGCTTCCAAATGTTTGGCGGCGTCTTCGCGTTTCGTGAAGCGGCCGGTCGACTCAACGACGATGTCAACGCCGATCTCGCCCCACGCCAAGTTCGCCGGATCGCGTTCCGCCTTGACGATGATTTCTTTGCCGTTGACGACCAAGTTGTTGCCGTTCACCGACACTTCGGCATCCAGACGGCCATGGACGGAGTCGTACTTCAACAAATGAGCAAGCGTATTCGCATCGGTTAAATCGTTCACCGCCACCACTTCAATGTCCGGGTTTTTCAATGCCGCGCGGAAGACGTTGCGTCCGATGCGGCCAAATCCGTTGATTCCCACTTTGACTGCCATCCTTATTTTCCTCCTTGCGATTGGATTGTATCAGCAAGGGAGGTATGAAGGAGCGCCTGGCCTTCCTCCGTTAACCGCATGCCCGACACATCGGCGGAAAGCAAGTTTTGTCCTTTCAAAAATTCTGTTTCCGACCGGAGCACCCGCTCACTCATGCCGAGGCTCGCCGCCAGCGCCCGCCGCCCGATCGGCGCCATAAGCGAAATGGAGTGCAAAATTTGATATCGTTTTTGCATAACGTCAAGCAAGTCAGGCAATAATTTTTTTTGTGCCTCCAATAACGGCTGCATGGATCCTTTCTCCTCGATTGAATATAGGGACATCTTATGTCCCGGTATGACATATTATGTCCCGCAGTGCCATAAAAAATTCCTCCCGCGCCATTTTCATTATAGCAGGAGGACGATAGCCGTTCAACTGTTTTGCGCCCGCCGCAACCGTTTTCTCACCGCTTCTTTTTCAATCGCTCCCCAGCCGATTTCTTCGCCATCCAATTCCACAACCGGGATCATCAGCTGATATTTTTCCAGCAGTTCATCATCTTTGTAAATATCAATTTCTTCCAGCGTAAACGAATAGTCCGCCCGCAGCTCCGTCAAAACGGCTTTCGCTTTGTCGCAGAGCGGGCAATTGGTTTTCGTATACAATCGGATATGCATTCATTTCTTCCTCTCTTTCTACAGCAGTTGCCGTTTCGATTGGCCGCCCGTTACGGCAGGCCGATATATTGCCTCCGCTTTGCCGAAGACGGGATGCGCAGCTGCTCGCGGTATTTGGCGACTGTGCGGCGCGAAATGGCGATGCCGTGCCGATCGCGAAGCAAATCAGCAAGCTGTTGGTCAGACAGCGGCGCCCGCCGATCTTCCTCGGAAATAAGGGCCTCAATGATCGCTTTCACGCGGGCGGACGATGCCGCTTCATCCCCTGCGGCCGTCGCGGCGTTTGAAAAGAAACGGCGCAACTCCACGGTGCCAAACGGCGTTTGCACATATTTATGCCGGACCGCGCGGCTCACCGTCGATTCATGAACGCCGAGCTCCTCGGCCACCTCGCGCATCGTCATCGGCTTGAGCGCCGAAATCCCAAACTCCAAACACGAGCGCTGGCGGTCGATGATGACGGCCGTCAAATGGAGAAGCGTCTGTTTCCGTTGCTCCAAACTTTTCGCGAGCCATGTAAACTGCCGATATTTTTCTTTGATAAACTGTTCGGCATGCCGGTCGCCGGATGCAGCGATGCGCCGCTCGTAATCCCGATTCCATCCGAGCTCCGGATGGATGTCATCATTATAGGCGGCCATCCAGTCCCCTTCCGCCCCGCGGACGACGATGACATCCGGCACGACCAAAGGCGGTGTTTCGCTCGAATAGTGAATGCCTGGCCGCGGCTCGAGTGTGCGAATGAGCTCGAAGACGCGTTGCAGTTCGCCAAGGCTGACGCCAAGCTGCTTGGCCAGCGTTTTCCACGACTTTTCCGCAAAGGGGACAAAATGGTAGCGGACGATCATCTCCGCCAGCTCGTCACGCTCAGGAAGACGTTCAAGTTGCAGCAAGAGGCATTCCGCCAAATCGCGGGCGCCGACTCCCGGCGGGTCGAGCGACTGCACAAGGCGCAGCCCCCGTTCCATCTCTTGTTCCGATGCGGAAAACCGCGCCGCCAGCTCGGCAAGCGGTACGCGCAAATAGCCATCCTCATCGAGCGAGGCAATGAGATAACGGACGATGCGCTCTTCCCGATCGGCCAGCTTCAACGCAGGCAGCTGAGAAAGCAAATGGCCAACAAGCGTCTCTGCGCGGGCGCCAATGTTCTCGAGCCATTGCTTTTGGTCTCTTTCTGTCCGGCTTGGCCGTTGCCGCACCCGGGTGCGGCGAATTTCCAAAAACGGGTTTTCCAGCGACTGTTCATATAAAAACGCTTCCAAATCCACTGCGGAATATTGCAACAGTTCAATCGCCTGCACAAGTTCCTTTGTCAGCGACAACTGCAGCCGCTGCTCTTGCCATAACTCCGCCCTCATCGTCACGCCTCCCTTTCTTTTATTGTACACAACGGGAGCGGGAGGGGGTAGGAGAAATTTTTGACGGCGGAAAGCGGCCTTGGCGACCGCCCGAACCGGCGCCTGTTCAGACGAAAAAACCCAATGCCCCGCCCGAGCCCTTGATTTGGGAACCCTCTCGAGGAAAGCGGCGCGTCCGCTGCTGATCTAAAAGAAAAACAGCCGCCTAGGCGGCTGTTTTGCCTCGGCAGGATTACAACCATATACCAAGTATATGTTTTTTAACCTAAGGGTCTTTATTCCTTCCCATTTCCTCCTCACCGCCCCGCGCACTCGTTTATACGTATCGCGCCGGACCCCATGATCTCCATCCAGTCGCCCCAGGTCATTCCGTCCTTTTTCTTCATGTGGTTTAGCTTTTGTTATCGTTCAATACCTCGTGCAACTTCTACACGTGTATCACCTCACCTACAGCGCCGCCCAATCGGGTGACGCAACGGAAGGAGGATTCGGTTTGCACCTTTCACTTATTAGTGGCATTTACACGACAAAAAACAAAAAACTGTAGTCTGGATGAAGAAAGAGCGCTTCCAGATACTCCGTGGCGCCATACGCTTTGTCTGCGGACAAAGTCCGAATTGTGATCGACGGTTGGCGAAACCGAATCGAAGCCAGCTGCTCCAAACTCGTTTCCTGTTCCGCCATATTGTCACTACTCTGCAAACGTACTCGCATATTTTAGATGAGATGGAACAAAAAGAATCCCGGCAGGTCGACCTCGCGATGGAGGAGCTCTACCATGCAAAATAGTCGTGCAAAATTCGTACAAAATTTTTTCGGATTCTATCGTTTTTTTCGGGATTCCCAAAAAATGAAAAACGACCGCAAACGCGGTCGTATCAAGGGATTTGGGAATCTCAATCCGAACTTGTCGGATCGTTGGAACGCCCTCGGCAGGATTCGAACCCACGCTAAGAGAACCGGAATCTCTCGTGCTATCCACTACACTACGAGGGCATGGAAGTTCATGATTTCTCTATTTCGTTCCGTCGCATGTTCTATTATAGCAGGATCGTGCAAAAATGCAAGGGGAAAATGCAATAAAAAAACAGGAAAAATTAGGCCTTTGTTCCTTCCACATCAATGTCACCGCCACAGGCAACTGGTTAAAAAAATAAAAAAGCGGTTATGATGAAAAGAGGGATGTTCCCGCTAGCCGCGAATATGTTATAAAGAATGGGGAAGGTCGTTTTGTTTGACCTTCATTGACCATTCGTGTATGATTAAGGCGTACATATTGATCCATTAGGATGGAAAAGGAGGCGTTTTTGATGTATTTGATTCCGACTGTCATCGAACAGACGAACCGTGGGGAGCGGGCGTACGACATTTATTCGCGCTTATTGAAAGACCGAATCGTGTTCCTTGGCAGCCCGATCGACGACCAAGTGGCCAACTCGATCGTGTCGCAGCTGTTGTTTTTGGCGGCGGAAGACCCGGACAAAGATATTTCCTTGTACATCAACAGCCCGGGCGGCTCGATCACAGCTGGCCTGGCGATTTACGACACGATGCAGTTCATCAAACCGGACGTATCGACAATTTGCATCGGCATGGCCGCTTCCATGGGGGCGTTTTTGCTTGCCGCCGGTGCGAAAGGGAAACGGTTCGCCTTGCCAAACAGTGAAATCATGATCCACCAACCGCTCGGCGGCGCCCAAGGGCAAGCGACGGAAATCGAAATCGCAGCGAAGCGCATTTTGTTCTTGCGCGACAAATTGAACCGCATTTTATCGGAAAACACCGGCCAGCCGATCGAAGTGATCGAGCGCGATACGGACCGCGACAACTTTATGACCGCGCAAAAAGCGATGGAATACGGCATCATTGACCGCGTGCTGACGCGCGCTGATGAAAAATAAGGCATGCACACGTTGGCAGAACCGCTATAGAGCTGCGCCTGCACCGACATTGACGAAAAAAGGCTGCTTCCGACAAAAACGGAGCAGCCTTTTCCATTCCTTTCCCCGCCAGCCCCACACGCTGCTTTACTTTTCCTTTTGCACATAGGCGGCGAGCTTTTCGATCGCTTCTTGCTCATCCGGACCGTCGGCAATGAGCGTGATCACCGCTCCATGGCCGATGGCGAGGCTCATCAAGCCCATAATGCTTTTCGCGTTGACCCGTTTTCCGTCTTTTTCCAAAAACACATCAGCGGAAAAACGGTTCGCTTCTTGGACAAACAACGCCGCCGGGCGCGCCTGCAGCCCGGTTTTTAATTTCACTTCCACTTGTTTTTCCACCATTCTCCATCTCCCCTTTACAGCGATTTATGGAAATCGACCGGCTTTCCAGCCCGCAGCCGCTCCGCGATCTCATCAATTTTGCGCAGCCGGTGGTTGATGCCGGATTTGCTGATTTTTCCACCGGCAACCATCTCCCCGAGCTCTTTCAGCGTCACGTCTTGATGCTCGATGCGAAGTTTCGCGATTTCCCGCAGCTTGGCCGGCAGTGAATCAAGGCCGATCGTCTCGTCGATGTAGCGGATGTTCTCCACCTGGCGAAGCGCAGCGCCGATCGTTTTGTTCAAATTGGCGGTTTCGCAATTGACAAGCCGGTTGACCGAGTTGCGCATATCGCGGACGATGCGAATGTCCTCAAAGCGGAGCAGCGCTTGATGGGCGCCGATGATGTTCAAAAACTCGGCGATTTTTTCCGCCTCTTTTAAATACGTAATAAACCCCTTTTTCCGTTCCAACGTTTTCGCATTTAAAAAAAAGTGGCTGTTCATCAATTCGCATAACGCCCGGTTATGCTCCTCATACAGCGAAAAAATCTCCAAATGGTAGGACGACGTCTCCGGGTTGTTGACCGAACCGCCGGCCAAAAACGCGCCGCGCAAATACGAGCGCTTGCAGCATTTTTTCTTGACGAGCTCCGGGGAAATGTCATGGATGAGCGAAAAGTCGCCGTTGACAATGTGAAGTTCACGAAGCAAAGAAGCCGCACCGTCGGTCACGCGGACGATGTAGACGTTGTTTTTTTTCAAGCGCATTTTCTTGCGGACAAACAGCTCGACGGCGACATCGTAGCCCTTTTTCAATAACGTATAAATGCGCCGAGCGATCGCCGCATTTTCCGTCTGGACATCGATGGCCATTCGCCCGCCGGAAAACGACAGTGAACCGTTCATGCGCAAAAGCGCCGACAGCTCCGCGCGCAAGCAGCAAGGCTTCACCTCTAAATGGGTCAATTCCTTTTTCGTTTCCGATGCAAAAGACACGATCGCTCCACCTCCATTCGTTCCCCGCATCCGGCCGGTTGGAGGTGCCTGACTTTCGGCGCGGCCATCGGGAGCATCACCGCCCATAATGGCGCTTTGCGGCCTACTCGGGTCCCGCCTTTAACGGTGAGGGAGAAGCCCGAGAAGAAGGGCGGCGACTTTCGCCGTATTATGGCGAATGACCCCATCCTCGTACGTGACAATATCGTCGCGGATGACTTGCAACGAAAGCCCGCTGCTGTCGTCACGCACCGGCTCGGCCCGCTCCGCCTCGTAGCGGCGGCGGATCGCTTCCGGGATCGCTCCGCTGTTGATGATCACCGCGTCCAAAAACGGGCCGCCAAGATGAGCATGAAGCGCCTCCACATGGTCGCTCACCGTATAGTGCGGCGTCTCGCCGGCCTGAGTCATAATGTTGCATATATATACTTTTTTCGCCTTCGCCTTGCATACTTCCTGCCCGATTTTCGGCACGAGCAAATTCGGCAAGATGCTTGTGTATAGGCTGCCCGGCCCGATGACAATCAAATCGGCGCGGCGGATGGCATCAACCGTCTCCGGCAGCGGCTCAATGTCTTCCGGCGTTAAAAACACCCTCTTAATTTTTTTTCCCGCACTCGGGATTTTTGACTCGCCAGAGATGATGGAACCGTCTTCCATCTCCGCGTGCAAAACGACGCTTTTGTTCGCCGCCGGCAGCACCTGGCCGCGCACGTTCAACACTTTGCTCATCTCACGGATCGCTTTCACAAAGTCGCCGGTGATCGATGTGAGCGCCGCCAAAATCAAATTGCCGAGCGAATGGCCGGATAAGCCGTTGCCGTTTTGAAAACGGTGCTGGAACAGCTCGACAATGAGCGGTTCGACGTCAGACAGCGCGGCCAATACGTTGCGGACATCCCCGGGCGGCGGAATGTGCAGCTCATCGCGCAGCCGCCCGGAACTCCCTCCATCATCGGCGACCGTGACAATGGCGGTCAAATCCAATTCATGCTGCTTCAGCCCCCTCAGCAGGACGGGAAGCCCGGTGCCGCCGCCGATGACGACCAGTTTCGCTGCTCGTTCGTTTCTCATCGGTGTATGTCCTTTCTCCTCTCCATGTCCCGGTGCGAGACAACCGTTTTATAATCATCTGAAAAATGGCGGGCGATATATTCTGCGAGCGCCACCGAACGGTGCTGCCCGCCCGTGCAGCCGATGGCGATCACCAGCTGGCTTTTTCCTTCGCGCTGGTAATACGGCAGCATAAACGACAACAAGTCAATGAGCTTTTCCAAAAACTTTTGCGTTTCCCCCCACTTGAGCACGTAGGACGATACGTCGTCATCCAACCCGGTTTTCGGACGCATATGTTCAATGTAATGCGGGTTCGGCAAAAAGCGGACGTCAAACACCAAATCTGCATCAATTGGAATGCCGTACTTAAACCCAAACGACATGACGTTGATGGTAAACCCGGATTGAGCGTGCGATGAGAACTGGCGGATGATTTTCTCCCGCAGCTCGCGCGGCTTGAGCCCCGTCGTATCGTAAATGATCTGCGCCCGCCCTTTCAGTTCTTCGAGCAGCTTCCGCTCCAAACGGATTCCTTCAAGCGGGGGCTCGTTCGGCGCAAGCGGATGCGTCCGCCGCGTTTCTTTGTAGCGGGCCACCAACGTCGAATCTTGGGCGTCCAAGAACAACACCTGTGGGATGACCCACGCTTGCTCAGCCAGCTCATCGAGCGCGGCGAACAAATGATCGAAAAAGTCGCGGCTGCGCAAATCCATGACAAGGGCGACTTTGTTCATTTTATTCCCGGATTCTTTGACGAGCTCCAAAAATTTCGGCAGTAGCGTCGGCGGCAAGTTGTCAATACAAAAAAAGCCGAGGTCTTCGAAGCTTTGAATCGCCACCGTCTTTCCCGCGCCGGACATACCGGTGATGATGACGAGCTGAATCGGCTGCAGCGCCCCGTTTTGTCCCATCTCCGCCCCTCCTCTCCATCAGCTCGGATCGAGCCGATATGAAAGCAGCTCGAATTCCTCTGTATAGACAAACACCCCGTACATGACCCCTTTGCCTTTCAAGGCGTAATCCAAAATATGATAGTCTCCAGGGGCCATCGGCAGCGTCGAAAGCGTCTCCACCTGATGCCAAGCAAGCGTCCCTTCTTCGGAAGACGGCACGTTTTCACCAATGAAGTCGTCGGCGAAAAACGTAAACATCATCCACTCCGACACCGTTTCATTCCCATTTTTCATCACGATCGTAAAGACGCCTTTCAGCTCTGGATTTTTCAAATAAATGCCCGTCTCTTCCCGGTATTCACGAATGCATGCTTCACGCACCGTCTCGCCGGGCTCCATTTTCCCGCCCGGAGCGACCCACCAGCCGCGCCTCGGCTTTTGCAAAAGCAGCACTTGGCCATCTTTATATAATACGCAGTTTGTCACCCGTTGCAATTCGTTCACCCCAACCATCCGCAAACACGCACATAATCATCTTTATTTTACCATAAATAGTTAGGCCGCTCCACCTTCAAACCGCTGGAAACCGTCCGCTTCCCGTCTGCAAAAACCTCGGGGGCCCAACATTCCGCTTCCAGCCGAAAGACGCCATCCCCCGCCGTTTCGAGCGGGGCGGCAGGATGCAAGCGCGCAGGCAAAGAAAAAAGAGACGCGGACAAACGCCCGCGCCGAATCAAGGATCTATATAAAAGGGGGTCAATTACTTACTTATAGCATACGACAAATGTGTTGCGCCCGTGTTACATCTGGGTTAAATAACCATTACGATTTGATTGCGATTTGGTTACCGGATCAGCTGACCCCTTGCTTATTGAGCTTTTCTTTCAGTTCCTCAACGTAATGCTGGGCGCTTTGCGCGGCGATGCTGCCGTCGCCGGTAGCCGTCACGATCTGCCGGAGCGTTTTTTCCCGCACATCACCGGCGGCGAAAATGCCCGGCACTTTCGTCTCCATCTTTTCGTTCGTGACGATATAGCCGTTTTCATTCGTGATGCCAAGATTGGCAAACGGCTTCGAGAGCGGCACCATCCCGATGTAAATGAAAACGCCGTCGCACGGAAATTCGCGTTCCTCGCCTGTTTGCGTATGCACAAGCGTCACGCTGCCGACTTTTCCGTCCTTTTCGTTGATTTGTTTCACCGTATGGTTCCAGATGAAATCAATTTTTTCATTGGCGAACGCCCGGTCTTGCAAAATTTTTTGCGCCCGCAGCTTGTCGCGGCGGTGAACGATCGTCACTTTATTGGCAAACCGCGTCAAATAAACGCCCTCTTCGACCGCCGAGTCGCCCCCACCCACGACGACCAAATCTTTTCCTTTGAAAAACGCCCCGTCGCACACCGCACAGTACGAAACGCCGCGGCCGCCGAGCTCCGCTTCACCCGGTACACCGAGTTTTTTATATTCCGCTCCGGTGGCGATGATGACCGCGCGGGCCTTGTACTCTTTATCGCCGACGATGACCGTTTTGTACGCCTCGCCGTCGATGATTTCTTTCACATCGCCGTATGCGTACTCCGCGCCGAATTTTTTCGCATGCTCAAACATTTTCGCCGCCAATTCCGGGCCTAAAATCGTTTCAAAGCCGGGATAGTTCTCGACTTCCTCAGTGTTGACCATCTGCCCGCCCGGAACGCCGCGCTCGATCATCAGCGTCGACAAATTGGCGCGCGATGTATAGACAGCCGCCGTCAGCCCAGCCGGCCCGGCTCCGGCAATAATGACATCGTAAATTTTTTCGTCTGCCACACCGTCCACTCCCTCGCTTGAGAATCATTCCATTTTCATCGTATAGAAGTCGATTCGCCCTGTCTATTGATTTGCTCATGTATAGAGCCGGCGCGCTTTTTGCACGTATTTTTGCACCGTCGACGCCGACACGCCGTATTTGGCCGCCATCTCTCTTTGCGTCACACGCTCTCCTTGCTGTCGGCGCCACATGTATTCGATCGCCGCCGCCCACGCGGCTCCGTTCGCAAATGGCTCGCGATCAGCCGACGGATGGACGGCCATCGCGAAGGCGAAGCGGCAGAGCGCTTCCTTTTCCTCATTATGCGCCGAAAGCGCATCGACCATGCGGCCGATGTTCGCCACCCAAGCGGACGGGCCGTCGGTTAAGCCGAACAAAAAGCAGTCGATAAACGGGCGCAGACGGGGATCGGACGGCAAGAGGCGGCATACCGCAAGCGACATCGATGGCTCTTTCGCCTGCGGCGAGCGGCTGAACAAGTACAATCCGTACAGACGGTCGGCCAGCTCGTCGCCCTCCAGCCAAGCCATCAAGCGGATAAGCGCCTCATCCACCGGCGCTGAAACGGCCCACGGCTCCTCACCCCGTTTTTCGGGATGGAGGGTGGCAAGCACCTCCCACATTTGCCGAGCGAGCGGCTCATGGCCAGTATAGTAGGCAGCGCAAGCGAGCCAATAATAAAATGGCCCATCACCGCCAAAGCCTTGTTTATACAAACGGTGCAGCCAACGGAACGCCAAATCGAACCGCCCAACAAGCGCGAATGTCGCCCCGAGCTTGTATTGATGCTCGCGAAAAAACGGATACAAACCGGCCAGCGTCTCGCAAAGCGCGGCCGCCTGTTCTTCCTCACGCAAGTAATAGGCGAAGACAAGCGCGTTGCAAAGCGCATGCAAATTGCCGGGATCGCGTTTGAGCACTTCACGCACTTTCTGTTTCGCTTTGTCGACATCGCCGCTGTAAAAATAAGCAAGCGCCAAATTGTTATGCGCCGACCAAACGTCCGGATAGCGCACGACGAGCGCTTCAAGCGCTTCAATCGCTTCCGCAAACCGCTCCTCCTCAAGCAAACGGCGGGCCCGATCCTCCAGCACCATCAGCTGCTCCTCTTCTTCCGTCCATTCCGAGCCATCGAGCCGAAGCAGCTCAAGCAAGTCAGCAGCATCGTCGGCAAACTCTCCGGCCGGCTCATGCGCCAAATAACGTTCCGCGTATTGCCTTGCTTCACGAAACAAGCCGAGGCAGGCGAAATTGTTCGCCAAAAAATACAAACAGTCGTACATCGTTTCGTCCAAATCATGGATAATTTTGAACAGCCATTGATTGGAAAATTGATATTCACCAAGCTCCGACAGCACAAGGGCAAGCTGCAAGGCGAATGAGGCGTCGCGCTCATCCAAACGGACGGCGCGCTCAAAATATTTCCTCGCCTTTTCCAAATCGCCTCGGTCGTATGCTTTCATTCCTTTTTTAAAAAAGTAATCTCCGCTTTGGATGAACGGTACAATCGTCGCTTTTCGTGATGATCGCTTCAGTTGTTTTCCCATTCTGTCCTCCGTCGTCCGTAAAATTCGTCGAACAACAGTATACCATATCGGCGGCGAAAACAAGCAAGAAACTTTAGGAATGCGGTTTTTCCGTGCAAAAAAGGAACGCCGGCGCGATGGCAGACGTTCCTTTTTCTCACCTAACCATCTTGTTATTTTTTGTCGCCCGCTTCCACCTTTTGCGCGTGCCGCTCGGCAAGCGTCGCAAGCACCGCGTCAAGCGGCAGCTTTTGTTCGCGCAACAGTACAAGCAAATGGTACAACAAGTCGGCCGCTTCCCATTTCAATTCGTCATGGCTCCGGTTTTTCGCCGCGATGATGACTTCCGCCGCTTCTTCGCCGACTTTCTTCAAAATTTTATCGACGCCTTTTTCAAACAAGTACGTCGTGTACGACCCTTCCGGCCGTTCGGCGTCGCGCTGGGCGATGATCTGTTCCAACTCGTTCAAAATGGCAAACCGGTCGGCCGCCGGCGTGCGCGCCGCGCCGTCCAGCGAGCGGGAAAAACAGGAATACGACCCGGTATGGCAAGCCGGGCCGGCCGGCTCGACGAGAACGAGCAGGGCGTCGGCGTCGCAGTCGTAGCGGATGTCGACAACGCGCTGCACGTTTCCAGATGTCGCCCCTTTATGCCATAGTTCTTGGCGCGAGCGGCTGTAAAACCATGTTTCTCCGGTCTCCAGCGTTTTTTTAAGCGACTCTTTGTTCATATAGGCAAGCGTGAGCACTTCCTTGCTTTGCGCATCTTGGACGATGGCAGGTACAAGCCCTTTTTCATCAAAGCGAATGTCCGCCGTCATCGCACGTTCACCCCTTTTTCTTTCAAGTACGCTTTCACTTGTCCGACTGACGTTTCTTTGTAATGGAAAATCGATGCCGCGAGCGCCGCGTCTGCTTTCCCTTTTTCGAACGCTTCGAGGAAATGCTCCGCCTTGCCGGCGCCGCCCGAGGCGATGACCGGAACCGGGACCGCTTCGCTCACCCGCCGCGTCAACTCAATATCAAAACCGTTTTTGCCGCCGTCCGCGTCCATGCTCGTCAGCAAAATCTCCCCGGCGCCAAGACGGACCGCTTCCTGCGCCCAAGCGACGACTTCCCAGTTCGTGGCGTTGCGGCCGCCGTGCGTATAGACGCGCCATGAACCAAGCGTTTCATCGTATTTCGCGTCAATGGCGACGACGATGCATTGCGAGCCGAAAAAGTCCGCCCCTTCGGTGATCAAGGTCGGATGGAGCACCGCGGCGGTGTTGAGCGACACTTTGTCGGCCCCGGCGCGAAGCATCCGCTTCATATCCTCAAGCGAGTGGATGCCGCCGCCGACCGTAAACGGAATCGCTAGCTGGGCGGCGACGCGCTCGACGACATCGACCATCGTTTTCCGCCCTTCATGGGAAGCGGAAATGTCCAAAAACACGAGCTCGTCCGCCCCTTGCTCATCGTACGCCTTCGCGAGCTCCACCGGATCGCCGGCATCGCGCAGCTGGACAAATTGCACTCCTTTGACGACGCGCCCGTCTTTCACATCGAGGCACGGGATGATGCGCTTCGTGATCATCGCTCGTTCACCGCCTTGAGCGCTTCCGCGAGCGTAAACTGATTCGTATAAAGCGCCTTGCCGACGATCGCGCCGCCGATGCCTTGTCCAGCATATTGGCAGAGCGCGCGCAAATCGTCAAGCGAGCTGACGCCGCCAGAAGCGATCACTTCTTTTCCCGTCGCCTCGGCCAACCGGACCGCGGCGGCGATGTTCGGGCCCGACAGCGTGCCATCGGTCGCAATATCGGTGAAAATAAACGTCTCCGCCCCCGCCTCAGCGAGCATCCGCCCGAGCTCTTCCGCCTTGACGTTCGACGTCGCAAGCCACCCTTCCGTCGCCACGAAGCCGTCGCGGGCGTCAATGCCAATCACGATGCGGCGGCCGTATTTTTGGAGCATCTTTTTCACAAACGGCGGGTCGGAAATGGCCGCACTTCCTAAAATGACGCGGGCGACCCCATTTTCTAAATAATGCACGATATCCTCTTCCGTCCGGATGCCGCCGCCCACTTGCACATGGACGGAAAGACGACGGGCCGCTTCAATGACAAACCGGTCGTTGACGCGGCGCCCTTCTTTCGCTCCGTCCAAATCGACCATATGAATCCACTCCGCCCCTTGAGCGGCGAATTGCTCGGCCATCGCGACCGGCGAATCGCCGTACACCGTTTCTTTGTTGTAATCGCCTTGCAGCAGGCGGACGCACTTGCCGCCGCGCATATCGATCGCCGGATAAATCGTAAACGCCGCCATCAGCCGTTCCCCCTTCCCGTGGCGATGCCGACATAATTGTTCAAGATGCTCATGCCGACCGCACCGCTTTTTTCCGGATGAAACTGTGTGCCAAACACACAGCCGCGCCCGACGACCGCCGGAACATCAACGTCATATTCACTGCTCGCGAGCACGACGTCCTCATCCCCTGGAATGACATAATACGAATGGACAAAATAGACATGCCCTTCCTCGACGCCACGAAGGAGCGGCGACGGACGATGAAAGCGGAGCCGGTTCCAGCCCATGTGCGGCACTTTGTATGGCTCGCCGGTTTTCGTGACGCCCGGAAAGCGGACGACGCGGCCGCGAAGCAAGCCAAGCCCTTTTGTCGGCCCGTTTTCTTCGCTTTCGTCAAACAACAGCTGCATCCCTAAACAAATGCCGAGCAGCGGCGTGCCGTTTTCAACCGCCGAACGGATGAAAGCAGCTAGGCCTGTCTCATTTAAAATGTGCATCGCATCGCGAAACGAGCCGACACCGGGCAAAATCAGCCCGCGCGCCTGCTCGAGCTCCTCTTTGTCGCCGCTTAGGACATACGGACAGCCGAGCCGCTCGAGCGCTTTGCTGACGCTGTATAAGTTGCCCATGCCATAGTCGATGATCCCGATCATCGTCATCCCATTCCTTTCTTCGCTGATCCATGTTTTCCCTCATCCACCGAACAACTTGATGACGGCATGCCTTTTGTTAACGGCGCTCCTTTCACGCGCGGGCCTCTCCTTGGCGCCCGGCCGCATTCCCTTTGCCCGCGGAACTCTTTCCCCACGGGGGGCGCCCCACTCCATCGGCTACAGCATCCCTTTTGTCGACGGAACGCCTTTGACGCGCGGGTCGATCATCGTTGCTTCATCGAGCGCCCGCCCGAGCGCCTTAAACACCGCTTCGACCATATGGTGCGTATTGCGCCCGTAATGGACGATGACATGCAAGTTCATCCGCGCTTCAAGCGCCAGTTTCCATAAAAACTCATGCACGAGTTCGACATCAAACGCACCGACTTTCGCTGCCGGAAACTCGCCGCGAAACTCAAAATGCGGGCGATTGCTCAAGTCGATCACAACTTGCGCCAAGGCGTCATCCATCGGCACAAACGCGTTGCCGTACCGCTTGATTCCTTTTTTGTCGCCGAGCGCTTCCTTGATCGCCTGCCCGAGGCAAATGCCGATGTCTTCCGTCGTATGGTGGTCGTCAATATGCGTGTCGCCTTTGGCCTCAATGTGCAAATCGAACTGGCCGTGCTTGGCGAACAAATCGAGCATATGGGTTAAAAACGGCACGCCCGTTTCCAGTTCCGCCTTCCCTTCGCCATCCAACGAAAGCGATAACTGAATGCTCGTCTCGTTCGTCGTTCTTGCGATCATCGCTTCCCTTGCCATCATTCATTCCCCTTTCTCGAGCCGCACCTCAATGGCGCGCGCGTGCGCCTCCAGCCCCTCGAGGCGGGCAAAGGCGGCGATTTTGTCGCCATGTTGTTTCAATGCGGTTTCACTGTAAACAATCACGCTTGATTTTTTCACAAACTCGTCAACGCTCAAGCCGCTTGAGAATCTGGCCGTGCCGTTGGTTGGCAGCACGTGGTTCGGCCCGGCGAAATAGTCGCCGACCGGCTCGGAGCTGAAGCGGCCGAAAAACATCGCTCCCGCATGGCGGAGCCGGCCGAAAAGCGAGAGCGGTTCTGCCGTCATCACTTCCAAATGCTCCGGCGCCAGTTCGTTCACGACATCCACCGCTTCCTCAAGCGTCTCGGTGACGTAAATGGCGCCGTAGTTCTCGAGCGCCGCTTGGGCAATGTCGCGGCGCGGCAGCGTTTCCAGCTGCCGTTCGACTTCGCTCGCCACCGCCAGCGCCAATTTCATCGACGGCGTCACCAAAATGGCCGACGCCCGCACGTCATGCTCGGCTTGCGACAACAAATCCGCCGCAATCTCATCCGGTCGGGCCGTTTCATCCGCCAGCACGACAATTTCGCTCGGCCCCGCGATCATGTCGATCGCCACATGTCCGAACACTTCCCGCTTCGCCAATGCCACATAAATATTGCCCGGCCCGAAAATTTTGTCAACCGGCCGGATCGTTTCCGTCCCATAAGCAAGCGCGGCGATCGCCTGCGCGCCGCCGACTTTGTAAATTTCCGTCACGCCGAGTTCATAGGCGGCGGCCAGCACCCCAGCCGGGAGCGTGCCGTCTTTGTTTGGCGGCGAGGTGATGACAATCCGTTTCACCCCCGCCACTTGTGCGGGAATAACGTTCATCAGCACAGACGACGGATAAGCGGCCGTCCCGCCTGGCACGTACAACCCGACCGCATCGAGCGGCGTCACCTTTTGTCCGAGAATCGTGCCGTCTTCTTTCGTCATCCACCATGATTCGCGCTTTTGCCGTTTGTGGTAGTCGCGAATGTTGGCCGCCGCTTGGCGAATGATCTCCAGCATCTCCGCGTCCATCGCCGCATGCGCGCGCTTCATTTCCTCTTCCGTCACCTTGAGCGAATCCAGCTTGACGCCGTCAAACCGTTCCGTATATTCTTTCAGCGCCGCATCGCCGCGGTCGCGCACATTGGCGATGATATCAAGCACCGCGCGCCGCTGCTCCTCCGTTCCGCTTTCAATCGTGCGCCGCAGCGAGACGCCGCCTCGGATCCGTTCGATTTTCATCGTTCGCTCCCCTTTCTGTGACGTCCATCGGTTTTCGTCCATTGGCAATCTGTATCGATGCAATTTGAAGCTTTACCATTTGCAGCTTTTACCGAGTATTTGATCGACTGTCGGGCGACCGAACAACGCCGCTTAAAGACCCATATATGGGTCTGTGAAGCAGGCGGTTGTTCGATCCTCCGTCAGTCGAAAATGGACAAACCGCTTTTCCGTCAAGGATATGTTAAACTTCTTCGTTGCATCTATATGCTATTTTCCAACGGCGTTGTCAACGCCGCTCCGCCATTCCCGAATCTCCACCAACCCATTCTTCGGAAACCGCCCATTTCCGCTCTGTCACACCTTTTTTCCTACGGCTGGGGAATGACCGCCGCCAATCGGTCGACCAACCGTTCAATGTCCCCGCCGTTTAGCCGGTAGCTCGCCGGGTTGACAATCAGGCGCGACGTCACCTCGGCGATCCGTTCAAGTTCGACAAGCCCGTTTTCTCTGAGCGTCCGCCCCGTGGAAACGATGTCCACGATCCGGTCGGCAAGGCCGATCAGCGGGGCGAGTTCAATGGATCCGTTCAGGCGGATGATTTCGACTTGCTCGCCTTGCTCGCGAAAATACGTTGACGCGATGTTCGGGTATTTCGTCGCCACCCTTGGTGCGATTTCGTTCATCTTGGCGCCGGGCATCCCGGCGACCGCCAAATGGCAGCGGCTGATGTGCAAATCGAGCAGTTCGTACACATCCCGTTCTTCTTCCATCAGCACGTCCTTGCCGGCAATGCCCAAATCCGCGACCCCATGCTCGACATAGGTGACGACATCCATCGGTTTCGCCAAAATAAAGCGCATGTTTTCCTCTGGCACATCAATGACGAGCTTGCGCGACTCGGTAAATTCCGGCGGCAGCGCATAATCCGCCCGCCGCAGCAACTCGACCGCCTCTTCAAAAATGCGCCCTTTTGGCATGGCAATCGTCAGCATCATTCTTCCTCCTTGCTCCTCATCATGTCAAATGCGGCGCTGGGCCTCGAGTACACCGCATGCTCTCCACCGCCATGGGCAGCCTTTCCCGTCCGTTCTTCGCATCCGCTCTGTCCCGCCAATCGCTGCCGTTTTCAACAGCGTCGATGACCAACCGGCGGCGCCTTCTCTGTTATGTTCACTGCCCATCGCGCCCGCTGCGGCCAAGCAAATACACGATCGACCGGTAGCGCTGGCTGTAGGCGTCAATATCACGAATGCCGGCAATGTGCTGCAAGACGACGCGCTTGCCTTCCGCCCGTTTCGCTTCGGCCAATTCCACCGCTTCCGCCAGCCGCTCTTGGCTGAACACGATGCACTCGATGTCATCGCGCACATCCGTTTCCCCAATCGCCTCAATCAACCGATCGACGCGCAACCCAAACCCCGTCGCCGGCGCCGGGCGCGAGAACTTCGCCAATAAATCATCATACCGCCCGCCGTTGCCGATCGGGAATCCCACTTGCTCGGCGTACACTTCAAACAAAATGCCAGTGTAATAGCTCATATGGCTGACAAGCGCCATATCGAGCTTCACCGCCTCGGCCACTCCATACGTCCGAAGCACCGCCATGAGCACCGCCAGCTCATCAGCCGCCCGCCGCCCCTTCTCGCTTGTGACGAGCGTTTTCGCCTGTTCAATCACGTCCGTTCCACCGCGCAAGGAAAGAAGATCCAACAGCCGCTTTTGATCGATCGACGAAAGCGGCCACGACTTCACATGTTCACGGTAGCCGACGTAATTTTTCTCATATAAAAAACGGCGCAATACACTCGCCCGCTCCTCATTCCCTAAAATCTCCAAAAACAGCGCATTGACATAACCGATATGGCCGACCGCCACCGAAAACCGCCCGAGTCCCGTCCGCTTCAGCAGGGCGACCATTAAACTGATCACCTCGGCGTCGGCCGTCACCGTGCCGTCGCCGATCAACTCCACACCGATCTGTTCAAACTCCGCCGGCCGCCCGCCTTCGCGCTGCTGGGCGCGGAACACATTGGCGTTGTACGCCAGCCGGAGCGGATTGCCGTCGTCATACAACCGCGACGCCGCCACCCGGGCGATCGGCGCCGTCATATCGGGCCGCAATACGAGCGTATGCCCTTGCTGATCGAGGAGCTTAAACAGCCGATGATCGGCAATCGCCGACGCCGCCCCGACCGTTTCATAATACTCAAGCGTCGGCGTTTCGATAAACTCGTACCCCCAGCGCTCAATTTCTTCCGCCATCACCGAACGCACTTGTTTTTTCAACTCATATAAAAACGGCAGCGTATCGCGCATGCCTAACGGTTTTTCAAACATGAACAGCTTTTTTGCCATGTCCCCACGCCCTTTATCGAGATGCTTTAGTTTGCTAATATGGTAGAGAAGTGAAGTTATTAGTAGTTTACTCCTTTGCGGCCACAGCGTCAAGGGGGGGAATGCTTTATAAATAACAAAACGGACAAGATCGCTTCAAAAAAGGAAGCGCTTGTCCATTTCGTTCCATGTCGCATAGGCGATTATCCACAATAATGGAATAAATACCTAAAAAAGTAGAGTACTTATTTATATACATGCAACGAAAAAGTTTAACATATCATTGACGGAAAAGTCGCTTATCCACTTTTCGACTGGCGGTGACCGAACAATCACCCGCTTCGCAGCCCCATACATGGTTCCGGAAGCGGCATTGTTCGCTCGCCCGACAGTCGATCCAATCGCTCTGTAAAAACTACAAATGTTAAAGATTCAAATTGCACCTATATAGAAAACCTACGCCCGTCAGACGATCTTCATCAGTCGCATTATAAATGTTTTTTGTGTTCCAATCTTTTTATCACTTTTTCTGGAAATCTTCATTTTTCCAAACAAAACCTCGCCCCCATTCAATTGGAAGGCGGTTCATTCCGGCGGACGATGCGCATCGGGCAACCCGCGGCCATCGCCCCGGGCGGGACGTCTTGATGGACGACGGTGCCGGCGGCGACCACGGCGCGGTCGCCGATCACCACACCAGGCAAAATGGTCGAGTTCGCGCCGATCATCACCTCATCGCCGATCACCACATCGCCGAGGCGGTATTCGTCAACCAAATATTCGTGAGCGAGAATCGTCGTGTTGTAGCCGATGACGCAGTTGCGGCCGATGCGGATTTTTTCAGGGAAGAGAATATCTGGCATGACCATAAAGGCGAGCGCGGTTTGCTCGCCGATCTTCATGCCGAGAAACGTGCGGTACAGCCAGTTTTTCAGCGGCAAAAACGGCGTGTAGCGCCCGATTTGAATGATGATGACGTTTTTCAGCACTTTCCAAAACGATACGGTGCGATACAACTGCCAGAGCGAGTTCGCCCCTTGGACAGGGTGTTTCGTCGTTCGTCTCACCGGGAGGACGGCTCCTCCTTTCATTCGTTGATGCCGACAATGGCCAACAAGTCTCTCATTTTTTCCAGCATATAGTCCGGTTCATATTGTTCCAAATACTCGCGCCCTTTAATCGCCCAGGCGACGCCGGCTGTTTTCACTCCGGCGTTTTGGCCGGCCAAAATGTCGTGGTAGTTGTCCCCGACCATGAGCGCTTCGTCCGGCGTTGACTGCAACATGCCAAGCGCTTTGTGAATCGGCTCGGGATCGGGCTTTGGCCGCGTGACGTCATCGAGGCCGATGACGCACGAGAAAAACGGCGCCAGCCGCGTTTTTCTTAACCCCATCAGGGCGGTGTCGTGCATTTTCGTCGTCACGACGCCGAGGCGGAAGCCATGGCGGTGCAGCGTTTCGATCGTCTCATACACGGTGTCAAACTCGCGGATCAGTTCGTCATGGCGGGCATGGTTGAAGGTGCGATACGTCTTCACCATCTCCTCGGCCCGTTCCGGATCGAGCGAGCTGAACGTCTCATACAGCGACGGGCCGATGAACGGCAAGACGTCCTCACGCCCGTAGCGGCCCGGATAATACTTCTCCAGCGTATGCAAAAACGACTGGATGATCAGCTCATTCGTATCAATCAACGTTCCGTCAAGGTCAAATAAAATCGTGCGAATCGTCATGATGCGGCTTCCTTTCTCATCGGGTGTTCAAAACGGCGCCAAAGGAACGCCACCGCCATCGTCAACAGCACAGCCGTAACGAGGCGAATGACCAACAACGGCCAGACCGGGATGCCGAGCGGAACGAAAATGAGCGTGTCTTCGACAACCGCATGGCAAGAAACGAGAAAAATAAACGCCAACGTCAAATCGCGCTTCGAGACGCCGTCTTCTTTCGCCGCCTGAATCATCACCCCCGCCCCATAAGCGAGGCCGAACACAAAACCGGCGGCAAGGGTGAGCGATGTGTTCGCGCTCATGCCGAGCATCTTGGTCGCTGGCGCCATCCAGCGCGAAAACGTCTCAATCCAGTGGCGTTCTTTCAACACTTGAATGATCGTCATCAATGGAATGACAATCGCAACCAGCTGGACGATGCCGGTCGCCGCTTTTTTCAGCGCCGCCAAGATGATCTCTCCCCAGCCGGACGGCGAGGCGGCTTCAGGCGAGACAAACCCATATTGAGCGAGTTCCTGCCCCCCATCCCATAGATGGGCGATCAACAAACCGGAGACAACGGCCAAGCCAATGCGCACGGCGAGCATGAGCCAAACGCTCATACCCGTCCGCGAAGCGACGGAAGACTCGACGATCAAGTTGTGAGAAAAGGAAAGCATGACAGCGAGAATGAGCACTTCTTTCACTGTAAACTCGATCGTCAGCATCGCCCCGATCGCGGCGTACAGCCCGAGCAAATTGCCGAGCACCAGCGGCACGGCCGCGTCGCCGGATAAGCCGAACCACTTCATCAGGGGAGTGACAAGGTCGATCAACCATGAAAATAAAGGGGTCGGCTGCAACAGCGCTAAAATGAGCGTCACTGGAAAAATGATTTTGCCGAGCGCCCATGACGTCTTCAGTCCGGCGATGACGCCGCGCTGCAATGTTCCTACCATATCTCCTCTCTCCTTCGCTTGTCTTCATGCCGCCGTGTGACCTTTTCACCACACGCCGCCTCTCTTTTTCCCTAGTCATCCGTCAACGGATAAGGACGGCTATTCGTCTTGATACCTTGCTTTTGCCCATCCTTTCGCCCGGCGCACGATCCACAGCGCGATCGACAACACGATCAGCGTCACGGATACGACTTGCGCCGCGCGCAGACTGCCGGCCAGCATCAAGCTGTCGGTGCGCATCCCTTCAATCCAAAAGCGGCCGACGGAATACCAAATCAAATAGGACAAAAACAGCTCGCCGCGCCGCAAATTGACGCGCCGCAGCCAAAGCAAAAGACAAAAACCGGCCAAATTCCAAAGCGATTCGTACAAAAACGTCGGATGCCAATAACGGCCGTCAATGTACATTTGATTGATGATCCAATCCGGCAAATGCAAATTTTCAAGAAACTGGCGCGACACAGGGCCGCCGTGCGCCTCTTGGTTCATAAAATTGCCCCAGCGCCCGATCGCCTGGCCTAAAATGATGCTTGGTGCGGCAATATCGGCGAGCTTCCAAAACGACAGCCCGCGCGCGCGGGCGAACACCGCGCCCGTCGCCACCGCCCCGATCAAACCGCCGTGAATGGCGAGGCCGCCTTGCCAAACTTTTGGAATCTCGGACAAATGCTTTGAATAATAGTGCCATTCAAACAGCACGTAGTACGCCCGCGCGCAGACAATGGCGATCGGCACGGCAAATAACACCAAATCGACAAACGTCTCTTTCGGCAAGCCGCGCCGCACTGCTTCGCGCGTCGCGAGCCATAGCCCAATCAACACACCGGTGCCGATAATGACCCCATACCAATAAATCGTAATAGGGCCAAGGTGCAAAAACACGCGGTCGAGCGGCTGAATCGTCGATTCCATCGTTTCCACCTCCTATGCTTCATGCCCAAACGAGATCCATTCCTTTGACGCAAGAAACATCAGTCGTAATCGTGCGCGCCGTCTTCGATGGCGTCGCTCAATCGCGCCGAAAACTCCTCAGCCGCGTTGACCCCGAGCCGCTTCAGCCGGAAGTTCATCGCCGCCACTTCGACGATGACCGCCAAGTTGCGCCCTGGGCGGACCGGAATCGTTAATTTCGGCAATTCGGTATCCAAAATTTTCACTTTCTCTTCTTCCAACCCGAGCCGATCGTACTGCTTCTCCGGATCCCAAAGCTCCAAGTCGACGACGAGCGAAATGCGCTTATGCGTCCGCACCGCCCCTGCGCCGAACAGCGTCATCATATTAATAATGCCGAGGCCGCGAATTTCAAGCAGATGCTCGATCAGCTCCGGCGCGCTGCCGACGAGCGTATCTTCATCTTCTTGGCGGATTTCCACACAGTCGTCGGCGACCAACCGATGGCCGCGTTTGACGAGCTCCAGCGCCGTTTCGCTTTTGCCGACGCCGCTTTTGCCCGTGATCAACACCCCGACGCCGTACACATCGACAAGCACCCCGTGCACCGCGGTGGTGGGGGCGAGCTTGCTTTCCAAATAGTTTGTCAATCGGCTTGACAGGCGGGTCGTTTTCATCGTCGAGCGCATGACCGGCACCGACTGGCGCTCAGACGCTTCGATCAGCTCCGGCGGCACTTCCAATCCACGCGAGACGATGATCCCTGGCGTAATGTCGGTGCAAAGCCGTTCCATCCGCGATTTTTTTTCTTCCGGCGTCAACGTTTCATAAAACGACAGCTCCGTCCGTCCGAGCAGCTGCAGACGCTCCGCCGGGTAATAGGCGAAATAGCCGGCCATTTCAATCCCCGGCCGCGACAAATCGCTTGTCGTAATCGGGCGGTAAATGCCCTCCGCGCCGCTGACGAGCTCGAGCTGGAACTGTTCAATGATGTCTTTCGTCCGCACTTTTGGCATACGTCGCCTTTCTCCCCTTTCTTCATCTTTTTCCATTGTAACACGTTTCGTTCCGCCATTGAATGGAAAACATCGGGGAAAACAAAACAGGGACGGCTCCCCCCGTCCCGATCAAGCCAAACACATCAAACCGAAACGATCTTCACCGCATCGTTTCTCCCATTGCAACCCCTTGCCGCATTTGCCATCTTTTCACACGATCACGGAAAACCATGGCGCCACCGGCCTTCCAATGGATCACGCCCCCGTTACGACCGGTTGCGCAGCGGCTCGATAATCGCTTTTTGCACGAGCAGGTGGAAAAACGACAAGACGATCGAGGCGAGCAGCGCCGTGCCAAAGCCGCCGATTTGAAACGCATCGCCCATCAGCCCTGCAGTCATCATGAGCGTGATGGCGTTAATGACAAACAAAAACAAACCGAGCGTCAACACTGTCACCGGCAGCGTCAACAAGATGAGCACAGGGCGAACGACGGCGTTGAGCACCGCCAAAATCACGCTCGCCAAAAACGCCGCGCCGATGCCGCTGAAGTGAATATCGTCAAAATAGCCGTCAATCGCCATCAGCAGCACCGTATTGATAAACACACCGATCAGCCAATTGAGCATCCCATCACCATCTTTATTCGAGTCTCGCGCCCGCCGGCCACACCTTGTTACAGTCCCAAAGAAACGGGGCCACGGCATTCGCCGGCAAACGGGCGCTTTCTCTTATTTTAACACTTGAATCCCTTTTATGACATTCCAAACGATGACAACAAGATTCACCGCCCCAGCAACGAGGAACCCAAGCCAGACGAGCCCGCCGCCAAAAAGAAGCGATTCCTCGCCCCAATGGCCGAACAGCACCGGCGACGCGGCCAACGCAATGAACAAGAGGATCGTAACGGCCGGAATCAAATGCGACACGAGCGACCGCTTCGCATGGCGTTTGACTTCAAGATCTTCGACAACAAAATAGACGACAATCGGCAAAATGAACGGCGCAAAAAAGACGCTGAAATAACAAAGCGCGGACAACACTTTGTTCGTCGACAATCGGCAATCCCCTTTCCAAGTTTCCTTTACCTGTATATACGACGGCCGCTAGGAAAAGTTTCCTGCCGACGGCAAAAAAAGGCGGCGGCCGCCGGTGTCCCAAGCGGCGGACAAAGCCGCAAAGGCCTTTACGCCTTCACCGCTTCATATTGCGCCTGCATGCGCGCCCGGTCGCGCTCGAGAATCGGTTTTAAGTAGCGGCCGGTGTGCGACCCCTCCACCTCGGCCACCTCTTCCGGCGTGCCGACAGCGACGATTTGTCCGCCTCGGTCGCCGCCTTCCGGACCTAAGTCAATGATATAGTCCGCGGTTTTGATGACGTCCAAGTTATGTTCAATGACAAGCACGGTATCGCCGTTGTCGACGAGCCGGTGGAGCACATCAAGCAGCCGGGCGATGTCATCGACATGAAGCCCGGTCGTCGGCTCGTCCAAAATGTAGAGCGTCCGGCCGTTGGAGCGGCGGTGAAGCTCAGCGGCGAGCTTGACGCGCTGCGCCTCGCCGCCCGAGAGCGTCGTCGCCGGCTGGCCGAGCTTCATATAACCGAGCCCGACGTCATAGAGCGTCTCGAGCTTGCGTTTGATTTTCGGGATCGAGGCGAAAAAGTCGAGCGCATCTTCGACCGTCATGTCGAGCACCTCGGCGATGTTTTTTCCTTTATACGTCACCTCGAGCGTCTCGCGGTTGTACCGTTTGCCGTGGCACACTTCGCACGGGACGTACACGTCCGGCAAAAAGTGCATCTCAATTTTGATGATGCCATCGCCATGGCACGCCTCGCAGCGCCCGCCTTTGACATTGAAGCTGAACCGCCCTTTTTTGTAGCCGCGCACTTTCGCTTCGTTCGTCGAGGCAAACACGTCGCGGATGTCGTCAAACACCCCGGTGTACGTCGCCGGGTTCGAGCGTGGCGTGCGGCCGATCGGCGACTGGTCGATGTCAATGACTTTATCGAGATGCTCCAGCCCGCGGATGCCGCGATGTTCGCCCGGTTTCGCCTTCGCCCGGTGCAGCTTTTGCGCCAGCGCCTTATACAACACTTCGTTCACGAGCGTGCTTTTGCCCGAGCCCGACACCCCGGTGACAGCGACAAACGTGCCGAGCGGGATTTTCACCGATACGTTTTTCAAGTTATGCTCGCGCGCGCCGACGACCTCAAGCCAACGTCCGTCCGGACGGCGACGCTCGGTCGGAATCGGGATGAATTTTTTCCCCGATAAATACTGGCCGGTGAGCGAGTTCGGGTCGTTCATCACTTCTTCCGGCGTGCCGGCGGCGACGACCTCGCCGCCGTGGATGCCCGCCCCCGGACCAATGTCAATCAAATAGTCCGCGGCCAGCATGGTATCCTCGTCGTGCTCCACCACAATGAGCGTATTGCCGAGGTCGCGCATGCTTTTCAACGTCGCGATCAGCCGGTCGTTGTCGCGCTGATGAAGCCCGATCGACGGCTCGTCGAGCACGTACAGCACCCCCGTCAGCCGCGAGCCGATCTGCGTCGCCAAGCGGATGCGCTGCGCCTCGCCGCCGGAGAGCGTTCCTGCCGAGCGGCTGAGCGTCAAATAGTCGAGGCCGACGTTTTGCAAAAAGCCGAGCCGGTCGCGAATTTCACGCAAAATGAGGCGGGCGATTTGCGCTTCTTTTTCCGTCAGCTCGAGACCGTCAAAAAAGGCGAGCGCCTCGGTCACCGACATGGCGGTGACCTCGCCGATATGCTTGCCGCCGACAAGGACGGCCAGGCTTTCTTTTTTCAACCGGTGTCCTTGGCATGTCGGACATGGTTGTTCCGCCATATACTTTTCCATCTGCTCGCGGATGTAGTCCGAGCTCGTCTCGCGATAGCGACGCTCGACGTTCGGAATGACGCCTTCAAACGCGATGTATTGTTCGCGCACTTGACCAAAATCGTTCGTATAGCGGAAATAAATCGGCTCACCGCCGCTGCCGTACAAAATTTTATCCAGCTGCTCTTTCGGCAAGTCTCTGACCGGCACGTCCATCGGGATGCCGTAATGGCGGCACACGGCTTCGAGCAGCTGCGGGTAATATTGCGAGCTTTGCGGCTCCCACGGAGCGATGGCGTGTTCTTTTAACGTCAGCTCATCGTTCGGGATGACCAAATCCGGATCCACTTCGAGCTTCGCCCCGAGCCCGTCGCAGTCCGGGCAGGCGCCGAACGGACTGTTGAACGAAAACAGACGCGGTTCAAGCTCCCCGATCGAAAAGCCGCAGTACGGGCAGGCATGCTTTTCGCTGAACAGCAGCTCCCCCTCGCCAATCACATCGACGACGACTTTGCCGTCAGCGAGCTTCAGCGCCGTCTCAAGCGAATCGGCAAGCCTGGCGGCGATGCCGTCTTTGATGATGATGCGGTCGACGACGACATCAATCGAATGTTTTTTGTTTTTTTCGAGCTCAATGTCTTCGGTCAACTCGCGCATCTCGCCGTCAATGCGGACGCGCACATACCCTTGCTTGCGGATGTCTTCGAGCGTCTTGGCGTGCGTTCCTTTTCTCCCCGAGACGATTGGGGCGAGAATTTGCATTTTCGTCCGCTCCGGGTAAGAGAGCAGCCGGTCGACCATTTGCTCGATCGTCTGCGATTGGATTTCAATGCCGTGCGTCGGGCAGAACGGACGGCCGATGCGGGCGAATAGCAGCCGCAAATAATCGTAAATTTCCGTCACCGTGCCGACGGTTGAGCGCGGGTTGCGGCTCGTCGTTTTTTGATCGATCGAAATGGCCGGCGACAATCCTTCAATCGCATCGACGTCCGGTTTTTCCATCTGCCCTAAAAACTGGCGGGCATAAGCCGACAGCGATTCAACATAGCGCCGCTGGCCTTCCGCGTAAATCGTATCAAACGCCAACGACGACTTCCCCGACCCGGACAGCCCGGTCAAGACGACGAGCTTGCCGCGCGGGATTTCGACGTCAATGTTTTTCAAGTTGTGGGCGCGCGCCCCTTTGACGATAATTTTATCCATTCCGTTCACCCGGCCATCACCCTTCCGCTTTCAATTCGAAAATGATATCGCGCAGCTGGGCGGCCCGCTCGAAGTCGAGCGCTTTGGCCGCCTCTTTCATTTCCGCTTCGAGCTTTTGAATCAGCTCTTCCCGTTCCTGTTTCGTCATCGTCGCCGCCGGCTTCGCTTCGTACGTTCCCGTCTCCTCCGCCGCGTACGTCGCGCGGATGACATCACGAATGTCCTTTTGAACGGTGCGCGGCACGATGCCGTGCTTTCGGTTGTACTCTTCTTGAATCGCGCGGCGCCGCTTCGTCTCTTGAATGGCGATTTCCATCGATTTCGTGATCGTATCGGCGTACATGATCACATGGCCGTTCGCGTTGCGCGCCGCCCGGCCGATCGTCTGGATGAGCGAGCGCTCCGAGCGCAAAAACCCTTCTTTGTCGGCGTCCAAAATGGCGACAAGCGACACTTCCGGAATGTCGAGCCCTTCGCGAAGCAAGTTGATGCCGACCAATACATCGTATTTGCCGAGCCGCAAATCGCGGATGATTTCAATGCGCTCGAGCGTCTTAATTTCCGAATGCAAATACGCCACCTTGATCCCCGCTTCTTTCAAATAATCGGTCAAATCTTCCGCCATCTTTTTCGTCAGCGTCGTCACCAACGTCCGCTCGTTCCGCTCGACGCGCTCGCGAATTTCGCCGATCAAATCGTCGATTTGCCCTTTCGTCGGGCGGACGTCGATCGTTGGGTCGAGAAGCCCGGTCGGGCGGATGATTTGTTCGACAACGCCCGGGCTGTGTTCAAGCTCATACGGCCCCGGCGTCGCTGAGACGTAAATAATTTGATTGATTTTTTGCTCGAACTCTTCAAACGTGAGCGGCCGGTTGTCAAGCGCCGACGGCAGACGGAAGCCGTGGTCGACAAGCACTTGCTTGCGCGCCCGGTCGCCGTTGTACATGCCGCGCAGCTGCGGCAAGGTGACGTGCGACTCATCAACGATGATCAAAAAATCGTCCGGAAAATAGTCAAGCAATGTATACGGCGTCGAGCCTGGCGGCCGCAGCGCCAAATGGCGCGAGTAGTTTTCGATGCCGGAACAAAAGCCCATCTCGCGCATCATTTCAAGGTCATAGCGCGTCCGCTGCTCAAGCCGCTGCGCCTCTAAGAGCTTTCCTTGCGCGCGCAGTTCGGCAAGCCGCTCCTCAAGCTCTTGTTCGATGTTTTGAATGGCGAGCCGCATTTTCTCCTCGCGCGTCACGAAGTGCGACGCCGGGAAAATGGCGACATGCTCGCGCTCGCCGAGCACCTCGCCGGTTAAGGCGTCCACCTCGCGGATGCGCTCGATTTCATCGCCGAAAAATTCGACGCGAATGCAATGTTCATCGCGCGACGCGGGGAAAATTTCGACAACATCGCCGTGGACGCGGAACGTGCCGCGGCGAAAATCGATGTCATTGCGGTCGTATTGGATGTCGACAAGCCGCCGAAGCAACGCGTTGCGCTCGATTTCCATCCCAACGCGCAGCGAGACGACGAGCTCCCGATATTCTTCCGGCGACCCTAAACCGTAAATGCACGACACGCTCGCAACGATAATCACGTCCCGGCGCTCAAACAAGGCTGATGTCGCCGAGTGCCGCAATTTGTCGATTTCATCGTTGATTTTCGCGTCTTTTTCAATGTACGTATCCGTCTGCGGCACATACGCTTCCGGCTGATAGTAATCGTAATAGCTGACAAAATATTCGACGGCGTTGTGCGGGAAAAACTCTTTCAGCTCGCTGTACAATTGGCCAGCGAGCGTTTTGTTGTGGGCGATGACAAGCGTCGGTTTGTTGACTTGGGCGATCACGTTCGAGATCGTAAACGTTTTGCCCGTCCCCGTCGCCCCAAGCAGCGTTTGATGCTTCACCCCGCGGCGCAGGCCGTCAACGAGCTTGGCGATCGCCTGCGGCTGATCGCCTTGCGGTTCGTATGGCGCCACTAATTGAAAACGGCCCTCCACCGTTTCGCCTCCTCCTTCGTACCATCTTTCCCCATTGTATCACATCGTGATGATCCATGCATCAAAAATGCGAACTCATATTCGTACCAATCCACTCAGCGTTTTCCATCGCTTCGCACCGAAAAACGCGAAAAAGCGGACCCATTCATACCCAAGGTCCGCGTCTTCGCTCCGTTCCATTTCGACAATCCGAGGTTCAGCCGGCGATGCCTTTTTCCAAAAACAGACGGTTGAACCGACAGCGCCGCTTCATTTTTGCTTCAGATGGTCGAGCATGCGGCCGGCCCAAAGAAAGCCGGCGATCGTCGATGCGATGTCAGCAACGATTTCATGCAGCTCGTCCGTATAGCCTTTAAAGTAGGAAGCGACAAGCAGCGCAACGGTCAACAGCACAGCGATGTACCGATTGTACGTCACCCGCGCAAACAACAGCACCAATAGGCACGGAATGATGAGTGCCGCCAAAAACCACATGGTCCATTCTCCTTTACGAAACAGCTTCAGACGCTGATGCGTGCCGATCACGGACGAACAGCAGCCCGAGTTCATGATGCTCATCCTCATAGAGCGCCCCTTGGACGAAGCGGACTTCGCCGTTATGTCCGACGACATCCAACTTGCAGAACGCGCGGTTGCGCTGGAGCGCCTCGTAAAACTCGGTTTCACTCCGCACCGGGACGCCGTTTGTTTTGATGATGACTTCCCCGATGCCTAGCCCCATTTTTTCCGCTTTCGAGCCGGGAAGCACGCCGACAATCACCAAGCCGTGCGGATGGCGGGCAAAGCGGGGCGGGCGGGCGCGGTCGGCGCGATGCCCGGAAAGCGCGATCCATTCGCGGCCGATGATGGCCATAGCCCCCGCCGCAACCGCCAGCGGTGGATACCATATGCCGGAAGCGGCCAATAGGGCGACAACGAACGCCAGCCGAACAACAAGCCGCCCCTCCGCGCGCGCCGCTTCCGCCGGCAGCATGTGCTGCCGGCGCTGGGAAAAGCCGAGAAGAAACGGCACGAGCCAAAACGAATAGCCGTCTCCCGTCGAAACGAGCGGCCACCAGGAAGCCGGCGGCAGCGCGCCGCCTGATACTGGCAGCACAACCGGCACAAACCAAAGGCGCTGCGCCCATTGCAGGCCGACCGTCATCCCCCGCTTGCTTTTCGCAAGCTGCGGCGAGGCCGCCTCGTTTCGCGTGCGGATGATAAGCCATCCTTCCGAAAGCAGCAGCAACGCAAGCCACACCGCCAAAGCCGGCGCCGCCGCCATGCCCTCCGGCAGCCAGCCGGCCAACATCCCGCTTCGTTCCGCCAAACCGAACACGAGAAGCGCGCCGCCAACCGTATAAGCAGGCGACAACAAACGCGCTTCCATCGTCAAACTAAAGAGCACCGTCAGCACCGTCACCGTCCAAACCGCTTCCTGCGGCACCGCGATCCCGATGCCGACGGCCGCCGCCGACAACACCGCTCCAGCCATCCATCCCTTCGTCCAAAGCCCGCGCCACTCTTGCCATAGGCTGTAGACGCGCACATGAAAATCGCGGCGCTCCCGCTTCACCCGCCGCCAACCGACGGCCAAAGCGAGCGCGGCGCCATAATAAAGAAGCGGCTGCCGCCAAACCGACGCGACGCCCTCAAGCCATTCCAGCCACCATGTTGCCATCCGCTTCACCCCTTGCGTCGTTCATCATTCTTTATCTTCTATTCTACCAAATGGCATGGCCAATTCCCATGCCCACAGCCATCTTTTTTCGCCAATGGCGAATCTTCGCTGTTTTCCACTTTCTTTGCCGAATCAACACTAGTTTTGTCGGCCGGGAAGGATTTTCAAAGATGCAGAGGAAAAAGGATAAACAAGACGAAACAAGGAGGAGTGAAACGATGGAATTGAAAACGTCCGACGTCGCTGCTCGCCTTGGTGTATCGCCGAAAACGATCCAGCGCTGGGTGCGCAAATACGACATTACGCTGCGGAAAAACGAGGCCGGCCACTACTTGTTTGATGAAAAAACAGTCGCCTTGCTCGAACGGGTCAAATTTGAACAAGGCGCCGCCATGGAAGCGCCGCCGACCCCGAAACGCCCTCCGACGCCGCTGCGGAACAACATTCCTATTGACGCCTTACATGAATCGATCGAACCCGAAATCGCCCGCGTCTCCTCGCGCTTGGACCAGCTTGAACGGCAACTGGAGCAAAAAGCAGATGACGTCGTCTCCATTCAACTGTTGCATCACCGCCAAGAAATGGAAGAAATCGTCGCCCGCCTCACTGCGTTGGAACAGCTTGTCGCCCGCCTTGAACAGCAGCTGAACAATCGACCGCCTTCCTCCCATGAAACATCGGACGAACCAAAGCAGAAACGGCGCGGCCTTGGGCGGGTGATGGGGTTGTTTGCCTAATGGTTCCATCCACCCTGCTTGACGCAGGGTGTTTTTTTGGTTGCTTCTTTCCCCTTTTTCTCCCCCTTCACTACTTCTTTACAATTTTTTTATGCTTTTTTAATCGCAGCGGTTTATAATGGATCATGTTGTGCAATCTGCCCGTATGGGAAAGGAGGGCGCGCGAGATGGAACAAAGAGAACGAAAAGCGGTCGCCATCGCGTTCATCGTATTGGCTCTCTACCTTTCTCCGCTGTACATGTTAGGCGAACACGCCCATATTCGCGTGCACGACAATATGGATTCGAACATCGCCTGGTATCGCGTGCTCGTTCGCAGCGGCCAACTATTTGGCCCAATCGATGCCGTCATCCCGCAAGTGATCAACGGGTTGCCGCGCAACGCCTTCGGCACAGAATTCAGCGGCATCGTGTGGCTGCATGCTTTGTTTCCCTCCATGGCGGCGTACGCGCTCAGCCAGACGATCACGAGGGTATTCGCCTTTTTGGGTATGTATTGGCTGCTCAGGCGCCACTTTTTGCCTTCACCGGAATCATGGCTCATTCGCGTCGGGGCGGCGCTTGCTTTTGCGCTGACACCGTTTTGGCCGTCCGGCATGTTAAGCACGCTCGGCATGCCGCTGGCGCTTTGGGCGTTTCTGTCGATCCGCAACGGAGAAGCGACATGGAAAGAATGGCTTGCGATCATCTTGCTTCCGTTTTACGCCAGCTTTGTGCTCGGATTTTTCTTTTTCCTCGCCGCGATGGCGGCGGTGTGGCTGTTTGACGGCGTTGTCCGCAAGCAGTGGAACAAGCGGTTTTTCGCCGCGATCGCCCTGATGACAAGCTTGTTTTTGGCCATCGAGTACCGCCTCGTGTACTCGCTTGTCTTCAGCGGCGAACCGACGAGCCGGAACGAGTTCCTCTCCTCGCGGCTCAGCTTCGTCCACTGCCTTCGTTTAACGTTGAAAAACTATGTGCTCGGCCATACGCATGTGATGACCGTCCATGGGCCGATCATCTTGCCGGTGCTTTGGGCGGCGTTTCTTCTCGTTTTGCGCCGCCGTCAGCGCGGGTCATTGGAGCGGCGCTTCCTTTTGCTGTTTTGGTTGAACATCGCCTTATCGGCTTGGTATGCGTTTTGGTTTTACAAAGGGTGGCAGCCGCTGAAAGAACGGATTTCACTTTTGAATACGTTCAATTTCGCCCGCTTCCATTTTTTGCGGCCGATGGTCATTTACGTCGATTTTGCCTTGGCCTTGCAAATCTTAGCCAAGGAACGGACCGCATGGCGGCGCCTCGTGCCGATCGCCTTGGCGCTGCAGCTGCTTTTGCTTGGCGGGTTTAACGAGGAAATCCGCTATCGCCTCGCTGGCACGCCGTCGTTCGAGCAGTTTTATTCCGAACATTTATTTACCAAAATCAAGCAATACATCGGCAAGCCGGTATCGTCCTACCGCGTTGCCAGCGTTGGGCTTCACCCGGCCATCGCTCAATACAACGGGTTTTATACGCTCGATACGTACAACAATTTTTACCCGTTGTCGTATAAGCGGAAGTTTCGCCGCATCATTGCCAAAGAATTGGACAAAAGCCCAGTGCTGAAAGACTATTTCGACCATTGGGGCAACCGCGTCTATTTGTTTTCGGCAGAGCTCGGGAAACATTACATGTTCACGAAACGCTCGCATAAAGTCATTCGTCATTTCGAGATCGACACAAAGGCGTTCAAACAGCTTGGCGGCAAGTACATTTTTTCCTCCGTCCCGATCATGAACGCCCGCGACATCCATCTCCGCTTCTTGCGGGCGTTCACCGATCGACAGTCAGTCTGGAAAATTTATGTATACGAAGTGGAGTGAAAGGGAGGCAAGAAACATGGTGGACAAACCATTGTTAGCCATCGTCGTCCCATGCTACAACGAAGAAGAAGTGTTGCCGGAAACGGCCCGGCGGCTGACCGCTTTGCTTGAGCAGCTGCTCGAAGAAGGAGCGGTCGCCATCGGCAGCCATATCGTTTTTGTCGACGACGGCAGCCGCGACCGGACATGGGCGCTCATTGAAGAAGAAAGCGAGCGCAACCCGTTTGTCTCCGGTGTGAAACTCGCTCGCAACGTCGGCCATCAGCGGGCGCTGCTCGCTGGGCTCGAAACCGTTCGCGCGTACGCCGATTGTGCCGTGTCCATTGACGCCGATTTGCAAGACGATGTGGAGGCGATCCGCGAATTTGTGCAAAAATACCGCGAAGGGTATGACATCGTGTATGGCGTGCGGCGGAGCCGAAAGACAGACACGTGGTTCAAGCGTACGACCGCCCAAGCCTTTTATCGGTTCATGAGGGCCATCGGAATCGAGCTGATTTACAACCACGCCGATTTCCGTCTGATGAGCAAGCGGGCGCTCGATGAACTGAGCCGCTATACGGAAGTCAATCTCTTTTTGCGCGGATTGGTGCCGCTTGTTGGGTTCCGCTCGACGTGCGTCTTTTACGACCGACATGAGCGTTGGGCCGGACAATCGAAATACCCGCTCAAAAAGATGCTCGCCTTCGCCTTTGACGGCATCACCTCCTTAAGCGTCGCACCGATTCGCGCCATTACGCTCATCGGGTTTTTGGCCTTTCTCACGAGCGGTGCGGCCGGGCTGTACGCCCTCATCAGCAAGTGGCTCGGGCGCGCGGAATCAGGCTGGACGTCGCTCATGATTTCCGTTTGGTTCATCGGCGGGCTGATGCTGATGAGCCTCGGCCTCATCGGGGAATATATAGGAAAAATTTATCAAGAAGTGAAACGGCGGCCGCGGTTTGCGATCGAAACGACCGTGCAGCTGCCGCTTCCGTCAGAAAGGGAGAAAACGCCGGCCCGCTTATAGAACGTCATAGATGATTCACGGGCCAATATAAAGATAAAAAGGACGCCTCGGGCTAAAAGCCGAGGCGCCCTTTTCTTTTTATCCGTCATCATTGGCCCGCTCACGACGAAAACAGCACACCAAGCGCTTTTTTCAGCTGCATATCATGCTTCGGGTCGCGGACGGCTTCCATAATTTTTGTTTGCAGCGCATCCGCCGTCGCCTCATCGATGCGTCCGGTAACAGGCAGCTGATTCGCTTTTTGGAACGCTTGGACGGCCTGTTCGGTTTCTTTGCTGAAGTAGCCGTCCGTGCGGCCCGGGTTGAAGCCAAGCCCTTTGAGCATTTTTTGCGCATTGGCGATTTGCTCGTCGTTCATGTCATACCGAAGCGGTTTTTCCACATGAAGCGGAGCGACGTGGAAGTAATCCGGCTGTACCACCGCGACATCGGGCTTAATGCCTTTTTTATGGATCCAATGCCCGTCCGGCGTCAGCCATTTGTACAGCGTCAATTTGATGTTGCTGCCGTCGCCCATCGGAATCGCCTGCTGCACCGTCCCCTTGCCAAACGTCGTCTCGCCGACCAGCTTGTAGCCGCCCGCTTCCTTCATCGCACCTGCCAAAATTTCCGACGCCGAGGCGCTTCCTTTGTCGATGAGCACAACGATCGGGTATGGCTTTTTCGCCGTTAAATCGGAATAAAACTTTTGCCGATCGCCATCGCGTTCTTCAATTTGTACATATGGTTTGCCTTTCGGGATGAGCTGCTTCAAAATTTCCTCAACGCTTTGCAAATAGCCGCCCGGATTGCCGCGCACATCGATGATCAAGCCATCAATATGTTCGGCCTCAAGCTTCGCCAACTTCTTTTTAAAGTCGGCGGCCGTGTTTTCCGAAAACGACGTAATTTGCAAATAGCCCGCCTTTTTGCCGTTGTATGTTTTGATCGAGTCATACACCGTCTGAATCGGAATTTCGTCGCGGACGACCTTGACTTTCATCACGTTTTTGACGCCGGGGCGCAAAATGTCAAGCTCCACCGTTGTTCCTTTCTTGCCGCGGATTTTCAATACCGCTTCATATAAATCAAGCCCTTCCAGGCTTTCTCCGTTGACGCGCAAAATTTGGTCATTCGGCTTCAGCCCCGCTTTTTCCGCCGGCGAGTTTTTGATCGGAGCCACGATCGTCACCTTGCCGTCGATCATGCTCACTTCGGCGCCGATCCCCTCAAACGATGAGTCGAGCGACTCGTTGAACTGCTCCGTCGTTTCCGCATCCATGTAGACGGAATACGGGTCATGGAGCGTGTTGATCATCCCTTGAATGGCGCCTTCCGTCAGTTTTTCTTCATCCACTTTCTCCACGTACCGATTCTTAATGAGCTCATAAGCTTGCCGGATTTTTTTCATCTCTTCGCTGTCGTTCGTCGACTTGGACGGCTCATTCGAAACAATCGTCGAAAGCGAGCCTTCCATCGGGCGGTCCGCCAACTGAAGGCCAGCGTACGTCCCTCCCGCCCCAATGAGCATCGATATGGCCATCAATGCGGCCGTCGTCGATTTTTTCACGTTGCTTCCTCCTCACCCTAAACCTGCCCTTTCCATTGCCTGCAACAGAAGGGAAAGGGGGTCTCTTCTCGTTCTCCTTCGGTGAAGCAAGCGGACGCCTCTGCCGCCTAGACGGCGGCGGCTTCCGCCAATGAGAAAAGGAAAAGCACCGCCTCACGCCGTGCCATGCCTTTATCTCCATCATATGTTAGGCTTGTACCGAGTATGCTCATTCGTTGTCTATCCTTTACTAGTTTACACGCTCCTTGTTGATTTCTCAACTCATACAGAACGGAAAAAAGAGGCACCCCTCGCCCTTGGCGGCGAACGATGCCTCTTCTTGATTCGTCTTCTTGGCACGATCTAGAATGGAAGCCAAACCAATGAGCCGCACAAAAACGAAACGCTTTCACCCCTCTTTTGGCAAGTCGATGAGCATCAACCGCGATCCTTCGTTCGTTGAGAGGCGAAGAACCGGCGTTTCCGTGATGCGAGCCGCATCGCGCCGCTCGAGATGGGCCTCGCCGTTTAACGTCAAATCCCCCTCAATGACAAAGACAAAGATGTTCCGCCCTTCCGGCTGGGTAAACGTCAGCTCATGTCCGGTTTCCAAATCGGAAAAGTAAATCGTCAAATCTTGATGAATGTGAGCGATCCCCGGGGAAGACGGGTGTTTCGTGACAATCGGCAGCAAGGCGTTTTTCATCTTGTCGACCGGAAACTCGGTCCGCTCGTACGACGGCGGCAATCCGTATTGTTCCGGCAAAAACCAAAGTTGCAAAAAGTTCACCTCTTCCGTCGCCGACGGGTTCACTTCCGAATGGACGATGCCGGTCCCGGCCGACATCCGCTGCACGCCGCCGAACGTTGTCACCGCCTTATGTCCGGTGCTGTCTTCATGTTGCAAATAGCCTTTAAGCACGATCGACACAATTTCCATCTCCCGGTGCGGGTGAGCGCCAAAACCGGAGAGCGGCGCAACGAAATCGTCGTTTAACACCCTTAGCGGGCCAAACTGGATGTTGTTCGGATCTTGACACTCCACACGCCTAAAGGCGTAGGATTCTTGGGTCGTTAACGCCCTCATCCCTTTCGGGTTCGGACAACGCCCAAGTTCAGGGGTGTGCCATCACCCCATCCCATCGGGTTAGGATGTACCCCAATGGGCGGCGCACCTGTGACCAGTGCGCTAGGTTAGGCGCTCCAACCTGAAATCGCTTTGGCGATGTTGATGGCGCCATTCAGATCGACATGAATCGTATATCCGCATTTTTGGCATTGGAAGTGGATGCCGTTTCTGTTTCCTTTATCTCGATAGCCACAACGACAAGTTTGGCTTGTGTAGGTCGGATTCACCCACTCGACCCGAATGCCCGACATTTCGGCTTTGTAAGCAATCATCGTTTGCAGCTGATGAAACGCCCATGAATGAAGATTCCGCCCCGCTTCTTTCATGGATGTTGCCCGTTTTCGAATGCCCGTCAAATCTTCCATGCGAATCACGCCAACACCGTTGGCGAGCGCAAAATTGACAATTTGACGGCTAATTTTGTGGTTGACATCCTTCATCCAACGGGATTCTTTGTTTCCGATTTTTCGCACCGCACGAAGTTTCTTGGCTTTTTGCAATTTGCGCCGCAGAGCCGCATATCGTCTGCGAATGAAGGCGCATTGATTCCCTTTGAAAAACAACGATTTCGTTCCTATACTGGCCACCGCAATATAGCGGAGTCCTAAATCAACACCCATGATCTTTTCGCCTTTACATGGCTCTTCCTCAAATGTGATGGACAATGCAAGAAACCATTTCTTTTTCTTTTTGTAGAGCTTGGCTGCCCCTTGTTTGGCGGTTCCATCGAGCAGCCGATTCAGCCATGCTTCCTGATAGGGTCGTGTAACAACCGGGACACCCACTCGTTTCTCTAGGGTGGGAAACGAAACAGTGTAGAACTCTCCCTTTCGTTCGACTTTCCAATTTTGATTGTTAAAGCAACACCACTGTTTGCGAAATTTCTTTGCCTTCTGATGTTTCCTTTGAGACTTTACATCTCGAATGGTCTGGCAGGCAATGGCAGAAGGAAATCGTTGTGACGAAAACTCTTTAAAAATTTTACTCGTCGCTTGATTCAGTTCTGGATGATCCAACAGCCAATTCGCAAACTCTGTGTTCACTTCTGTCATCCGTTCATACATTTCCTGTTTGACTTTCGTTGGTTTGTGCAGTTCCAGCCTTAGTGTGATCGTCGGCATGGATTCACCCCCTTTTCTTTTGAGATTCCACATAGCGTTTGATGATTTCACTTGATACATTCCCTGCTGTACTAACGAAGAAAGAGCGTGTCCAAAGACTCTGCAGATGAGACAAGTGTTGAAATTCTTCCCTTAATCGTCGGGAAGTCACTCCTTTCACTTTTGCCATAATGTCTGATGGAGAATCAGAAGGGAGACAATTCAAGAACAAATGACAATGATCAGGCATCACTTCCATCGCAAGGATGATCCAATCATTCTCTCGGCAAATTTCTTCTACTAACTGCTTGAATCGTTCTCCCACTTTGCCTACCAGCACTTTCCTTCGATACCTTGGACAGAAAACAAAATGATAATTGATAAGAGATACAGTTGTTTTTGTTGTTCGATATTCTTGTTTCATATTATTCATTGTATCAGTTTCGCTATTATACCGCAACAATTGAAAATAAAAATGGTTGCTCTAAGCCATCCCATTAAGGGATTACCGAGCAACACCGTCTTTCATCCCACGATGAAAACCGTGAGCTTTCAGCCGGCTTTTTCTGTAATACTCGCCAAACGAAAAGCTATGGTATGTTTTCAGCCAGCCATAATCGGCATGATATCGGGACGACGCCCGGTCGATGCGGATCATCTTGTTCCTCTCCTTCATTTATCGAAATAGAGCACCAAGAGCATGCTGCTTTGATACGGCGATCGCCATAGCGATCATAGTCATGTGATATATACGATGCGCATCATGAAAAATCTAGAATGCTCGTGATTCAACAGGAAATGCGGTTCAATCATGTCGCTTCTCAAACGGAGAAGCCTTATATATAAATGTTGCTCTTCCCTCCACTCAAGAATCATCGATATTAGGGGAAATGGACGTTTTTCACCGGCCTCCTTGGAGGGCTAGCCAGCATGAAGTTCTACATCAATTTGATTGGTTCTAAAATCTCGAATTCGAGATTATTATATAAAAAAACGTTTTGCCAGTCAACTTTGGAACGGATGAAAAATAGGACAAATGGATGATTTACCTCAGATCGTAGGACAACTTATAGTGAAGATAGATTACTGCCGCATCTTCTCCTGCGAGGAGATACGGCGAAAAGGCAAAGCGTTGGAAACAGCGTGGCGCAAAGCTACAGGGGCTACGGCGAAAGACGCTATGCCAGCCAGCTGCCGAACGTATCTTCAATCCATAATTGATGAAGGGAGAAGAAAAGCATGAAGCGAATGCTAGTTGGGTGCCTCGCTGCTGCCTTGTTGTTTTCATCAGGATGGGCAACAGCCGAAGCCAAGGGGAAACAACAATCCAAGCCAAAATGGGCCGATAAAAACAAAGACGGCATCCCGGATGATTGGGAGCTGAAGTACAAACTCGGTCTAGGGAAAAACGTCGCCAACCAGGACAAAGACCGCGATGGCTTAACCAACCGAGTGGAATACAACCTCCGTCTGAATCCGACAAAAACAGATACGGACAAAGATAAAATATCAGATGGGGACGAAGACACCGACCGCGATGGGCTGACAAACAGCGCCGAGGTAGCGCTCGGCACTAAACCGGAAGATGCCGACAGCGACAACGACCGCGTTAAAGACGGGGCAGAGAAGAAAGGAAAAACAAAGCTGGCCAATGTCATCCAAAAGCTTGAGTTGCAAATCAAAACGGCGGCCAACCAAACAATTAAAGTCGACTATCATTGGTCTGAACGCCATTCCCATTTGCACATTAAAGACCAGACGGGTGAAGTGACAACAAATGATGTCCAGTCGCTCATTAACGACTTGCAAGCATCACCGTCGCTGTCAAACGATGAAGTAATCGCCAAAATCCAAACTCTCTTTTCCCTTGATACCCCGTTCCGCCTTGAACTCGAGTGGAAATACGGAAGCGGCCGGGCGCGGAAACTTTCCGTCAAGCAAGATGAGGACAAAGGAGAAAATGCTGGGCAACCCGGCGATGATCAAGATGACGATGACCAAGGCCATGATCAAGACGGTCATGATCAAAATCACGACCAAGACGATGATGACTACGATGGCGGTAATGTAGGCGGCGATGATGGCAACATCAGCGAATAATCGCGTCCTAAGCAGACAAGCAGCTGCCCGAAAGGCCGGGAAACCGGCTAATGAGGGCAGCCGTATTTTTGTTGGAGCTTCCCACCACCTATTTCCTTATCGTCCTTTTTTCTTCCCCCGTTGCCAGTGAAGGACGCACGGGACTGTTGCGGCTAAAATTCCATAGTAAAATAAACACCCGAACCGATCAATAACAAAGCCGTTGCCTATCTCCTCTTTCTTTTAGCAAGTAAACAGTCTCTCATTCTCCATGCCTTCCCTCATCCGAGGGTTCTTCCAGCAATAGGTCAATAATCGGGCAGTTATATAAATTGTCTTCATGAGGGCAACATTCCTTTAACTGCTGGAGCATCGCTTCGATCCGCTTTAAATCGCGAATGTTGGCTTGAATCTCCTCGATCTTTTGCGTAACAAAGCGGTACATGTCTTTGCATCGATCGCGATCCCGATCGACAACGCCAAGCAGTTTATCAATTTCCGCCAAGGTGAATCCGAGCCCTTGCAGCCGCTTAATAAACTGAATTCGCCTGACCGTTTCCTCCGTATACAGGCGATATCCGCCTTCTGTCCGCTCCGTTTCTGGAATAAGCCCCTTCCGTTCGTAATACCGGATCGTTTCTTTATTAACATTGCATTTTTCTGCCAGCTCGCCGGTGCGGTAATGTATCACATAATCACCTCATCAAAAAGTATAACCCCCGCACTATAGTACAGGGTCAAGTCAATATTGAAGTTTAGCCCGCATTTCTTCCATGCTTGAGGAGGCGTTCCGCCAAACGGACCGCTCCCCATTAAGCTTAGTCGCAACCGCAACAACAATCGGTTCCAACCCCTTCGTAACACTCCGCGAAACGGCGGCCCCCGTTCGAAGGCTTCATCCCGCGCAGCACGACAGTTTCGAAACGTCTCGGTCAAACGTAAGCGCCGCCAGCTTCAGCCCCTCCGCCATCGTTAAATACGGGGCCAACGTTCGGCGAAGGTCGTCGATCGTTAATCCGAATTGAATCGCCAACGCTGCGGCGTAAATGACCTCGCCGGCATTGTCCGCGACGATGTGGGCGCCTAGCAGCTTGCCCGTATGGGCCTCAGCGACAAGTTTAAACACCCCCGTCGTTTCCCGGTTGACGATGGCGCGCGGCACCGCCTCAAGCGGCAGGACGGACGTTTTCACGTCATACCCGTTTTCTTTCGCCCGCTGCTCGGTCAAACCGACGGTGGCGATGGCCGGATGGGTGAACGTCACCGCCGGAACGACGGCCGTATCCCAGCGCTTGTTCAGCCCGCCGACGGCATTGGCCGCGGCAACGGCTCCCTGATAGGCCGCGACATAGACGAACTGCGGGCCGAGCGTGACATCGCCTGCCGCATAAATCGACGGGTTCGTCGTCCGTGTGTATTCGTCGATCAAAATTTCCCCGCGCTCCCCGACTTCCACGCCGGCTGCCGGCAAGTTCAACGCCGCCGTATTCGGCGTTCTCCCGGCAGCCACGAGCAATTCGTCCGCTTCGATGACCCGGGTGCGGCCGTCTACATTCACATACACTTTTTTCGTATTCCCGTCTTGTTCGACCCGTTCAAACGAAGCGCCGGTGATGACGCGGATGCCTTGTTCCGCGAGGGCCCGCGTCACCGCTTCGGAAATTTCCGGCTCATATTCTTTCAACAGGCGCGGGCTTCGCTGCATCAACGTCACCTCGGAGCCGAGATGATGGAACAGCTGTCCCAACTCCATCCCGATGTAGCCAGCGCCAATGACCGCGAGCCGCTTCGGCACTTTTTTCAGTTCAAGCAAGGTCGTGCTGGTCAAGTAGTCGACATCATGAAGCCCCGGAATATCCGGCACGGCCGGGGAAGCGCCTGTCGCGATCAAAAACCGTTTCGCCGACAGCGTTTGGCCGTTCACTTCAATCGTTTGGCGCCCAACAAATCGGGCTTCCCCTTGGATGAAATCGAACCCATACTCTCCGATCAAGTCCGCATATTTCGCTTGGCGAAGCTGCTCGACCAGTTCATTTTTTTGCTTCACTAACGGCGCCAAATCAACCGGACCAGCGGATGTATGCAGGCCGAGAAACGGATGATTTCGCGTCAACGCATAGATTTCTCCGGCCCGAAGCAGCGTCTTCGACGGCACGCAGCCGATATTGACGCACGTCCCCCCGACCGTGCCGCGCTCGACCATCGCCACTTTCGCCCCGTATTTCACCGCTTCGATCGCCGAGGAAAACGCCGCCCCGCCGGAACCGATGATGATGTAGTCATACTCTCCCTCGCCAGCGATGACAGGGCTGGCTGGCGCGGTGATCTCCTCGATATCCCCCGGCTCGTAATGGGCGTTTTTGACCGCTTGTCTCGCCATGTCAACGTCCGTGCCCTCAGGCAGCGCGAATACCACTTCACCGCGCCGGAAGCTGACATCCATCAGCTTGGCCCCAATCGCGCTCAGCGCTGCGGCGACATGTTGTTCACAGCCGGCGCATGTCATGCCTTGGACGGTCATTCGATATGTTTTCATGGCAAAAAACACTCCTTATCAACAAATGTCTCTTTCCTATTTTGTTCAGATCCTCGATCACGAAACCTATATCACTCGTCCTCATGATTCGTTCGGAAGGGGGCACAGCACGCCCCATGGCCGTTTCCCGTTTTCTCTGGGTCACAGCTTTCCGTTTCACCTGATCGCATTGGCTTTCGCTTTGCAACTATCATCATCAGCGAAAAGAAAAACAAAACCGTAAAAAGGCCGATGGCAAGGCTTTGGTGTCGGATCAAATACGCACCGACCGATGTTCCGGCCAACAACGGCAGAATAACCGCCAGATGACACGGGCAGCTGAGCAGTGTCAGCACGGCCCAAAACGATTTTTGACCATTTCCATCGTTCTCCCTCCTTGCGATGACGGGGGGTTCCCGTCTTTGCTCAACATTATAAACGATAGACTAAGGTACAGAGTCAAGTGGGAGAATGTTATGCGGCAAAACCATTCTCTTGATGATTGGCCAAGCAATGCCCAAAACCATAAAAAATCCCCGCCTTAACAGCGGGTCATACGGATCAATAGGCAATGGTAAGTAGCTGTGATCTCTCCGTGCGCCAAAAAGCGCTGTTCGCATTCGCGCATCATGGCTTTGAAGACAGACGGACGCTGGAGATAGCAACCAATCATGCAGTTGGAATCAGATTGGAAGGGGGGATGGAGATTCCCTGTCCGATGATGTCGAATGAATCAAAAAAATACGCAACTTGTCCCGCCAAAAGACAGACAAGTTGCGCAATGCCACATACGGTTCGGAATTAGAAAGGAATATAGTCAAGCGGATTGACCGCATTCGTTTTCGCCTCGTTCCAGCCGCCGCGGTGCAGTTCAAAATGAAGATGCGGACCGGTCGAATTCCCTGTATTGCCCATATAGCCGATCACTTGCCCTTTTTGAACGTGCTGCCCTTCGCCAACAAGACGCGCTTCCAAATGGGCGTACACGGTCGTATATGTTTGCCCATTCATCACATGACTGATGAAAATGACGTTGCCGTAGCTGCTAGAATAGTAGGAGCGGAACACAATGCCGTCCGCTGCAGCGACAACCGGCACAACGGGAGCTCGCTTGCCGATGTCGACCCCCGGATGGAAGTCCGTGCCGCCAAACCGGTAGCCAAAGCCCGAGGTGATCGGTCCATTGGCCGGGCGAGTGAACGCCCCGCTCGATACAGGCGGCGTGCTGCCGCCGGATGGCGCTTCTCCTGATGACGCTCCTCCACCGTTTGGCGAAGCATATGTACGTCCTCTCTGTTTCGCTTCTTCTTCGGCCCGTTTTTGCCGTTCGAGTTCGGCAAGCTGCTCTTTCACGGCCGCTTCTTGTTTGGCGATCAGTTCTTTTTCTTCTTCGAGCGCCATCTTATGATCATGCTCTTCTTCCTCTTTTTGCTTCAAATCGGCCATCAGGCGATTTTTTTGTTCCAGCTGGCCGGCCAGCTCGGCCTGCAGCTGCTTCAATTCTTGCAAATCCGCTTGCAGCTTGTTCCGCTTCTCCGTCAATTCGCCTTCCTTTTTCTCTTTTAACGCTTTATCGGCTTCCTGCTCGCGGATGATTTGTTGGTCCGCTTCCATGATCGTCGTTACGGCGCTCATCCGGTCGATGAAGTCGCTGAAGCTTTGTGCGCCGAGCAGCACTTCCAAGTAGCTGATCGCCCCGCCGTTTTCCTGCAAGGAACGAAGCCGCTCTTTCAAAATTTCATTTCGTTTTTCAATCCGTTCTTGAATTTCGGCAATTTCTTGTTTCAATTGGTCAATGGCTTGCTCCGTTTGGTCAATATCTGCGCTGACGTTGCGGATTTTGCCGCTCGTTTCCTCAATGGCAATGTTCAGCTTTTCAATATCGTTGGCGACTTGTTTTTGCTGCGACTGAAGGGCTTCGATGTTTTTTTGCGCCTCGCTGATCTTTTCTTGCACCTCTGACCGCTTCGAGCGAAGCGCGTCGATTTCGCTTCGCTTTTGTTCGATATCACGAGTGCTGACGGCGTTCGCCGCCGGCGGCAGAACGCCAAGGCCGAGCGCCGCGGCGACGGCGAGCGCCATCATGTTTTTCTTTTTCATCGCTTTCCCCTCTCCCTATGAATCTTTTTTTACACTTTCAAAAACTTGCGCACCGACATAACGCTTCCCCAAATGCCGATGCCGGCGCCGATCGCCAAGAGCAGTGCGCTCAACTGCCACATGAACGGAGAAAATGGAAGAAGTTCAAAAAACGGCAAGGAAACCCGCTGTTCATACACTTGATACACATTGTAGTACACGATCGAAAGCGCCGCGATCGGGAAGAGAGCGCCGAGCATTCCAAGCCATAACCCTTCTAAAAAGAACGGCCAGCGGATAAACCCGTTCGTCGCGCCCACGAGCCGCATAATTTCAATTTCGCGGCGGCGGGCGAAAATCGTAATTTTGATCGTGTTGGAAATGAGAAACATCGCCGTAAACAACAATCCGAGAATGAGCACGAGCCCGACGTTGCGCGCCACTTTCAGCGCATCAAACAGCTTCTCGACCGTCCCTTGGCCATAGTTGACTTTATGGACGAACGGCAATGTTTCGATTTGCTTCGCGACTTTCACCGTATCTTGCGGATGGGCCGCTTTCACGACGTATACGTCGCTCAACGGGTTGTCCTGCTCAAATAAGCGGAACGACGAACCTTCGTCCCCCATGCTTTTGATCAGCCGCTTCAGCTCTTCGTCCTTCGATGAATAGCGGACTTCCTTGACATTTGGAATGGCTTCAATTTGCCGGCGCAAGGCGTCTTTTTGCCGGCTGTCGGCCGTCAGCTCGATATGAACGCGAATTTCCACATCGTTTTCGACTTTTTTGGCAAAATGGTTGATGTTGAACATGACGGCAAAAAAGACGCCGACAAGCAACAGCGTCACCGTGACGGCGCTCGCGGACGCAAACGTCATCCAACCGTTGCGGCCAAGGCTTTTGATGCTCTCCCGGACGTGGCGCTTAAACGTATGAAGCGTCATAGCCGTATTCCCCCTTCGCCTCGTCGCGGACGATTTTCCCGTTTTCGATGGCGATGACGCGCCGCCGGGTCGCGTTGACGATCTCTTTGTTGTGGGTCGCCATCACAATCGTCGTTCCCCGGTCGTTGATTTTTTCAAACAGCTCCACAATGCCCCATGAGGTTTCCGGGTCCAAGTTTCCTGTTGGTTCGTCGGCAATCACGATTTTCGGGGAGTTGACGATTGAGCGGGCGATGGAGACGCGCTGCTGTTCGCCCCCGGACAATTCGTTCGGATAAGAGCGGATTTTATGCTTGAGGCCGACTAGGTCGAGTACTTCCATCACTTTTTTGCGGATCACTTTCGGCGATTCTTCAATGACTTCCAAGGCAAAGGCAACGTTTTCGTAAACGTTGAGCTTCGGAAGCAGCTTGAAATCTTGGAACACAACGCCGATATGGCGGCGCAAAAGAGGGACTTTGCTGTCTTTGAGCTTGGCAAGGTTGACGCCGTTGACCATAATGGTCCCGCTCGTCGGCTTTTCCTCGCGATACATCATTTTAATAAACGTCGACTTCCCAGCTCCGCTGGGCCCAACGACGTAGACGAATTCTCCTTGCTTGATGCGGACGTTGATGCCGTTCAGCGCCACAACGCCGTTTGGATATGTTTTGTACACATCTTGCATTTCAATCATCATCATCACCTATTTTCGACTATATAGATGCAACTTGAAGCTTTAACATTTGCGGCTTCGAGCATTTGATCGACTGTCGAGCGACCGAACAACGCTGCTTTCAGACCCATGCATGGGGCTGTGAAGCGAGCGGTTGTTCGGCCTCCCGCCACGCCTTGGCGTGACGGGGGCAAGCCACAGGCTTGCCCTCGACAGTCGAAAATGGATAAACGACTTTTCCGTCAAGCATATGTTAAACGGTCTCGTTGCATCTTTATAGCTTGCTGTCATTTCTCGAGCTGTTTCGAATGAATATTGCAAAATTCCGCAAGGATTATTATAGCATGATTTTCCGCTGTCGAATTTTACATTTATATTTCAAATGGAGGAACCCTGGGGAAACTAGGACAAAAGGTTCAAAAACAGAAAACACCGCCTCGTTCTTGAGCGAACAAGGCGGTGCACCTTTCTTGAGTGAACGATCTTTTCCTTTCAAAGAGTCAGAAACATCCGTCCATTATTTTTTCGCGGCCAGCCATTCCGCCACTTTGTCGGCGTCTTCCCCTTTAATGATTCCTGCCGGCATCGCGCCGCGGCCGTTGACGATAATGTTTTTAATTTCATCTTTGGAATACTTGCTTCCAACCTTTTGCAAGTTCGGGCCGACCCCGCCCGACAAGTCTTGTCCATGACAGGACGCACAGTTTTGTTTAAAAATTTGCTCGGCAGCCGCTGCAGTATCCCCTCCGCCGTTGCTGCCGCCGTTTTTTTCCCCGGCATTGTCCCCGCCACCGCCGCACGCGGCAAGCGCGAGCGAAACGCCAAGGAACATCGTCGCTAATTTCCATTTCATGGCGAACTCCCCCTAAAAACAAAAATTTCGTTCTCATTTATTATAACCGATTTCTTCCGTTTTACGTACGTTGAAATCCTTCGCCGAGCACCTCAGCGGCGTTCGCAACAATGACAAACGCTGTCGGATCAATGGTTCGGACCAATTGTTTCAATTTCGTGAACTCCGATTGTGCGACGACGCACATCAACATCGGCCGTTCATGTTCCGTGTAGCCGCCATAGGCCGGCAAGCGCGTCACTCCGCGGTCGATTTCGTGCAAAATGGCGCGGCGCACTTTTTCTTCTTCCTTTGTAATAATAAGAGCGATTTTCGAATACCCAAGCCCGACTTGGACGAGATCGATCGTTTTGCTTGTCACATACAACGCGATCAACGCATAGAGCGCCCGTTCAATATCAAACACAAACGCCGCGGTCAAAACGATCAAGCCATCGATCAAAATGACGCACATGCCAAGCGACAGCCCGGTATATTTATGGATGATTTGCGCTGCCAAATCGGTGCCGCCGGTCGACGCCCGGCCGCGGAAGACAACGCCGAGGCCAAGCCCGACGCCGATGCCGCCAAAGATCGCGCCAAGAAGCGGATTCGTCGTCGCCGGCTCCATCCCTTTCGTCAAATAGACGACAAGCGGCAAGAACACCGTCCCGACGAACGTTTTCACGCCAAACTGCCGGCCCAAAAGCACAACGCCAGCGATAAAGAGCGGAATGTTGAGCGCCCATTGGACGTAGGCAGGCTCAATGCCAAACAACGCGTGCATAATCGTGCTGATGCCGCTCACTCCGCCTGAGGCAATCCGGTTTGGCAGCAAAAACACGTTAAACGCCACAGCGACGATCGCCGCGCCGATAAGAACATACGCATACTCCAAAGCCGCCTCCACCGCCGGAGGCATGGTCTTCTCTCTTCGCTTCCGCATGCTTCCCCACCTTCCTCTGTGAGTATAGCATGCCCGTTTTGGCAAGTAAATGACAGCCGATTAACGCGATAATGGTCTGCTATGCTAAAGGAAAAAAGGACGATCCGATGATCGCCCTAGCCAAAAAATACAAGCCTCAATACACATCGCCGCGGTTGCCGATCGCCTCAATATAGATGATTCGTTCATCATGATCGATGCGAAACAACACACGATATGTTCCGATTCGCATCCGATATAATCCATCCTGCCCCTTCAACTTTTTAATATCCCCCTGCGGCGGGATCGCAAGCAACCCTTGCAACCCAGAGGCCAACCGTTCTTGAACCTCTTTTTCTTGCCTAACGATGAATTTGACTGCGGCCCTACGGTAAATCAACTTGTAGCCCGAATTCACGCTTGGCTTCTCCCCCGGTGATATATCCTTCATCGCTTTGCAGCTGCTGGCGCTCTTCTTCGGTCAACACTTCTTCTTCATCCGTTTCGTCAATCCGTTCCCACATCATCTGTTCTCTTCTCGCCCGATCAAGCAAGTACGTCAAAAAATCGTACGCCGTTTGATGATCAGCCTCGTTCAGCCGATCAATCAATTCGTAAAGCAATTGTTTGCGTACAGCCAATGCCATCGCCCTCCTTTTTCCTTCCGTTGCCTTCAGCGTACCACGGAAGCACAGACGCGTCAAAAGGCCAAAACATGATTTTGGGGCGAAAAAAGGACGATCCGATGATCGCCCTTTACTTCAACTTCGCACGCAAATACGCGTCAATAAACACATCAATTTCCCCATCCATCACCGCTTGCACATTGCCGACCTCGACGTTCGTCCGATGGTCTTTGACAAGCGAATACGGATGGAAGACGTACGAACGAATTTGGTTGCCCCAGCCGATTTCTTTTTGCTCGCCGCGCAGCTCAGCGAGTTCGGCTTGCTGCTCCTCGAGTTTCTTTTGGTACAATTTCGCCTTCAACATATTCATCGCTTTTTCGCGGTTTTTGATTTGCGACCGCTCTGATTGGCACGTGACGACGATCCCGGTCGGCAAGTGGGTGATGCGCACGGCCGAGTCGGTCGTGTTGACGTGCTGCCCGCCCGCGCCGCTTGAGCGGTACGTGTCGATTTTCAGCTCTTCCGGCCGGATCTCAATTTCAATGTTATCATCCATTTCCGGCACAACCTCGCACGACACGAACGACGTATGGCGGCGGCCTGAGGCGTCAAACGGTGAGATGCGAACCAGCCGATGCACCCCTTTTTCCGCCTTTAAGTAGCCGTAGGCGTTGTGCCCTTTAATGAGTAGCGTGACGCTTTTAATCCCGGCTTCCTCGCCCGGGAGGTAATCGAGCGTCTCGACTTTAAACCCTTTTTTCTCCGCCCAGCGCGTGTACATGCGCAAAAGCATCGACGCCCAGTCTTGCGATTCCGTGCCGCCCGCGCCCGGGTGGAGCTCCAAAATGGCGTTGTTTTGGTCGTACGGCTCGTTGAGCAACAGCTGCAGCTCGAACTCGCTGAAGTCTTTCATCAGCTTTTTCGCTTCCTCGACGAGCTCAGCTTGGAGCTCGTCATCCGGCTCTTCCTTGAGCAATTCGTACGTCACTTCCAAGTTGTCAAACCGTTCTTCAAGCGAGGAAAATTCCTCGACGAGATCTTTGAGCGCATTCGCTTCGGAAATGACCGCCTGCGCCGCCTTTTGATCATCCCAAAAGTTTGGCGCGGCCATTTGCTCTTCTAATTCGCGAATGCGCGCCTGCTTCGCTTCGAGGTCAAAGAGACCCCCTGATTTCCGCTAATCGCTTAGCCATTTTCTCAAGCTCTTGCTTGATTTCCACCAAATCGATCATGTTGTCCTCACCTCATAATAAATTATAGTATGCCAACGATGAATGTCTGCCATTCAAAAGGGAGGCAGAGCTTCCCTTTTATATTTATAAACGGTCACACCGTTCTTCCGCAACAATGTTTATATTTTTTCCCGCTCCCGCACGGGCACGGGTCGTTGCGGCCGACGCGCACCGCCTTGCGGACCGGTTTTCTCTTCGGTTCTTCGCCGTCTTCTTTCGGGTGAACCGCTTCGCCTTTGGCCACCTCTTGGCGCTCAAGGTTATGGTGAATTTCCGCCTTCATAATATAGGTGGCGACTTCCTCTTCAATCGCCGCAATCATCTCCTCAAACATGGCGTAGCCTTCCATCTGATATTCGCGCAGCGGGTCGACTTGCCCGTAGGCGCGCAAATGGATGCCTTGGCGAAGCTGCTCCATCGCGTCGATATGGTGCATCCATTTCATATCGACAGCGCGCAAGACGACGACGCGTTCAAACTCGCGCATTTGTTCAGGCGGGATTTGCGCTTCTTTCTCATCATAGCGCGCCTTCACTTTCGCCCAAATGAGCTCGATCATCTCTTCGGGCTCTTTGCCGCGCAAGTCAGCTTCCGTTACATCCCCTTCCGGAAGCAGATGGGCGTTGAGATACTCAACGAGCCCTTTCAAATTCCATTCTTCCGGAACCTCTTCTTTCGGCGTATGAGCGTTGACGACGCGCTCGATCACCGATTGGATCATCTTTTCGATAATGCCGCGCAAGTTGTCGGAATCGAGCACTTCATAGCGCTGGCGGTAAATGATTTCCCGCTGCTCGCGCAGGACATCGTCATATTGAAGCAGCTGTTTGCGGGCGTCGAAGTTGTTGCCTTCGACCCGTTTTTGCGCCGACTCGACCGCTTTCGTCACCATTTTGCTTTGGATCGGCTGCGAGTCGTCCATTCCAAGGCGGTCCATCATCGCCATTAAGCTTTCCGAGCCGAAACGGCGCATCAATTCGTCTTCAAGCGACAAGTAAAACTGCGACACCCCAGGATCGCCTTGACGCCCGGAACGGCCGCGCAGCTGGTTGTCGATCCGCCGGCTTTCGTGACGCTCCGTGCCGATGACCGCAAGCCCGCCAAGCTCCTTGACCCCTTCGCCAAGCTTAATGTCCGTCCCGCGCCCGGCCATGTTCGTCGCAATCGTCACCGCGCCTTTTTGCCCTGCTTGAGCGATGATTTCCGCCTCTTTCGCATGGTTTTTCGCGTTTAAGACGTTGTGCGGGATGCCGCGTTTTTTCAGCATCTCCGACAACATCTCGGACGTTTCGATCGCCACCGTGCCGACAAGCACGGGCTGCCCTTTCGCATGGCGGGCGGCGATGTCCTCGACCACGGCGCGGAATTTCCCTTCCATCGTCCGGTAGATCAAATCCGGACGGTCTTCGCGGATGACCGGGCGGTTCGTCGGAATGACGACGACGCGCATGTTGTAAATGTTGCGGAACTCTTCCTCTTCCGTTTTCGCCGTCCCCGTCATCCCCGCCAATTTTTCGTACATGCGGAAATAGTTTTGGAACGTAATCGTGGCTAAGGTCATCGACTCGTTTTGAATCTCGAGCCCCTCTTTCGCCTCAATGGCTTGATGAAGCCCATCGCTGTAACGGCGGCCGTGCATCAAGCGCCCGGTGAACGGGTCGACGATGATCACTTTTCCGTCTTGCACGACATAGTCGACATCGCGCTGCATCGTCACGTGCGCCCGCAGCGCCAGCTGAATATGGTGGTTGAGCGTGACGTGTTTCAAATCGAACAAGTTGTCGATGCCAAACGCGCGCTCCGCTTTGTTGATCCCTTCTTCCGTCAGCTGGACGCTTTTCGTTTTTTCATCGTATGTGTAATCGACATCTTTGCGCAACGTGCGGACAAACGCATTCGCCTGCACATACAGCTTGGTCGACTTCTGCGCCGTGCCGGAAATGATGAGCGGCGTCCGCGCTTCATCGATTAAAATCGAGTCGACCTCGTCGATGATCGCATAATAGAGCGGCCGCTGCACAATGTGCTCTTTATAGAGCACCATGTTGTCGCGCAAATAGTCAAAGCCAAACTCGTTGTTCGTCCCGTACGTAATGTCGGCGTTGTACGCCGCCTGCTTCTCCTCGCGCGACATGCCGCTTAAGTTCAAGCCGACGGTCATGCCTAAAAACTCATACAGTTTGCCCATTTCCGTCGCATCGCGCGTCGCCAAGTATTCGTTGACCGTCACGACATGCACGCCGCGCCCCGTCAAGGCGTTCAAATAGACGGGCATCGTCGCCGTCAACGTTTTCCCTTCCCCGGTTTTCATCTCGGCGATGTCGCCCTCATGCAAGACGACGCCGCCCATAATTTGCACTTTATATGGGTACAAGCCAAGGACGCGCTTCGCTCCTTCGCGCACAACGGCAAACGCCTCAACAAGCAAATCATCGAGCGATTCGCCTTGTTGGTAGCGGGCTTTGAATTCCTCGGTTTTTTGCCGCAGCTGTTCATCGGACAGTCGGGCCATCTCCGGACCGAGCGCATCCACTTGATCCGCAATTTTCTCGAGCCTTGCCAACTGACGCTTGTTCGGGTCAAATACTTTTTTTAAGACTCCAAGCATAGGAAACGCTCCTTATTTTTCATGGACTCACTTATTCATCATATCATTTACAGGGATAGGTGACAACTGTTGCACAGGCTTAGAGAGGGGCATGTCCAAAAGAGGGAATCACGCCTTGGACTGAAGCTGCTCAATCGCCGCTTCCGCATGGTGAAGCCGCCGGTTCAGCGCATAAATTTCAAAACTTTTCTCCTCAACTTTTTCATGAATTTTGCGAAACAATATTTGCACATCATCCACAAGCTGCGTTTCGACCCGATGAAGCGTCTCTTTCACTTCCGTCAATTCAGTTTCCACACCATCCAACCGGGTCTCCACGCCATCTAACCGCGTTTCCACGCCATCCAATCGGGTCTCTACGCCGCCCAATCGCGTTTCCACGCCGTCCAACCGGGTCTCCACACCATTCAACCGCGTTTTCACGCCGTCCAATCGGGTCTCCACGCCATTCAATCGCGTTTCCACGCCGTCCAACCGGGTCTCTACACCATTCAACCGCGTTTCCACGCCGTCCAATCGGGTCTCTACGCCATTCAACCGCGTTTCCACGCCGTCCAACCGGGTCTCTACACCATTCAACCGCGTTTCCACGCCGTCCAACCGGGTCTCTACGCCGCCCAACCGCGTTTCCACACGGTCTAACCGCTCTTTCACCGCGCCCATTTCCTGTTCGAGGCCGACGAGGCGTCCGTTCATCTCCGTCAAACGGCCATCCATCTGCTCAAACCGTTGGCGAGTTTCTTCTTGGAACACCAAAAATCCTTTTTCCATGTTGTCCAACTTGGACAAGATTTGACGCAACAGTTCCTCCATCGCTCTCCCCCATTTTGATTTTTCTCATGCATATTATAACATCCCCTGCCAAAAAAAGCAGGGGATGCGCATAGGGAGGCTGTTCAATTCGCCTCGATCAATCCGTATTTTCCGTCTTTGCGGCGGTAGACGATGTTCGTCCGGTTTGTTTCCGCGTTGGTGAAAATGAAGAAGTTGTGCCCCAACAAATTCATTTGCAAAATCGCTTCTTCGCTGTCCATCGGCTTCAAGCTGAAATGTTTCGTGCGCACGATTTCAAACTCCTCTTCATTATTCTCCGCCGCGGAAGCGCCGATCGAGACAGGGGCAGCCAGCTTCGCTTCTTTCTCGCGGTCGCGCAGCTTCCGATTGACTTTCGTTTTATGTTTGCGGATTTGCCGCTCGAGCTTATCGGTTACTAAATCGATGGCCGCATACATATCTTCATGGCGCTCTTCAGCGCGCAGCAACAAATGCGGAATCGGAATGGTCACCTCGATTTTCCCTTGTCCATCGTTGTATACTTTTAAATTGACGTGCACATGCACGTCTTCGGTGCCATCAAAGTAGCGTTCCAGTTTCCCGATTTTTTTCTCCACGTACTCACGCAACGCTGGAGTCACTTCGAGGTTTTCCCCGCGAACGTTATACATCATCGCTGACCACTCCTTATCTTTAAAACTGTAAATCCCTACACTTTTTTATTACCCATCCAATCCATGTTTCAATCAAAAATATTTTTGAAGATTTTGTGAAAAACATAGGAAAATATGGTAAGATAGGCATAGGTGTTTTTTCTTATGATGTGGAAGGTACGGAGTGTGTGAACGATGCGAAAGGTCCATATTTCCCATGCGAAAAGCGGTGACGTGCTCGCTGTCGACTTGTTCGCCGCCAACGGCAGCGTCCTTTTGTCGCGCGGCGTGCGGCTGACAAGCGGCTACATCCGTTCTTTAGCACAAAAAGGGGTTCAATACATTTATATTGACGACAAACAAACATATGACATCCGCCCGCGCCCGCTCATCAGCCCGACCGTGCGCCAGCAGGCGGTGAAAAAAGTGTACGAGACGATGACGGCCTTGATTGAGCAAAAAAAGCTGCTCAGCCGTGTGTCTTCCCTCGATTTGGGAAAAGAGTACGAAAAAGTGTTCAAAGACATTTTGGATTATCTGCTAAAACAAGAAGATTTGCTCATCAACTTGTCGGATTTGGTCATTTCCAATGGATACTTTTTCCACCATTCAGTCAACGTCGCCACCATTGCGGGTGTCATCGGCATCGCCAAAGGCTACCGCCCCCAGCAGCTGCTTGACCTTGGCATCGGCGCGCTGTTGTTTGACATCGGCATGACGCAGCTTCCTGATGGGCTCTGGCGGAAAAAAGGAGTCTTGACGGAAGAGGAAAAGGAAATCGTCCGCCGCCATACGTATCTCGGCTTCGAGCTGTTGCGGCGCCAGCGCAACATTTCGCTCTTTTCCGCCCACTGCGCCTTGCAGCACCATGAGCGGTGCGACGGCAGCGGCTACCCGCGCGCCTTATCGGGCGATGAAATTCACGAATACGCCCGCATCGTCGCCATCGCCGACGTTTTTGACGCCTTGACATCGGCGCGCTACCACCGAAGACAATACTCGCCGCACGAGGCGGCTGAATACCTATCCGCCGCCGGCGGCATTTTAGACTATGATCTGATCAAGCTGTTTCTCTCTCACATCGCCATCTACCCGGTCGCCACGACCGTCTTGCTCAACACCGGGCACGTCGGCGTCGTCTCGCAAGTGTTTCCGGGCTTCCCGCTCCGCCCCATCGTCCGCGTCATCAAAAACCCAGCAGGCGAGGAGCTGAAAAGCCCGTATGAGATTGACTTGCGGAAAGAGATGAACATCACGATCGTGAAAGCCGTCTGAAGCGAAAAGGACAGCGCGTGCTGTCCTTTTCTTTATCGCCGTTTGTCGTAAAACATCCCGTCAAACGAAAGCGGCTGCTCGTACGGGTGAACGTAGCGGGCGTTCGCCTGCCGCTTCGCCCCTGTCATCCGCAAGTCGCGGCGAATTTCTTCGCACACCCGAAGCAGCCGCGCCTCAATCTCTTGATTCCAAACGATGATCTCACGGCCAAGCTCTTGTTCTTCCTCGCTGTATGGCGGCCGCAGCTTCCGAAGCAGCTCCTCACGCTCCCGAAGCAGCCGATCGACCGCCGCAAGCCGCTCTTCACGCTCCTCGGACGGCCACGGCAGCGCCGTCGCCTCAAGCAACTCCTTCGTTGCGCGCCAAACATCGTGCACAACGCCCATTACGCCTGCCCGCCTTCCGCGTATTGGCGCTGCCGGTTCAGCTGAATCACTTGCTTCCACGTATCGCGAAACTCGACGACATACCCTTCCACCTCGTCCAAAATCGCCGCATCGTTTTTCACATTCGCCTCGACTAGGCGGCGGTAGATGTAGTCATACATGGTCATCATCGATTTCGCGACGTCATATTCCATTTTCAGCGTCGCCATCAATTCCAAAATGATCTTTTGCGCCTTCAACAAGTTTTCATTACGCGCCGCGATATCGCCCGTCTCGATCGCCTGGCGCGCGAGCTTGATAAACTTCAAGCAGCCGTTATACAGCATCAATGTCAACTCCCCAGGCGACGCCGTCTGCACGGCGTTCGCTTGGTAGTGTTGATACGGATTGTTCGTTGCCATCCCGATCACTCCTCTTCCACGTCAAGTGCTGCACACGTTTCAAGACTGAGGCAAGAACGTTTTTTCAGCCAAACCGCCCCCTTAAAGAGGCGTCGCGCCTTTTCAGTTGTCTCAGCCTAAAACCTCCATCATCAGGAAGCGGATCGCTTTCCGATGATGGCCAAGCGCCAACGGACGCCTGCATGCCACAGCCGCTGATCGTTATCTTTGCATGCCGCCAAAGGCATTCATCAAATACATGCTTTGTTGGTTGGCGCGCTGAATCGCCTCTTCCATCGCTGTGAATTGGCGGTAGTAGCGGTCTTCAATCTGTTTCAGCCGATCTTGAAACCGGTCAATTTGGTCATTGATCTGGATTAAATCGCGCCCGATCGCAAACTGTTGGTTCGTCCAAACGGTTTTCCCCGCCTTTTGCTCGATTTTCCCGATCGTTTCCTTGATCGTATCGCGCAGGCGGCGGGCGATGCCTTTTTCCGCATCGGTCGCGCCGTCTTGGTTAAACAACTGATAGACGGCATCCGGATTTTCCTTGATTTTCTCCCGCAGCTTCGTTTCGTCAATGATCAACTTCCCACCGTCTAGGTAATTCGACGACGTCGTAATCCCGATTTGCGCGAGCTGCGAAAACCCGCTTGGGATGTTCGCCCCTTCGACTTTCGTGTACACATTCATCCGCATTTTGCTGAGGGCGCTGGACAAAATCGAATCGCCGCGAAGCATCCCGCTCCGCGCCTTTTCTTCCCACAGCTCAATTTGCTTTTCCGTCATCGCTTCCTTTTGCTCGTCGGTAAGCGGCGGATAGTCGCGGTAGCGCTCTTCTTTCAGCTCGGCGTTGATTTTGGCGATTGTGTCGTTGTATTTGTCGACGAATGACTTGATCGAATTGAAAATGGCATCAACGTCCGTCGAGGCAGTCACGGTTACTTCGCTTGCGGTTGTTTGCTTTAATGTGTACTCATACCCGTTAATCTGAAACACATTCGTTGGACGTTCCGTTGGTAAACCGTTAATTGTAAACTGAGCGTTCTTTCCTTTTCTCCCCAACATGATCGTATTATTGCTCGGATCCTGTGTCGCAGCAGCAATATCACTGTCTTGAGGTAGCTTTAACACGTCAATCAAAAACCTGTCAGCTGTACCATCAATTACAATTTCAGCGCCTTCTGACGCATCGCCTGTATTTTTCGCCGTCAATGACACTCTGCCCGTTCGGCTATCGTAAAAAGCCACTACCCCGGCCTGAGAGCTATTAATTTTATTAATCAACGAGTTTAATGAATCAACACTCGGATCAAATTGAATCGTTGTCCACTCGGTCGGCATCGTGCCATCGCTCTTAATCGCCTTAATGCGAATCTCCTTTGTCCCGCTGCTCAACGTGTAGCCGTTATTTTTCGTGATGTTGCTATCTTGACTAAGCAGCGTTTGGGATGGATCGAAATTGGCATTGCCTACGGCAACAGCTCCATACATATAAGCATTCTCTGCCAATTGTGTCACTTTGATAGTTGATGTCAATTGGGAAGTAGAGCTAATGTTTCGAACAGAAACAGCCGCTTCATTCGAACTGATAACCGTCTGCTTCGTAAACGTCGCCTGCCGATAGATTCCATCAAAGATCGATGTATCTAACTCGCTGAGCAGCTTATTCATCTCTCGATAATCATCACGCTGCCACTCGAGCAGCTGCTTTTTCTGCTTCAATTTATCAAGCGGCATCCGCTCCGCTTTCATCAAATCGCTGACGATTTTGTCAATGTCCATCCCGCTCGCGAGGCCGCTGATGCGCAACGTATTCGCCATTTCGACTCACCACCGTTAAATTTTTTTATCCACCAAAAGCCCGACAAACTCCATCATCGCCGCGTACATATCCAACAGCTTTTTCGGCGGAATTTCGCGGATCACCTCATGCGTCTTTTCATCGATTACTTGCACGTAATACTCATTCAGCTCCTTATGCAGCTCAAACCGAACCGACGTATGGCTCGGCTGCACCAGCTCATTCAAGCCGTTGACCACTTTCTCCAATTTTTCTTCCGAAAGCGGCTGTGAAGGAGAAGAATCCTCTCCTTCTTGCGGGCGCGCCGCTGAAAGCTCGACGTCCCCCTTCGCCTGTTCACTTCGCATCGGTTCATAAGAAGGAAAAGAAGAAGACACCCGTTCAATCGTCATACGGATCCGCTCCTTTGGTTGGACGATTTCTATTGTTTATATCGGATGAAACATGGGAAGTGTGAAGGGGGGAAAGGAGAGAAATGCGGTGGGCAACGGAGAAAGAGTCCTTCTTGGAAAAATTGATGTATAATACAAGGTATCGAAAAGCAAAGGAGATGAGTACGTTGGGGTTGGAACATTTAGAGCAGTTTTTGAAACAGAAGAAAGAAGAGAGGGAGCGAAAGCAAATCAGCTGAGGCATTCAAGAAGACCAATTCCCTCGAAGACAAAGACGACATCGAATACGCATGGAAAATCGTCACTCCCCCGCCAAACATCCGGTTTATTGATCTAAATGAAGATTCTTTTTCCGACGCTTTATTAGAGGTTCTTGCGCGTCGAGACGGACGGTTTTGTCGGGGGGAGGAAAATTTTGTTTTCACCAGTCTTGTAGATCTATGCGCGATAAACAACTTTACAATGCAATGCCAGCTTTCTCGCTTTAGCGGTTGATAACATCGTTTTACTAGGGGAATCATGAATTTCGGCATGATATGGATTTCGTCGCGACGGACAATAAACAAGATGAGCGCCGATATCCATACAAAAACCGGCTTCAACATAGACGACAGCCTTTACTTTTTCCACACCAAAACGGTCTTGAAACTTAGAAACGACCTCTTCCTCCGTGCGTCCACCGTCTCGGTCAACAGAAACCCCTCTCTTATCTTTGAACAAAGCAGATGATGGACGATTGTGCTCCTCATCCCATACAATGCTCGGAAAAACAGCCCTAAACAGCCTTTCTTCCCGTCCGATCTCTGGTTTCATAAAAGTCAACAATGATTCGATTTATCTCCCGCACATCGTATGGGATCGATTTTTCCATTTCACGTCCATCTGCATATGACACAAAAACATCAATTTTGTTTTCAAAAAGTTCAAACTCCAAGTAATCTCCATTTTCTTTTTCAAACTCAAGCTGAATGCTATCTCGTGCTGTGGGGAACAGCTTCGGCTGCTTAATGATCGTGTGAATCACACTGAAGACCTTCTCAATCAATTTATCGGAAAATGAATCCGCGCCATTTCCATTCCAATCGTTCCCCAGTTCTCTGATGGCTTGCAGTTTGGCTATGTTTTCTGCCTTTCGCACTTGGTCATAAATAAAGGGAGTCACCCGTCCAAAAGAATGCTCATTTCGCCATATCACCGTTTTCATCGGTGTTGCTGTTTCCTCAACATGGGGCAACCAAACATGTTCCTCTCCCACTGTTTCCCGAATCAATGGTTCCGAAACGGGGAAACGGGCACGGACAGCTTGGGTTTTCGGCAAACGAAAATACTCGTCGATTCCAGTAGATGAAGACTTCTCTGCGCGTAAAATCATCGCTGTGTCCCCTCGTTCCGAATTTGTTCCAACATCATAATATGCTCACCCAGCCACTCGTGAAAAAGTTTCGCGGTCTCCAAATTCATCACAACCCCAGTTGACACATAGCGGATAATATTTTCTTCATGGTCAGGGGGCCGTACATCCGTCTTTCTTGCTGGCTGTCCTGTTCCTTCAAACACGTATGTTTCCTCGTAAGGCAAGGGACGGCGTTCAAAATAAAAGTTCACAACAATCTCCCCCTGCGGAGAAATTCCGCCGTGCGCCCCATTGACGTAGACAGGATTATAGTCATCAGCAAACAAGTATTTAAAATGAACGACCTTTTCTTTGCCAGACATTATACAACCTCCACGCAACAGTCTTTATTTTCATTATGACATGACATACGTTTTGAAATAAGCAAGATATAACCTGAGGCTAAAATCCTTAACGATAGCTAAATCATGAAACTGTATTTTTATTTTCTCCATTTCTATAGAAATCTCCTGCCGTGATAACCAGTAAGACTCAGAAAGCTGTTTCCGCAAAATAAAAACGAGCATGAAAAGGCTGGTGAAAGACAATCATTTCCCCTAAACCGATGGTTCACGAGCACAAAGAAGAGCAATATGATAAGGGCATTCTCTTCCCCGAGCCCCAATAAAATATCGCTCCTCTACCTCAATTCGCTCGTTGCTGGTGTGAAAAATATACAACTCTTTTTCCGGAAACGTCCGATGTTGTTGCTTATAGCTGCTCCATGCCTCAGATACATGTTCATAACAGCCGACCACCGCCATGTCTTCAATCATGCGCTTACCATGTTGAGAGCAGGCGGAGACGGCTTCCACTAAAACAAATTGGTTCGGGTATGTTTGGCGGATTTCTGCCCACCTCATCGTTTTTCGCTCCTCGTTATTTTCGATAAAAGGAGAGCACTTTGTTTACCCCTTCAATAACCGTTCTGATATCATATTCACTCATTTTTGGAAAAAGAGGAATGGTTAACGCCGTTTCATACCATTTTTCCGCAACTGGACAAATTCCTTTTTTATACCCTAATTTTTGATAATAAGGGTGAAAATAAACCGGGATGTAGTGAACATGCACTCCAATATTTTCTGCCCGCAACGCTTCAAATATCTCTTTACGCCCAACCCGGAAATGCTCCAATTGCAACTGAAGCACATATAAATGCCAGCTAGAGTCAACATATGGAAGTTGATAAGGAATGCGTACACCAGGAACGTTAGAAAACGCCTCATTATATATCGCAGCAATTTCTCGCCGTTTCTGCACAAATGCATCAAGCTTTGTCAACTGGCTGAGCCCAAGCGCTGCTTGCAAATCCGTCATTCGGTAATTGTAGCCGAGATCCACCATCTCATAATACCAAGGCCCTTCATCATTGTTTACATTTTCTGTTATAATCCCATGCGTACGAAAGCGTTTTAATTTATGATAATACTCCTCATCGTCAGTGACAATAATCCCTCCCTCACCAGTCGTAATATGCTTGACAGGATGAAAGCTGAACATCGTCATATCGGCCAACGAGCCTACTTTCTTTCCTTTATAACACGAACCTAGAGAATGAGCTGCATCTTCGATGAAGACGAGACCATATTTTCTGGCGATTTCCCGAATTGGATCTAAATCGGCAGGCTGGCCTGTAAAATCAACGGCAATAATCGCCTTCGTGCGCGAAGTGATGGCCTTCTCAATCCGGCTTGGATCGATATTGTACGTTTTTTCGTCAATATCCACAAACACAGGTGTTCCGCCAACATACAGAACACAGTTGGCGCTGGCTGCGAAGGTAATCGGGGTCGTAATCACCTCATCTCCCCGAGAGATGCCAGCGGCAAAGCAAGCGCCATGTAAAGCGGCTGTTCCATTGGCAAATGCCACTGCGTATTTTGCGCCGGCGTATCGGGCGATCGCTTCTTCAAATTGCTGAATTTTCGGCCCTTGTGTAATAAAAGGGCTTCTTAATGTCTCCACCACCGCTTCAATATCATCCTCATCAATCCATTGCTGTCCGTAAGATAAAAAAGATTCACGCACAGGAGTCCCCCCATGGATGGCTAACTTCATGCTTCATTTCCTCCTTGACATCTCGACGAAGAAAAGCCACCCGACTACATCAGGCGGCTCGTTTTGATCCATTCTTCCGTCTTTTGAATCCCTTCTTCAAGAGACACTTTCGGTTCCCAGCCTAACAGCCGTTTGGCTTTCTCATAATTGCATAACAACTTCTGAATCTCACTCTGTGGATGAATATGGGGAACATGCTCAATCTGCTTTTCATCGCCCACAATGAGCTTAGCTAGATCATTAATCGAAATGTCTCTGCCTAATCCAGCGTTTAAGATTTCCCCATTCACCTTATCGGAGTAACCCGCCTGAACAACGAACTGCGCACAATCATCCACATACAATAAATCACGTGTTTGTGTACCATCGCCATAAATTTGCAATGGTTCACCCGTCAGTTTTTTCCGGATAAAGATGGCCACAACCCCACCTTCACCGTTTGTTTTTTGGTAAGGTCCGTAGGTGTTAAACGGCCGGACAACTACTACAGGCAGTTGATAGGCATAAAAATACGACAGCACCATATTTTCCGCCGCAATTTTCGCCCCAGCATACGGCGAAGCCGGCTTTGTCGGGTGAGTTTCGGCAATCCCTGTTTCATGATAGCAACGGTCATACACCATGCATGTGCTCATAAAAACCAATTTGGTTCGATGCTTCCGACATTGTTCAAGGAGATAAAACGTTCCAATCGTATCGTTGTAAAACGTTGTTCTTGGATCATCAATGGAATCTTGCACATTAATCGACGCCGCTAAATGGTAACAAAGATCATATGTATGTTCACGAAAAAGCTGTGCAAGCAAACGTTCGTCTTTGATATCCCCGACGATGAACTGCTTCAAATTCGGATGATGGCGAAACTCGGAAATATTTTCTTCCCGCCCATTCGAAAGGTCGTCAAGAATCCAGACATCATGCCCATCGTCAAGCAGCCGTTTCGCCACGGCGCGTCCAATAAACCCTGCACCGCCTGTTAATAGTATTCTCATCTCGATCACCTCTTACAATAATAAATCCCATGTCACCGGCGTTCCTTTTTTTACGTCACGTTTCACTGTTTTTCCAAGCAGCTGGTCGAAATATTTCGGCGGCAATCCATTGCCAGGACGAATCGCGCGGACGTTTTCCTTCGTCAACGTCTCGCCTGCCTTCATATCTCGCACAATGTATAACGATCGCCGATGTTTCAATGATGCTTTCTCCGCTTTCGTAGGGCCATATTGAACTCCACCGATGCTTTGCCATGCCCGTTCCGTTTCGATCACTAATGCGGCCATTTCATGCGGTTCCATTGAAAATGCTGCATCCACTCCTCCTTCTGCGCGCGAAAGGGTAAAATGTTTTTCAATGACAGTGGCTCCGAGCGCAACAGCGGCGACACTGACCCCAATGCCCATCGTATGGTCGGACAACCCTACTTGACATTGAAACAGCTCTCTCATATGCGGAATAGTGGCCAAATGTGAGTTCTCTGGCGTCGCGGGATATGTGCTTGTACATTTTAATAAAATCAGGTCGTGGCATCCCGATTCCCTTGCTGCTCTGACCGTTTCGTCCAACTCCGCCGCTGTTGCCATTCCTGTTGAAATGATCAATGGTTTCCCCGTCTCGGCAACCTTGCGGATTAAAGGCAAATCCGTGTTTTCAAACGAGGCGATTTTATAGGCTGGAACATTTAGTTCCTCTAAAAACTCAACGGCCGTTTCATCAAAAGGGGTGCTGAACGCAATAAGCCCTAATTCTTTACAGCGCTGAAAAATCGGCTCATGCCATTCCCAAGGCGTGTAAGCTTCCTGATAGAGCTTATAAAGCGAATTCCCCTGCCAAAGGTTATCGGGGTCATCAATAAAAAAATCTCCCTCGTCCATATCGAGCGTCATTGTATCCGCCGTATACGTCTGCAATTTCACCGCATCGACGCCTGCCCGCGCTGCTGCTTCCACGATGGCTAACGCTCTCTCCAACGATTGATTATGGTTACCGGACATTTCCGCAATAATAAACGGTTTATGATTCGGCCCAATAAGACGATGGCCAATTTGAATGTCTTTGATCAATGGATCATCCCTCCAATAGCGCCTCCACGACCGGATGTACGATATATTCTTTTGTACTCCCTACCAATTCGAGCGCTTTGCGGCTCATGTGCTTCAGTTGTTCCCGTGAAGCAATCGCTCTATATACTATATCGGCATAATCAGCCGATTTTACATCTGCATGCCAACCTATATTCCAAACGGCTCCGTACGCGGCGGCGTCTTCCGTCGATCGCCTTTGGTTTTCCGCAACGATCGTCACCGCGGAAGGCAGGCCGAGAAAACAGCGTTCCCACATCGACGCGCCACCAGCCCCAAGTGAAAAATCCGCCTTTGCCATCAGCTTGGCAAGGTAATCAATTTGACAATGGTAACGAAATCCCATTTCACGACAGAATTGTTCCACGCGAAAACGATTCAAATTGGCTTTCCCTACCACAACGTCAACTTCCACATCAAGAACATCCAACTCCTTGAAAGCATGCAGCGCTTTCTCTGTTTCATTCGTCGGATCGCTGCCGCCAAAAAACAGGAGTACCCGTTGCACTTGGCCACTACGAAGGCTTACGAATTTTTTGGCCTCATAAAATTCCGGCCGCAACAACATATATTGAGGGCCTAACAATAGACGGCAGCCTAGCGGCACAAGTCCATTATACCGTTGCTGCGCATGTTGGTAATAGTTTTGATCCAACAAAACATCGCATTCATGAGGACGGTTCGCTAAATCATCAATCACCATCACATGGCTGACATAGGCTTTCACTTTTTCTTCCCAGCGGCGATCAAGCTCATAATGGTCGACAATGAACCAATCTACCGACTGAAGGAATCGTCGAACCACATCAATCGTCCATTGTGCGTCCACTTCTTGTGACACAGGTCCATCATAAACAAGACGGAACACGGGAAACCCTCTGCTTTCCACCTCATCGCACAAATCCCCTGGGCCTACCCTCATCGCAAAATAAACGGCACAACCGACTTCTTTCAGCATCCTCGCCAATGCCAAACAGCGCATCACATGGCCGGTGCCGATCGCAAACGATGAGTCAACACGGAATAAAATATTCATGATCCCATTCGCCTCTACCCATTCAAGTCATAAATGCTTGTGATACATAACCGTTTCAATGATTTTTTCCGCTCTTGCCAGCCAAGTATGCTTTTCCATGACTTTCTTTCTTCCATTCTCAGCAATCTTCTGCAACGTTGCGTTATCATCTAAAAATGACTGTATCCTAGCATGAGGATATGGAGTAAAAGAGTACAAAAGAAGATCTTCTCCGTCCTTAAATTCACGTTCCAAAAATAAAACTTGCAGCGAGATCTTGAATAAAATATCGAAGCACACCATACTGACTTTGCCCATTATAAAAGATAATCGTTTTATTTTGATGACCCATCGCTTCTCCTCCCCGAGTACACATGTTACACCACCGGTTTTTGCTGAACGTGGGCGTTGAGTTTGGCCACATCGGGATGAGCCAGTAAAAACTGAACGACCTCGCTCGAACGAACGAATCGATCCCCTCTGAAATGGTTCGCAATGGCCGCGCATAATTGATAGTCTTCTTCGGTATCCAATGTGATGCGCAACTGCGGTTGGCAAATGGCTTTCGGCGCTTGAACATAGGTGCGTCGGAATTCACTTGGAAATTCATAGGCATAGTATGTCACATGCTCGCGATGACGCGGTTCTTTGCCATGATGGTATATGTATTCGAGCGCCGAAAACGACACCATTTCAACCACTAGGCCGCGCGGCAACTCTCCCTCCACGATGACAATATCCGATGGTTCTGCTTTCATAGCTCCCACAATTTGGTCTGCCAATTCATAATCAACAAACGGACAATCCGCCGTCACACGAATCACATAGTCAGGCTGATAAGGTTTTGCACATTCATAATAGCGCGCAAGCACATCATCCTCCGATCCGCGAAAGCACGGAACGTGATGCTGTTTGCACCACGACTCAATCGCATCATCCTGCGGCAGAGTAGACGTGGCGACAATCACATCATCCATTTCCTTTACTTGTTGGCATCGTGAAACAACATAGTCCAACACAACCGTATCCCCAAGCGGCATGAGCACTTTTCCCGGCAGCCGCGATGATCCCATGCGGGCTTGGATGATGATGAGTGTTTTCAACTGAATCCCCCTTTACAAATCGATTACGAAATCGGCGGGATACCGAATTTGTTTCTTTTCATTCGTTGAACGGATAAATGGATAATCGTTCAAGTTCACCCCTTGGGACTCAAGGAAAAACCAATAAAAACTATCCAAACCAGCTTCGATGCTTAACGTCGAAGCCCCACCGAAGCGGGGGTTGCACTCGATGAGATGAAACTGCCCCTCACGATCAATGATCACCTGCATCACTGCATGCCCGTATAACCCTAAATAGGAGGCGACAGCGGTACACATGCCCTCTAATTTTTCATTTCTGATCGTTGTAGTGATTTGCGACTCCCCATTGACCACGTAATCCCTTTTTCGCGCTACTGCTCCTTTCGTTCGCCCCATCCGCGTCATGTAGAGATCAATGCTGATCTCTGTCCCAGCGATAAAAGGTTGAAAAACAGGGGCCTCCAGCTTCTTGGCATGCCGATTTGCTTCCTCTTTCGTTAAACAAAGCCCTATGTTTCTCGCCCCCGCTCCGTAACGCTCCTTCACAACATAATCACCATCGTTCAGCTCTTCCAACGAAAGTGCTGTCGGAATGACAGGAAACCCTTGAGCAGAGAGCAGTTCATAAAACCGCAACTTGTCAAGACAAATCTCAATCGCGTTCCGTTCAGACACCATGACAAATATACCGTTCTCTTCGAATACTTGACGATAGGCAGAAAAGAACGGAAGCTCGCCATCTCTTGTCGGTATAATGAAGCGGATGCGCTTTTGGCGGCAAATCGAAATGAATTCTTCAACGGCTAGATCGTCTAACGAGGGCATCTCCCAAAATTCATCAATAAAATAGCGTCCAATGCAATTCCCGTTGCGATCAGCGCCAATGAGAGCCCCCGTCATCCCTGCTTTTCGCATCGCCCGCCGGACAGCACTGAGCAATGGGACTTTTTTCGAAATGCTTGTCACCAAGACGTTGATACGAACCACCTCTTTCACCAAACGCGGAAAAAGCCCCCTCCACCTACAAACGCCTGTCAATCAATTCGGTCAACGAATGAATCGTCATGTCCGCTTCGTATTCGTCCCCCAACATCGTTCGCATATGATCGCCGACATCTCGAATGATCCGCACCGTGCCCATCCCAAGCCTTTTCGCGGCAATAAAGTCTTTATTTGGGTTATCGCCGATGTATACGCAATCGCGAAAATCCAATCCCAAATCCTCCACCATCTTTCGATACGGCGTCTCGCTCGGCTTCCAATGTTCCCTTCCCAAATCGCCGGTGACGATGATGGCATCTACGACATGCTCGAGTTCAAGCGCTTTGATTTTCGACCATTGCATCGTCGAATCCCCATCCGTGATGATGCCGAGCTTTTTTCCTGTCTGTCTCAAATGAGCCAGGACTTCCTTCGCATCATCATATAGCGAAATATCGGGCCGATGACTGCGATAAAGATGGACGAGGCGGGCAATATCGGCGTCAATACCTAGCTGCTTGCATACGTCATCAAACACCCGCCCGCGCCCATTTCGCCGCCATTCATCGATCAGCATTTGATGAATGCCGTCTATCCCTATGTCTGGACGCTGCTTCGCCAGCTCATTCGCCACCGTCCAAAATCCCGATCTGACGTAATCGTGTTCACAATACAGCGTGTCGTCGAGGTCGAAGATGTATCCTTTGTAGCTCATTAGTTACTCCAACGCTTGTGATAGTCTTGGAACACTTCCGAAGCCCGTAGAAAAGATTTTATTGCTGATTATAAGAGATTAATTTAGAACGTAATTTTCTCCATGTAAACTTCAGCGATTTCCAAGTATAAGGCGGATTCGTCTGAAGATTATAACTAGCATCTAAATAATTAGGGTAAAGTTCTAAAGCTCTTAGCAGCAAGTTCCTACCTTCCTCTACTTTTCCTCTGATTAACTTCACAGCTCCTAAATTATTTAAAGATGCCCCATCACACTGGTTAACGTTAAGTATCTCTGCAAATCTTTTCTCAGCCTCTATAGCGCTCTCGGTCTTCAGAAAATAAATCCCCTCTAAGAATAAGACCTGCTCATCATTACGGTCATCATCTTTTAACTCTTGTATAATTGTATAGCCTTCCTCCCATTTGTCTAAACGAAAAAGAATGGAAACATAATCACACATATTCTGCGTGGGAGAAAGTTGCGTCCTTCTAAAGATCGCTTCTTTTATCTTCTCTAATGAATAAGACAGTAGCACTTTTTTTTCATACTCATGCATGGTAGACATACTCGCAGATAAATTATGAGAATGTCTTCGAATATCAACTAAATGTTTATTGATATGGGCGATTCCGCTATGTTCACTCATTCGCAACCATAAATCCCAATCTTCTGCATAACGATATTCAGTATTGAATCCACCTACTTTTCGAAACAACTCCCGATTCACTAAAATACCACTTGTCGCGATTGTATTCCTTAATAGCAGAAATCCCAAAGCTTCCTCTTTTCTATATGGACGACCGTAGTTTAACTCATCTATCACATTCCCATGTTCATCAATATGACGATAGTTGGGATGAGCAAGAAAATACTCTGGCTGATCACATGTTCGATTCAAACGCTCCAAATGTGCTTGAAGCTCTTCAATTAATAGCGGATGAGCTATATCATCAGAATCCATAAATAGGATCCAATCACTGTCTGCATGCTCAACCCCAATATTTCGTGCGTACGAAGGGCCTGAATTTTGTTTTAATTGAATCAACTCTATATTTTTGTTTTCCCGCATCATTCCATTAATGACTTCTAACGTGCCATCTTGACTGCCATCATCTACAATAACGATTTTATGGAGTGGTTTTGTCTGATTTAAAAGGCTGGCAACGGTCTGTTCAATATGTAACTCTGAGTTAAAGGACGGAACAACTGCGCAGATAGTGGTCATAATTTATCACCTCATACAGAAATTTCCCTACAAAAGTACCCAACCTTGCTCCTCATTATTTAAGTTCCTCTCTAAAAATATCCTTGTATAAACTATCCAACTTATATTTCTGATTTTCCCATGAATAGTATATTTTGGCCTGTTCGAAAGATTCTTTCGCAAAAGCATTGTTATTTAACTTATTAACAATATCATCAGTAATAGACGCTATGTCCTTCCCAATTGGATAAGTAACCCCTACACGAAATTTTTTGACAATCTCAGAGAAAGCAAACCCATCATATGTAAAAAAAGGAATATCAGAAAAGATAGCATCGAATAATTTATTCGGAATAGCGTATTTGTAATTTCTCAATACATTTTCTCCATAGTGATGCGGAAAATACAAGTAACCATCACAAGCATAAACATATTTAATTAAATCTATGTATTCTAATCTACCTAAATATATAATCTTATGAGATTGTTTATGTTCTTCTTTTACATAATCATCCAATAAACCATCACCAATAATAATAAGGCGAAAGTGGTCTGGCATCATCTTAATCATTTCAATAATCGTATCAATGCCTCGATCTGGCATAATGTTTCCGGCAAACACAAAATATTTAAACTCTTCACTGAGACCAAGCTCTTGGCGTGTTTTTTGTTTGGATTTGGTCATTATATGTGAGGAATAACGAGTATTAAAAATCACCGTCCTAGGGCAGGTGAGAGAATACTCATTGGAAAGAACATGTAACATTTCTTCACTAACAGCTATAACCCCGTCTGCAAACCTTATATAATTCCCGCGATTTTTTCCTAATTGAACAGCAGTATTATATTTATTTATATCATCCCCATAATTTCGCTTTTCAATATAGTCTGGAAAATACTCGTGTGAATCTGCTATCCACTTTGCCTTTTGTTCCCTAGCCATTAAATATCCAATTGGCCACGTCTCTGGGTCATGGCAATGGAAAATATCAAAGCGTTCCTCCTTCAGCAAAGCGTCTCTTAATTGAAAATGTGCTATTAAATATTTATCAATTAACACTGAGGTGCCTAACTTATAATCTAATACTCTCCTAATATGAATATTGTCTTCATAATCATACTCTCGATCGCCTTTTTCTTTTTGACAAAAGAGCGTCGCTTCATATCCTAATTCCACCAAGGTTTTTGTCATTCTCCATATTCTAGGATCTTTATTGCTTGGATGGTCTGACAAGACTGCCACTCTCAACTTTTTCATAATTAACACCCTTTAACTCAATAATCTTTTTTTGTCGCAAAGACATTAATAGACTTCCTCGTTTCGATTTCCGATGGAAGATGCTTTAACGTGCCATTATCTTCTATCAAGTATATTTTATATCCATAGTCAATTAACAACTTCTGAAGCTCTATATCGGAAAATCCTAATCTTGATAAACAAATAGGATTAATTTCTAACATAATATCTGGTGCTTTGGAAGATGAGAGGAGATGTTCAGCTCCCTGAAAAGCAAGCATTTCTGCTCCTTCAATATCAACTTTAATAAAATCTACTTTATCAATCGCGTTTTGTTTAACATAATCATCCAAGCAGATAGTTTCTACCTTTTCTCGGTCATAAACGTGTTCAAATTGCTGCACAATTGATTTCATTCCTCCATTCTCATCAGAGTTAGAATACAAAGTCATATAACCATTAGCATTCGAAACAGCGACTTGATTAGCCACCACATTTGACAATTGATTCAAATAGATATTATCCACCAGTTGTCTAAAGTTTTTGCGATCCGGCTCAAAACAATGGACTATCCCACTATTTCCAACTCTTCGGGCAAACATTAAAGTATAATAACCGACATTCGCACCTAAGTCAAAAACCGTCTGGCCAAGCTGAATTTGTTGTGATAAAAATCGAGTTTCCTTTTCCTCATAATACCCGTAATTGTAAATGGTGTTTTGGATAAACTCCCTTATGTTAAGCAACATTTTAAATTCAATATTGTCTAGCTTTACCTCATGAATAATTTGTTCCTCAGGAATATCTTCATAGTTGTAATACAGCTGTTTTCCTACTTTCCAATAAAACAATGGATCAAACTTCTCCGTATCATACAAAACGAACGCCTTAGAGCGTAATCCATTTTTCTCTAATTCCGACAAAATTTCATTTTGAAAAGAGTGTGAGGAAACAACAATGTATTTAATATGATCAATCCAATCAAGAGCCTCTTGAAGCGAGTATACTGGGATTCCCATTATTTGATCATATTCTTTATAAGAAGAAACAATCCCTCGGATAGAATGGAGCGAAATATTTTTTTCTCTCAGAAACCCTAACAAAGCAACAGTATGTTCTCCCGCTCCCCAAATCAATATTTGGTCTTTATCGTCCATCAAACATGTAAATAAATTCAAAATTTTTTTTTGCACCTTATATCTCCCTATCATTTTGCTCCCTTTCCTTCCATGTACATTTACAAGATAAAGCGAGGAAATTAACGTATCTTCTGAATGAATAACAATGCGTTGCTTAGTTGAAGTGTTTCTACATTCAGCCACTCTCTCCCACGTGACATCAAAGTCGATTTGTATGGAGAGCAAACAGAATCAAGCAATATTACACCTTATATAGTCTCTCGCATGAATAGAAAAATCATCACTGTTAGACGGATTAAAGGTTCATTACCAAAAGATGTACTTGATTTTTAAAGGGAAACATGATAGTAATGTTGTCCAAAATAACTAGAATAAGTGCTGTTTTGGCTTCCATTATCATGATCATCTTTTTTGTCAGGTACACTTTGTAATGACGATCCGGATTAAATCACATTTGGAAGTCGCATCCCTTTTAGGGCAGGTATAGTCTTTGATACATTTCATTTTTTACAAAATATACAAAATAAAATTATACACCAAATGAAGGACCTAACAATATTTTCTATATATATCTATGAGCCTTGGCAAAACAACCTTCTCTAAGTCGTGGTACTCCTCTACATATTTTCTTCCTTGTTCGCCTGCATAAATCATTTTTTCTTTATCATCTACTAATTGGTCAATAACCTCTTCAAGATTATCTATCGTCGCGGATATAATAGGTAGATCATGAGGATAACCTTTTTTAACAAAATCGTTGATATAAGTAATGACTGGCTTTTTTAGCGCCATTGCTTCAATCGATAACATTCCGTAAGTCCCGTATAATAGATGATCAATAATAATATCTCCTTTGGCTAGCTCTTTGAGAAAATCATTATGATTTTGATTCTCGATTAAAATAAATTCGATATCGTTTCTCTTCAAACATACTTTCTTTATAGTATCAACAATATAGTCTGTTCCTTTAAATGTTCGATTTGTCGGAGCATGCATAATTTTCAATCTTCTCTTTCGCGTTGAAGTAATTGGTTCATAATCATAATTTTCAATACTATATTTATCCAATCCCAAATCTATTGGTAAAGGTAGTATTTCTACGTAATCATAGAAGGGTTGCACATATTCGGCCAGTTCTAAATCTTGTACAATTGATACAGGAATCCATTCAGCGCAATTTTTTATGTATTTAACTACCTCATCCTCATTCACCAAAAAATCTTTATACATCAATCTCGCATACGGATTAAATTTCTCCAATACACTAGGTCGCCTTACATCAGTTCCATTGTGGTGCATAAATAATTTTTTTCCTTTAGAAGACAAATAAGTCAAATCTTTCTGGTCATATAAAAATGTGTGGGCAAAAAAGAAATGAAAAATATCGTAGTGATCTTTATGTTCTTCGAATATTTTTTGACGAATTGCTATTTTTTCATGTTTAGTAAATTTATTAATATCAAAGTCAATATCAGCTTTTTCAAAGTAATGTTTTAAAAATGAGACAGACTTAGTATCGTATCCCTTTTCTCTAAAAGCTTTTGCAAAGGTGGTATTTAATCCGCAAATAGATATTAGTCCATAAAACATTTTCAGGCTCACCCTATCCCATCCTCCCATCAACATTCTATGTGCAAGAATATTCGTTTTTCACTTCCTAAGAATCAGGTATTTTTAACCCCTGACTTCTATTCGCTGAAAAATAAAAGCTTCATCATCAACCAGCTTCATCTCAACATCGTGTATCTCTTCTTTTAAACCAGATATTTGAAATAAAACCTGTTCAAATTGCGGAGAAAATCGCCCTCCTACTCCTCTATCCTTAGCGGAAAACTTTCTTTTATAGCCACCAATCATCATTTGCAATTGATCCGAGCAATCCGCATGCCTCCCCCCAATCACCCGAATCGCCGTTCCTTTAAACTTGAATTGAATCGCCGCATTCGGTTCGTTCGTTTCGTAATACGCGCCGATCACATCAGATTCCATTGAAGGTTGTTTTTGAATTTTGATTTCTTTTTTGCGCCATTGGCCGCTATAGTGAAATTCACTAGACGTGCTTTCGAGTCTCTTCCAGCCATCGTCCTTCTGTTTCAGGGCGGGGTGCAGATAGGTTTGCACCAACGGCGCCATTTCGTTATAGACTTGCTGGCATAGATGCAAATAGCTGCGGAACGACCGGACCACTTTGTCCGCCTTCACAATCGGATCTTGCTCTTCTCGGATTTTGTGCGCTTCTTTTTGCAACATTTCCGTATAGACGCGAACAACAGGCCGTATGTACACGTCAAAAAAGTCGTTTTGGGTCAAGCGGCGAAACCGTTCATCGAAGCGGGCGAATAATTTGAGCAATTTGTCTTCTTTTTTTCGAATAGCAGCCTGCTCCAACTCGTGAAACATTGCTTCGAGCTCATGGTATCTCTTGATGAAATCGGTCATCGCGCGCTTCATGTTCCCGATTTTGTCTTCCATCCCTTGCGTCGGGTTGCGTTCTTGGCCGGCATGCCAGTTTTCATTCACGACTTTCTTCGTCAACCGGTTTTGGATGACGGCCTCCAGCGGAAGAAATGGCGCGCCAGAAATATCCGCACCGCCTTTTGTTGTGTTGATGACTTCGATCTGAGCATACTTCTGGATATAGTGCTCCATCAACAGCCGCATTTGGTTGAGCGATTCATTCGTCGTGACAAGGCGGCCGTATACGTCCTTCACTTGCATGAGGCCGCGCCGCTCATGTTCGAGCACTTCAGCGGTCTGCTTTTCTCCCCGTTTGATTTCTTTCGCATAATAGTAATTGTCGCGAAAGGCGAAATTTTGCCCGACAAGAATGACCGGATTCGCCTCCAACTTCGCCAATATTTGCAACGTAATAATGGCGATCGAAAACGCATCGTCTATCACTTCGCTACGGTCAAGGCTGTCAAGATAGTATGGCGTTACGGTATCTTGGGATGTGACGGCGTAAAACTTTGGTCCCTTGTATTTTTGAATCGTTTCGTATCCGACGCTCGTCCCATAAATCATCGGCACGTTGGCGTCGATCCCTTTGTCAATCATGTCCCAAAACACAGCGAAATTATGAGCCTGTGGATCATACGTGCAAACAGCGTCGGGCAGGATGCCGTTCGCCACTAGCGCTCGATTCGCCGATCCGACAGCAAAAATGTAGGCTAGCCCATTTTCCTTTATGTAGCGAAGATTGTCATATTCCTCTTGCAGCGACGGCCCAGCCGCAACGAGCAAGACCGGTTTGGAACGAAAATGTTCTTTTCGGCTGAAAATGCTCGGCGATCTCAACGTTGTCGGCAAATTCATCACACTGTTCAATGTCCAACGTTTTCCAAATGCAAATTCTGTCGCCAAATTGATGCGCTTCGACTGCATCAAATCACGAAACTGTCGGACAAATTGTTGAAATGGATCGGCGAAAATACGCTCATAGCTCGGCAACGTAATGAGCAACACATTCGTCTCGAGCGCGTTCGCAAACTCGGCAAAAAACTGCCTGCGCGAAGCCTCGTCCGTTTCCACATAAAGATAGCGAAGCCGCTGAATCGGCCATTCTGTCATCCGTTTGTATGATAGAAAGCGAAAAAAGATCCATGGATTCGGTTCATAAATCGTGAACGCCTTATATGGAAACATAGATAAGATTTTTTCTACATGGTATCCGAGCCCGATGCCGTAAAAGAAAAGATGGTCGTGTTGTTCGATTTTGTCTTTGAGCTGTTGGACGAGGCGCTCGGCTTCTTGCTCCGGGTTGTATTTGCTGTGCAAATACAGAGGGCGTCCATCCACATGAACTTGAATCGTCGGCAGACCAGCATGGGACGGGATGATTTCATATTGCGGCCAAACTTGCTCATGCTGGATTTGATTCCATAGCTGCCAAATGGATGGATAGTGGCTTTGCAAAAATCGTTGATTCTCTGCCAACAACATGATGCTCATCTCCTAATCACTCACGGTTTTCCCCTATATTAAGCCTTCTGCCAAAATCCAACGGCGCAATGTTTCTTTATCAATCATCTCGCCTTGAAACGGATTTTGACACGGGCGGATGTTCCATTCTTTCGGATAGGCATGCGGCTTCCAGCCGAAAGGAGGCCCGATCACATACATGTCTTCCGTCTCCCATGCCGCATGCGCTTCGTCTTCTGTCATGAGCTCTTCGTACATTTTTTCCCCTGGACGCAAGCCAATTTCTTTGATTTTAATCGTTTCGGTAATGTGATATTTTTTTGAGACTTCCTCAATCATCACCTCAACTAAATCCCTTAGCGCCACCACCGGCATTTTCAGCACGAACACTTCTCCGCCCACGGCCAGTTCGTTGGCTTTTAAGATGAGAGAAATGGCTTGCGACGGCGTCATCATGTAACGAAGCATGTCCATATGGGTGACGGTCACTTCCCGATCCTCTAAAATTTGTTTTTTAAACAACGGAATGACCGAACCACGCGAACCCATGACATTGCCAAAACGCACCGCGGAGAAAATCGTTTGTTTCGGCCCTTTTTGATATTCGGTCGCCGCGATTAATCGTTCCGCCGCCAGTTTTGTTGCGCCGTACGTGTTCGTTGGCGAAATGGCCTTATCCGTGCTTGTAAATAACACTTTTTTCACTCCGGCTTTCAAAGCGGCTTGAATGACATTTTGCGTGCCAATAATGTTCGTTTTCACCGCTTCAAACGGATTGTATTCACAAGCCGGAACATGCTTCATGGCGGCAAGATGAAAGACGTAGTCAATGTCTTCCATCGCCCGCAGCACACGCGCTTCGTCGCGGACATCGCCAATTAAATAACGAAGCACCTTTGAATGTTTAAATTGCTGCGCCAGTTCAAACTGTTTATGCTCATCGCGGCTAAAAATGCGAATGACGTTCGGTTCATGCTGCAACAGTGTTTTGGTGAGATGTTGTCCAATCGTTCCCGTACCGCCAATAATCAAGATTTTTTTTCCTCTGTAGATGCTCAACTCTGTTCACTGCCTTTGCTGTCTGCGTTTAGTTCACGACATTGACTTTTACGTGCTCCATAATGTCTTTCCATAACGGCTTGACTTCATATTGGATCAAGTCGGCGATCAAAATCGTGTCTCCTGCTTCTACAGCTTGAAGCAATTGCCGCAATTGTTCCGCCAACGTTTCCCGGATGTGGACGAGCGTCTGACGATCCATCTGATCGTACGAATGTTCGGCGAGCCAATAAAGGGCTTGATCGATCCATTGGATTCCTTCCAGCATTTGCTCAAATCGGATCCATGTATGTTCGGAAGGGGTTTGATAAAATTCATCGATGATACGCTCAATCTCTGGCAGGGCACGTGTCAAATACGAATGCATTGTCTGGAAAACATCCCGTATATATTCTTCGATCGTCACCGCCACAACGTCAATCGTACGGATGGAATCGATTCTCTCTTCGATATAAGCCTCCATCTCGTCGTACACTTCGACGCCATCGATAACGAGATGGCTCAATTGCCGATCCGCCTCGGCAACCATGGAAAAGATTTTTTGCAACATCGCTTCAAGCTCTGATCGATCATTGCGATATTCAAACGTTTGTCCGAAAATGTTGAGCTGCATGTCTCGCACTCTCCTAAACGAGATTGTTTCGTGATCATTCGACATCCTCTACTATTATTATCGGTTTCATTTTGTCGATGTGAAGCGAATCAAACAGAAAAATCATTCCAGCGCTTCCCCTAATTGAAAAGGCCCCTCTCGATTACACGAGAAGAGGCCTTTCGCTTTTCCTTTATCGCAACAGCTGAAGCACGCTCTGCGGCTGTTGGTTCGCTTGGGCCAGCATCGATTGGGCCGCTTGGGTGAGAATGTTTTGTTTCGTAAATTCCATCATTTCTTTCGCCATATCGACGTCGCGGATGCGTGATTCCGCCGCTGTCAAGTTTTCCGCCGACGTATCCAAGTTGTTGATCGTATGCTCTAAACGGTTTTGATAAGAACCGAGGCGGGCGCGCTCCGTCGAAACCGTGTTGATCGCGATGTCGATTTTCGAAATCGCCGCCGTTGCGCCGCTGAAAGACATGATATCTAAAGCATATTCAGGAGTGCCTGCACTGCTGACATCTGTCAATTGGTTCGCCGTTCCTCCAGCAAATTTAGCATTTGCAATGCCTCCAGACAATACGGAGGATACCGATGTACCGTTTGCCGTAGTAGCTGCACCGATAGTGTTGGCAGATGCACCAGATGCGCCAGCCAATCCAAGCGCTTGGGCGCGCATGTCGAAAATTTTAATTTCAAACGATTGATTTGTATTCGCCCCAATTTGCAGTTTAATCGGGCTCGCGCCGCTCACATTGCCGTTCAACAATTTTTGCGTGTTGAATTCCGTCGTATTGCCGATCCGGTTGATTTCAGACGTCAGTTGGTTAAATTCTTTTTGCAATTGCTCGCGGTCTGCTTGCGTATTGGTGCTGTTGGCCGCTTGCGTCGCCAGTTCGCGCATCCGTTGCAGGATGGAGTGTACTTCATTTAACGCTCCTTCTGCCGTTTGGATGAGCGAAATGCCGTCTTGAGCGTTGCGGCTCGCTTGCTCCAACCCGCGAATTTGGCCGCGCATTTTTTCCGAAATCGCTAGACCTGCGGCGTCATCGCCGGCGCGATTGATGCGGAGGCCAGACGAAAGTTTTTCAATCGATTTGGATGCGTTCGTCGTATTGGTCGTCAACTGCCGATACGTATTCAACGCCGCGATATTGTGGTTGATTCTCATGTTCTCTTCCTCCTTGAAATGATTTTTTCCACGTCCTTGTGGAACGGCGGGCTGGGGCGAAAGTCGGCCGCCTTTCGCCACAAGCCGCGCTCACTTTTTATATCGGCGCGTTTTTTGGAAGTTTAATAGGGAAATTTAAATTTTTTGTCGATGGGGACAAAAAAAGCGCCGCTTGGGCGCCTGATTCGTTTACGGGATGTTCCATTGTTTCAGTTTAGCGGTCAGTTCGGCGAGCGACGTTTCGGACGCTTGGGAGGCGGCGTTGTTTTCCGCTTGGATGGCAAGATACACTTCTTTGCGGTGGATATCGATGTGTTTTGGCGCGTTGATGCCGAGTTTCACTTGGTCGCCTTGGATGGCGAGGACGGTGATTTCGATGTCATCGCCGATTTGGATCGCTTCTTTGATTTTGCGCGTTAAGACAAGCATCGGGCCGCCTCCTTTACGTCGCCACTTTTTCCGGGAAGAGGCGATGTTTCGTTTTGTACGGTGTGTTCGTCAAAATGACTTGCTTGCCAAACCGCTTGCGGGCGTTGATGACAACGGGCGCCTGCAAGTTCGCCGTCGTCTCGTGAAACGGGTCGGCGACGGTGAGGATGACATACACGGCGACGTCGCGTTCGCTTTCGATGTTAAGTTGTTCGACCGTCGCTTCATCCAGTTCAAATTCGTACGATGGAAAGTACGAAAACGGCTCAATCAGCACAAACCCGAGCGCAGGGATCTCGACCGACTGCAAGATGACAAACGGCGTGTCGGCGAGCGGAAGAAGGACGAACCGCTTTTCGTCGGCGAATCCGGGCAAGCCATGTGGGAAATGGATAATGTCTTCTTCCTTCACCGCCACGGTTCCGTGGTATTTCGTGTCGATATTCATGAATCGTTCCTCCTGTTTTCTCAAATGACGACGTCAATGTGAAGCGACGGGCGCTGGACGAGGGCGATCTTGACCGTTCCTTGCTGGTAGCGGATGATCGGCGCATGCGCCTTCACATCAATGCGCGGCGCGTGGGTGTTCCAGTCGATCGCCAGCCGTCCTGGTTCATAGTCGACCTTGACGCTAAACGGCGGCGGGACGAGGGCGATGTTGAACTCGAGCGGCGGGTCTTCACTGTTTACAACGGCTTGGTCGGCGAGCGGGTTGCCGCCGTCCTCGATGCGCATCAGTTCATCGCCTTGGACCGCAGCGCGCTCGATGAAATCGAGCACCGCTTGCCGCCCGTCAGCGGCCGCATCCCGAATGAGCCGAAACACGTGCTTGTTGTTCACCGCCGCCCACGCCTCGGTCTGGTCGATCGTCAGGCGGGCGGGGATGGAAGCGATGCGCATGTCGGCGGACGGCTGCTCGATCGCCATGTCGGCATGGGGCTGGGCAATCTCGAGCCGCGCGGGTTCGCTTGAGATCGCCAGCTTGGCGTACGTCGCTTCCATCCTAAGCTGCGGAATGCGCATGCCCTTCCCCCTTTCAATGGTTGGGATGGATACCAAAACAGCGCGGGACTGTTCGGTGAAAAAAGCCAGCAGGAAGCTGGCTTAGCGCAAAAAGTCAACCAGCGTCGGCTGAATGACGCGCGCGCCGACGGCCAAAGCGGCTCGGTGGACGCTTTCTTGCGTTTTCAAGTCGGTGATGACTTTTTCAAGATCAACGTCTTCGTTGTCCGACAACATTTTTTCCGCGATCACCTGCTGGCTGTCGATGCGGTCTTCCATCAGCTCGATCCGGTTCATGCGCGCGCCGAGTTCGGCGCGGACGCCGAGCAAATTTGTCAAATGGCTGTCGAGTTTGTCTAAATAGCCCGTTAAATCATTACCGGTCGTACTCGGATTTTCGAGGGAAGCGGCCAAGTTTTGCAAGTCGGAAAACAATCCGCTGCCCGCCCCGAACGCTGTGCTCGGCGGAATGTTGACCGGAATGTAAATGCCTTTGGCGAGCTCAATGTTCAGCTGTTGGCTGTTCGTCGACACGGAAATCGTGCCGTCCGGGTTCACAGTAACAGGTGGCTCCGTCGTTTTCGCGCCGTTAAAGATGTATTTGTCGCCGACTTTCGTATTGGCGATCGTGACCAAATGTTCGGTGAGCTGGCGCACTTCTTTGGCGATCGACTGGCGCTGCGTTTCTTCGTATGTGTCGTTGCTCGCCTGCACGACGAGCTCGCGGATGCGCTGCAGCGCCTGCGTCGCCTTGTCAAGCGCCGAATCAGAGTTTTCGACCCAGTTGTACGCTTCCGAGAAATTGCGTTTGAACTGCTCGACTTCGGCTAAATTCGAACGGTAGGCGATTCCTTTCATCGCCACAACAGGATCGTCGGACGGGCGGGTGATTTTTTTCCCCGTCGAAAGCTGGGTTTGATATTGATCTAACTTTTCGTAGCTGCGGGTGATTTGTTTCAACATATTATTCGCCAACATGCTTTGCGTAATACGCATCACCGTTCACCTACCTTCCAACGACGCCCATGCCGTTGATGAGTTTATCGAGCATCTCGTCAATCACCGTAATTTGACGCGCCGCGGCGTTGTAGGCGTGCTGGAATTTGATCATGTTCATCATCTCTTCATCCAGCGACACGGAGCTGACCGACTGCCGTTTTTCCTCCACCGACTGGCGCAGAATTTCACTATTGCTTTTCATCCGGTTCGCCTGCTCACCGTCGACGCCAAGCTGTCCGATCCAGCCTTGGTAGTTCGTTTCGACCGTGCCTGAGGAAAGCGGCAAATTCAGGGAGGCCAAGTTGACGGAGATGCCGTCTTGCAGCGAAACGGTCGCATTGGACAGAAGCAGGCTGCGGACGTTGGCGAGGTTGATGGCGTTGTTGCCATTCCCTGTTTCCCCGCTTTTCGTTGACGCCGCGATGTTCGCCAAATCGTCGATGTCGGCGGCGAGTTTGATCGTGTTCGCCGCGCCGCTCACCGCGCCGATCCCGCCAAAAAACGGGTGATTCGTGCTCCCGTTTAGCCCGTAGCCTTGTTGATGAACGTCGTTGAACACCTTGCCGAACGTGTAGGCGAGCTTGTCCAAATTCGCCAGCATGTCTGGGTACAGCCCTTTGACGATCGGCTGGCCGCTGGCGTCGGTTCCTGTTTGATAGCCGTATCCTTCGATCAGCCCGCGCAATTTGCCGTTCGGAAGAGAGAAAAAGGAAACGGTCGTCCCGCTGACATCGAGCGTATTGATGCCTAGATCGGGAGGCATCTCCTTCACCCCGTCGCCGTCGACATCGCTGCCATCGGAAAACGACACGACAGACGCCGTTCGGCCTTGAACGAGATACACTTTCGCGCTCCCGTTCATCACGTAAACATCGTACGTTCCTTCCGCCATGGGCAAGGCGTTTCCGCCAGTTGGATGCTTTTCCACACCGATCTCCATATATTGCGACAGCTGGTCGATCAACCGATCGCGCTCATCGTACAAGTCGTTGGGCAAATAGCCGTTCGGCTCGATTTCGGCGATCCGTTCATTCAATGCGCTGATTTGGTTGAGAAGGGAATTGATTTCCGTCACCGTCGTACCGATTTGCGTGCCAAGATCCGTGCGGATTTGCGCCAAGGAATTTGACAAGTAATGGAACGTCTCGACGACCGCTAACCCGCGCTGGCGAACGACGGAGCGCGCTCCTTCGTTCTCCGGGTGGGTGCTCAAATCTTGAAGCGCCTGCCAAAACTGGTCCATCGTTTTCGCTAGTCCGCTGTCGGACGGCTCATTCATAATGTCTTCCATCTTCGACACCGCATCCGCGCGCGCTTCCCAATAGCCGAGTTTGCTGTTTTCGCCGCGGTATTGGATGTCGAGGAAATATTCACGCACCCGTTCGACCGACGACGCTTCCACCCCTGTCCCCATTTGCCCTGGGATGTTCGGGCGGTTGAGCCCGGGCGTCGGAAACGGCGGCGTCGCCTTGAGTTGGACGCGTTGCCGTGTATACCCTTCCGTATTGGCGTTGGCGATGTTATGTCCTGTCGTATACAACGCCGCTTGCTGGGCCATCATGGCGCGCCGAGCGGCTTCTAATCCGTGGAATGTCGAGAGCATCGTTCTCCCCCTTACGCTTTCGATTCAAACAGCGGGCGGTCTGGCGATGGCGCGTACCCTTGCGTGCGGCTGTAAGTGGACGGCGTTGGGGTGAACGTCTCGATCATGGCGGTGACAAACTGGAGCGACTGCTCAATGAGCTGGCGGTTCAACTCATTCGCTTCCGCCACCGCGTTCACCGCCTGTTTCAGCCGCTCACGGCATTCACGCAATTCCTCGCGCTCCTTGCCTTTCGCCATCGCCTCGCATTGGGCGATTGTCACCGTTTCATCGCCGAGCACCTCTTTCAGCCAGCGCCGCCGCCGTTCTTCGAGTTGACGGATGGCCAAAATATGCTTTTGTTCATCCGTAAGCAAAGCCGACAGCGCCTCGATATCGTTTTTTTTCAACGCTTCCGTTTTCCGCCGCGAAAGCGCCAGCAAGCTTTCATGCAGCTCGATATGCGCCCGCAAAAGATGGATGAGTGCCGCAAACGTCATCACGATCCGCTTCCTTTATCGATGGTTTCGATAATACTCGATCATCCGCTTGGCGACCGCCCGCGGGTCGACTTGGTATGTGCCGTTTTCAATTTGTTGGCGCAGCTCATCCAATTTCGCCTGCCGCGCCTGTTCCCAGCTTGCCGCTTCTTGCAGCTCTTTCGCTTCTTTCGAAATTTCTACTTGATCTCTAGGCGCCTTCTCCGTCGCCAGCCGCTCCGTTTTGGCGAGCTGACGCTGGTACGGGTTGACGCCCATCGGTCCAATATGGTGGATTTTCATCACATTCACCTCGCTTGACCGGCGCTTGTTTGCATTTGGCTATTGTTTATATCGGAACGTTGACGGAAATGTTTAGCGTTCTTGATAGTCTTGGGTGTAATAAGTGGCATGGCGGGGACGATCTTCTTTTTCCTTTTTCCCCTCCGCCCGGCGCAAGTCGGCTTGCAGCTGGCCAAGGCACTTGGCGCACAGCCGCCCTTCACGGATCATCGCTCCGCACGAGTCGCAAGGGTAGCCGAGATTTGGAAAATGGACGAGCTGCAGCCGCCCCGCGCGAATCCATTTGATGATCAGCTTCTCCTCCACCCCTGTCGCCTCAACAACTTGCGCCATCGTCGCCGTGCGGTTTTCCCGTTTGCGCAAAAACGCGTAGACACGCTCAAACTGCCGCTCTTCCTCTTGGTGGCACGATTCGCATACATCACGCGTCGATAATTTGACAAACAACCGCCCGCACTTCGAGCAATTGGATAGTTCCGCCATCGTGGATCCCTCCCGATCATTGCCTATGAAGCCGCCGTATAAAAACTTATTAGGTTGAATAATGGCGCCCGCCTGGTGGTCACCAACTCGTCGCCAACACCGCCCCTCCTGTCAGTGACGCGTCCCTGCATGCGGCGCCGTTGAACATATTCCACAGCCGCAAGCAGATCGATAATCTGTCAATATTGATGACCAACGCAACATTGCGGAATCGATCTTGTACTCTTAAACGATTCCGTCATGTGTAAATATTAATGATCAGCCCTTGAATCTCGCCGACAAGCCGCAAAATCTCGAGTCCACGCTGTTCTTTTTGCAGCACTTCATTCGTCAGTTCAACGAGCTTTTGATCGACTTCCTTCACGAGCTTATAAATGCGCGCCCGCCCGCCGCGGCTGAAGCCGCGCTGTTCTTCCAGCTGCAGACCGTTTTTCACCGCATCGTCCAAAAACGACTTGACGAGCTGCTTATATTTGCGCAAATCCTCAACCGTCCGCGACTCGGCAAGCTTTTTCCCTTGCTCCTCGATTTGCCGGACTTGTTCGTTGATCCGCTCCCATACGACGTTGTGGCGCGTTTTCGCCATGACTTCGGTGAAGGACACCGATTCCATCGGGACGTCATCCTTGCGGCTCACGTTCGCCAGCCCAGCGCGCGTTACTTTTTGCACTTCCATCGTCATCACCTCTCGCTACCCCCATTATCGCACAATCATAGCAAAAGGGCGAGGCGTTTATGCCCCGCCCAACGCGGATTCAATTAACTTTTCAACAGCTGCAAAATCCCTTGCGGCAGCTGATTCGACTGCGCGAGCATCGCCTGCGCCGCCTGCGTCAAAATGTTGTTTTTCGTAAACTCGGCCATCTCCATCGCCATATCCGTATCGCGGATGCGGGATTCGGCGGCGGTCAAGTTTTCGTTCGCGGTTGTCAAGTTGTTAATGGTATGCTCGAGGCGGTTTTGGTAAGCCCCCATCTTAGAACGGGATTTGGATACGGAGATGATGGCATTATCCAATGTTGTGATCGCATTCTGGGCATCAGTAATCGTTTTAATATTTAAATTGCTAATGTCTGTAGCATCCTCGCCAAGAGAGTTTTTCAATTGCTGTTTCCAAGATAATGTCAACGTTTGCCCATTGTTGGCTCCAAGTTGGATATCGATATTTTGATCAGTAGCAAGAATATTCATTTTGTTAAATTGCGTATCTTGCCCAATACGGTCAATTTCTTCAATCAACTGCTGAAACTCGCTGTCAAGCGCTTCGCGATCCGTATCTTGGTTCGTCCCATTCGCCGCCTGCACAGCCAGCTCGCGCATCCGTTGCAGGATGCTGTGGACTTCGTTTAACGCCCCTTCCGCCGTTTGAATGAGCGAAATCGCATCGAGCGCGTTCCGTTCCGCCATCTGCAGGCCGCGAATTTGCGAGCGCATTTTTTCCGAAATGGCAAGCCCCGCCGCGTCGTCAGCCGCACGGTTAATGCGCAAGCCGGAGGAGAGGCGCTCCAAGTTTTTCGAAATGCTCGATTGATTGGCCGCCAAATTGCGGTAGGCGTTGAGCGCCTGAATGTTATGGTTGATTCGCATCGAAACCGACTCCTTTGCTTAAGATTGCTCATAGGCGATGAACTGCTCATACTCTGCTGTTTTGGGCTTTCGCACCGTTTGCGCGGGGGAGGCGCCGCTCTTCAGCGCCTCGTTCCACGCGGTGGCGATCGTAGTCGTTAATTGCCACACTTCCTGAACAATCTTCACGTCTTTTTTCATATTCGCCTCGATGAGGCGCTCAGCCATATAGTTGTAGAGCGCATCCAACTGATGGGCGATGATGCCCGCGTCATAGCGCAATCCAACGCCGAGGCGGCGAAGGATGTCGTTTCCTTTTTGCAGCTGTTTGTTCGCTTTCCAATAGTCTTTTTGTTCAAGGGCCGTGATGGCCTCTTCCAAACATTCCATCAATCCTTCATATAACAATGCCGTCAGCTGTTGCGAGTTTTTTTGGTAAATCCATTCTTCTGTAAAAAAATCCACTATGTATTACCCCCATTTTTATATCGGTCGTTATTTCAGGCATGTTTAGTGATTTTTTTCAAATTCCTGAATTAAAATGAGTATTTCAGCGATGACCGCATACAATTGCGGCGGGATGCGGTCGCCAAGATCAAGCTGAAGCAAGTTTTGCACGAGCAATGGATCCTCTTGAATCGGGATGTGATGCTGTTTCGCCAGTTCAATGATTTTCTGCGCCACATGTCCGCTTCCTTGGGCGACGACAGTCGGCGACTGGCCCGACGATTCGTCATACCGGATGACGGCCGCCGTCGGACCAGTCATTTGCTTTCGTTTTTTTTGATTGAAATATTGCGCCATCATATCGTGAAATCGTACCCTCTTTCCGTAAACGGTCCGTACAGGCGAACGGATGGCACCCGTTTTTCTTCTTCCTGCCGCTTCGTTTCATTCGTCAGCTTTGTGATGTTGACCATTTTGACGTGGTAGCCGATCTCCTCCAATCGCTTTTTCGCCATATCGATGAACGGCGCGGCTTTTTGGGCAAAGTCATCGCGGTCGTTGCGAAGGGTGACGGACAAGCTTCGCTCATTGGCTTGAAGCAAAATGCCGAGGTCTCCCAGTTTTTTCGTCTCCAGCAAGAAATACAGCTGACAGTTTTCCCAATCGATTCGCTCGCCATCTTGGCGGGCGTTGACATAGACGTTGACGTTCCGCACTTCATTTTGCCATCGCAACGGCAAGGAGAAGAACAGGCTTTGCATGCCCACTCCTGCGTCCCAGCGGTTCAACAGCTGTTGGCCAGTCAAATTGGCCAGCGCTTGCACCGACTGGCGCGCGATGGGTTCATTTTCGCTTTGCACAAGCTGCAAGAGCGCCGCCTTCATATTTTGCAGTGTTCCTTCCTCGTCCGCACCTTTTTGCACGAACGATTCAGCCGCCTCATACTCGTGGGTAAAACCAAACCGTCGGAATGCTTCAAACAGTTGCCGTGCTGATGGGCCGTCAACGAACGGCTGCGTCGCTTCGTTTATGTGCCGGAGAAATGCTTTGGACGCATCTTCCTGCGGTTCGCCCAACCCAACCACAAAATGCTTCACTTTTGCTTCGGAAAGTTTCAGTTCCATATTCGCAAGGGTCTCTTTTACCCCATTGACCAATTTTCGAGCGCCTTGCTCATCCCCTTGACGAAGCCGCTTTTTCGCTTCAGCCAGCTGGGAGCTCGCCTTCATCAGCTGCTTTTCCGTCGCCATGTCCGTAAACAGCATCAAATCACTTTTTAAAATGACGTTGTCCAACTGCTTAATTGCGCTTTCCAAGTACTGTTTTGCCTGCAAGCGGGCGGCTTGTCCTCTTTGTTCCGCCCAGTGCAGCACCGTCTCCAAATGGCGCATCACATTGCGCTTCACAATCTGAAAGTCACGGGACGCCTGTGCCATTTTGGCTGTGACCGTTTGCACGAGAAAGTCTTTCGTTTGCATCGGCACACTCACTTGCATCCATGTTCCATTAAGCGGAACATGGTCCAATGATCCCGAAGAAAGGGTTTGTTCCATGTCACTCAACATATCGAATAACGATTTCCGGGCAGCAAGCTCTCTTCCGTTTTCCATCAACTGGCGCACTTCTGTCAATGCTTCGTTGAACGCCTGCCTCCAGGCAGGATGAATCTGAACTCCTTCTCCAATCTCCTTTTGAATCAAGTCAAGCACTTGTTCAAGATGCGGCTCTTTTTTCAGTTGCTCGATGGCATGAAGAACCTTGTCGCGCAATAAATTGATCGCTTGCATCATCTCTGTGCCGTTTGCCTTTTGATGCGGTTCGGACAAAAGAGCTGTTAATCGTTGCAGCAATTGTTGAACGAATTCTTGTGGAGAACCAACAAGGGACATAGAAGTTGACGCACTGTCGTCCAATTTTCCTTCCATGGAAACGCGGACTTTCTTTTGTTCATTCACCTTAAGCTCCTCTACCATATCTACGAGCCTCTCTCCGAGCGGCTTCCCATGCAGCGCCTCATGGACGGCCGCAAGATGAACGTTCGTCAGTTCTAAATGCTTATTGATGACCGCGCGGACGGTATCGAGTTTTTGCTCTACGGTGCCTGGAGCTTCGGCGAAAAACGTTCGCAAGGTGGAAACGATCTCTTTCGTGAGCGGCTGCCCGTGTTTTTGCAGCCAAGCGTCGACCTGCCTTAGCTCGGTCGATAACGGTTCAGAGGCAGAAAAACGAACCGCTTGTTCATTCGCCTCTTGTGGCGGGCGGGGAACGATTCGCGCCACAGGGACTCCCGCTTGTTCACCGACGACCTTGATCGTCACACGCCCTTCCTGTGGCCACTCTCCTTCTGTCCGAACCCGTACATCCGTTCCTTTGAGATGGACGACCGCTTCGTCACCTTTTTTCTCCTTGACCACCGCGTCATACGTTTCACCTTTTTGCAACACAACTGGCTGGTCAGGCGCGATCATCGCTTGCTTCACAAAAATGTTACGAACTTCCATCTCTGTTCACTCTCCGCTCGATCGGTTACCACTGTTTATATCGGCATCCCTCAGGCAAATGTTTAGCCCACTCACGCCCTCACTAGCGTCAACGCCCCCACCTCTGCCGCCCCCGCTTCAAGCAAAACAAGGGCCGCGTGGCGGACGGTGATGCCCGTCGTGTAAATGTCATCGATGAGAACGATTCGTTTTCCGTCAATCGGCGGATGTCCGGAGAGAAAAAACGGGTTGTCGGTCTCGAGCCGCTCACGGCGCGATTTTTTCGATTGTTTTTCGGAATGCTTGCGAGAAAGCCAAGGGAAACACGGAAACGGAAGCAGGCGGGCGAGCGCTTCCGCTTGGTTGAAGCCGCGCTCATACAGCCGTTCGGGGCTCAGCGGGATTGGGACGATGTGCCAATCGCGGCCGAAATGTCGGCGAAACGCTTGGGAAAACGGACGGCGGAATGCCTCGACGATGACATAGTCGCCGCGGAATTTCCATAAGGCGACGACGTCTTTCATCCAGTCGTTGTATATATACACAGATCGGTTTTTCACGAGCACCCTCCCCCATTGTTCATCTTCCTGCCACCGGAGACAGTCGGCGCACAGCGATGGCTTGGCTTCCTCGAGCGGGCGGCCGCACATCTCGCAAAGGCGGCCGTCAATGAGTTTGAACGACCCGCGGCAGCGTGGGCAAAGGACGTCAAGGTCTTCGAGGAAAAGAAGCTGGCGCCAGCTCGCGATCGGGTTGTACGGAGAATGGCAAAGGAGGCAGTTCATCGATGCAGCAACCCCCTTTTCTTTGCTGTCTCATTCATGCGTACAATGTGGCGGCGCGCCCGCACCATCTCATTCGTTTTTCCGTGATGGAAAAAGCGGACATCGCCATCCGGAAATACGGCGTGGCGGCCCACGCGGCCGGCGATTTGCACGAGAGCGCTTTCCGTGAAGATGCGGTCTTCGGCGCCGAGAACGGCGACATCGATGTTCGGCACCGTCACTCCCCGTTCAAGGATCGTCGTTGTGACGAGCAGCGGCACGCGCCCATCGCGAAATGCCTGAACGTGCTCGGCTCTGTCTGGGGCTTCGGCATGAACGCCGACGATGCGGGGATCGACGCGCTGCAAGAGGCGGGTGACAGCTTCAAGCTCATCGATATGGGGAACGAACAAAAACGCTTGTTTTCCCTGCGCCAAACGATGGAGAACCCACGCAAGGACGTTTTCGGGCAAGCGGCCGCGCTCTAACCGTTTGCGCCAATTGCCGCACCATTCGAACACGGGGACGGGAAGCGGACGGCCGTGGTAGCGGGCGGGGATGACGACAGCTTTCCGTTTGCCTCTTGTGATGTCAAGCTGCCAAGCACGCGATGGGGTGGCGGTTAAATAAATGAGGCTCGACTGTTCTTTCCGCGCTTGACTGACGGCGTATTGGAGCATCGGCTCAACAGAATATGGAAAGGCATCGACTTCATCCACGATCATAACGTCAAAGACGCGGTAAGCCCGCAGCAACTGGTGGGTGGTTGAGAGGACCAAGGAAGCGATCCGCCCGCGCTCTTCGCTTCCGCCGTGCCAAACAGCGAGCGGAACGCACGGGAACGCTTGGCGAAAGCGGGGAGCAAGCTCGCGGACAACATCGGTCCGTGGCGTGGCGAGGCCAACGCGCCAGCCCTTCTCGAGCGCGGCGGCGATGGCGGGAAACAAAATCTCGGTTTTCCCTGCGCCGCATACGGCCCAAACGAGCAGTTCGCTTCGATCGAGCACGGCCTGTTTGACAGCCATAGCGGCATCCTCCTGAGCGGCGGACAGCGTCCCATCCCAAACAAGCGGCGCCTCGTGCCGCTCGGACGGAAGCGGCATCGTCACGTGCACAAGGTGAGTGCAGGAGCTGATGCGCCCCATCACGAGACACTTGCGGCAATACGCGCAATCCGATCCGCAGCGGGCGCATGGAAACGATGCAAAAAGACGCGCATCTTCATTCCCGCAGCGCACACAGCGCCAGCCGCTTGATGTTTTGATGAGGCCGGGATGTTCGTGAACCCAACCGGCTTGCACCGCGGCTTTGATTTCTTCATCAGAAAACGGCAGTTGTTCGCGTGGGAGGCGCTGGCCGTTCAACCATGAAACGAGGTGTGGAACACAAGATGGTTGTTGGATGCACAAGAAGCATCACTCCTTTTGAACGTATGAAAAGCACGTTCCCCAGCTGAGAGGCAAGAAGAGCAGATGACGCGGCAAAAACCCTCTCTCCCCAAGTTGAGAGGCTTGAAGCGCATAAAGGTACAGGAAGAGCGATCGACGGCGTTCTTTTTCGTAAAAAGTTAGAAAGATGGTGAAAAATGGGCGTCATGCGCAAAACAGCAACATTCCGCTAGAAAAGAAAGTGGAGATGAAAAGGCCTTTCCAAATGGAATAAGGATGTGGTTTGACCGTCTTTTTCACGACATATCGGCCTTCGAAAGAAATGGATGCGGCGAAACATGACGACAGCGAAGATTCACAGGAGAGTCATGGAGCCGATCAATAACGTGTTTCGACAACATTCCCAGGGAAATAGCGACAAATTTTTCAGGAAAGGAAAACGGTTCGACAAGTTTGGCCAGCCCCACATCTCCGCCCGTTTCATAAAGTGGAGAGAGGAGAAGAAGACGATGCAGCTGACGAATTTGACATTCCCCACACCTAAAGGGAATAGGTTTTCTCGCTCTTATGTTTGTCACAGATGAATTCGTCAACTGCGGGCAGTTATGGAGAATACCGCCGAAGGAGAATGGCAAGCGCATTGAAGTTGGATGAGGAAATCGATAAAAACATTATATGAAATAGCATCCACTATGAATAGCATCAACATGGCCCAAAACTCATTCGGATCATTTCGTCCCATGAACGCCAAACGGGAAGACGGAAACATCTTGATCGACCATACAGCGGAAACGAGAATCCGCCGCCGTGCAAGGCGGAGCGCACCGTTCCGCCTTGCGCTTGGCTGTAGAGCCTCGAGACGGCGCTTTGCGGCCTCGGCTTAAGGCTGATACCACGTCAACCCGAGCGCGCCTTCGCCGACGTGCGTGGCGATGACGGGGCCAAAATAGCTGATCGAAAATTCGACGTGCGGATAGCGGGCGGACAGCTCATCGCGCCAGCGGTGCGCTTCATCGGGCTGGTTGGCGTGGATGATGGCGGCTTTGAGCGGCACACCCTTTTCCGCATCTTCGGCGAACAGCTCTTCGATGCGGTGGATCGCTTTTTTGCGCGTGCGGATTTTTTCAAACGGCACGATCACTTTGTTTTCAAAGCGAAGAAGCGGCTTGATTTGCAAGAGGCCGCCGATGAACGCCTGCGCCCCGGTCAGCCGTCCGCCCCGCTGCAGATGGGCCAAGTCATCGACCATAAAGTAGGCGCGCAGCGTTTGTTTCATTTCATCCAAGCGAGCGATGATATCCTCAGGAGACCTCCCCGCCTGCGCCATTTCCGCCGCTTCGATCGCATAAAACCCTTGTGCCATGCAGCTGATTTCCGAGTCGTATGCGTAAACACGCAATCCGTCCACCATCGTCCCTGCCGTGACCGCCCCTTGGTACGTGCCGCTGATGCCGCTTGAGAGGTGGATGCTGACGACCGCCTCGTATCCTTCCTCGCGAATGGCGGTGAACAAGTCAACAAACTCACCGACCGACGGTTGGGACGTCGTCGGCAACGTCGGATGCTGCTTGATTTTGGCAAAAAATTCATCGGCCGTCATATCAATCTCTTCGCGGTACGTCTCATTCCCGAAAATGACGCTGAGCGGAATCAGGCGAATGCCCAACCTCTCGCGCACCTCTTTCGGCAAGTAGGCCGTGCTGTCGGTGACAATTGCCGTTTTCACGAACGCCATTCCTTCCTGATTTCAAATTTTCTTCCATTATACCAAAAAGACAAACCGCCCACCACTACGAATCCAAATGGGGGATAGCGCACCGCAAGGACCTAAACAAAGCCGCTTGCCGCCAACTACAAAACAGCTTGTCCTCACCACGGACACACCAACAACGAAGCATCGCTGCCTCGATCCCCTCAACACCAGCCGCCAGACGCCCATCCAATCCGCTGACAATAGGCGGAAACGAAGGGGGCATTGCCATTAGCGCACTTCCACCCAGCCGTTTTTGATCGCAACCACAACGGCTTGCGTCCGGTCGTTGACGTTTAACTTTTGCAGGATGCTGCTGACATGGTTTTTCACCGTTTTTTCGCTAATGTAAAGCGCCTCGCCGATGGCGCGGTTGCTTTTGCCGTCAGCCAACAGCTGCAGCACTTCGCACTCGCGCCGCGTCAGCAAATGAAGCGGGCGGCGCACCTCCTGCTTAACCACTGCGCCGCCTTTTTCCGTCGTCAATCGGCGGTATTCGCGAATCAAGTTGTGCGTCACTTTCGGATGCAAGTACGAACCGCCTTCCGCGACGATTCTCACCGCCTCAATGAGTGTATCGGCGTCCATCTCCTTCAACAAATACCCGGTCGCTCCCGTCTGCAAGGCGCGCATGACATAGTTTTCATCGTCATGAATCGACAGCACGACGACTTTCGTATCAGGGTAAGCTTCAATCAGCTGTTTCGTCGCCTCAACGCCGTTGATGTCCGGCATGTTAATGTCCATCAGCACCAAATCGGGTCGGTATGTTTCGACGATTGAAAGCGCTTCGCTTCCGTCGCTTCCTTCCGCCACGACTTCAAAATCGCCCTCAAATTCCAAAATGCGCTTGATGCCCTCGCGAAACAGCTGGTGATCGTCGATAATCGCGATGCGTGTTTTCATCGTTTCCTTTCCTCCTTGTTCGTTTTGTCAGTCGAACGGTCGAGCGGAACGCGAATGAACACGGTCGTTCCGCTGCCAATCTTTGAGCGGATGTCGAGCGTGCCGCCGAGCAGCTCCACCCGCTCCCGCATTCCAATCAAGCCGAACGCATTTTCTTTTTTGACCGATGGATCAAATCCTTTGCCATCGTCTTTGACACTGACAAGCAGATGGTGGCACGTCACTTCCATTTTGACGTCGATATGGCGCGCTTCGGCATGCTTCAAGGCGTTTTGCACCGATTCTTGGACAAGCCGAAACACGGCCGCCTCCATCCGCGACGGCAGCCGAATTTCTTCGCCGATATGTACAAAGGAAATGTGGACTCCCTTGTTATATTCTTCGGTCGTTTGCAAGTATTTTTTTAGCGTCGGAACCAATCCTAAATCATCAAGCGCCATCGGCCGCAAATCGTAAATGATGCGGCGCACTTCGGACAAAGCCGAACGCACCATTTTGCGAAAATCACGAATCTCGGCGATCGCCGCCTCTGTCCCTCGCTCTTTGATCACCTTTTCGACCAAATCAGACCGAAGAAGGACGTGAGCGAGCAGCTGCGCCGGGCCGTCATGGATTTCCCGCGACAGCCGCCGCCGCTCTTCTTCCTGGGCTTCGATGATTTTCAGCCCAAATTCCTGCTTTTGCTTCGCTCCTTCAATAAGCTCGCCGACCTGGCGGAAATCGCTGTTTAAGTAGTGGAGCACGACCGTAATTTGTCCAACTAAATAATCGGCGCGTTCGATAATTTGCGCAAGGCTCGCCAATCTCCGCTCGAGCTCGTCGCGGCGCAGCCGCAGCTGTTTCTCCCGCTCGCGCACCATCGTCAGCTTCATATGCAACTCATGCGCCGCTTCATACGCCTCGCGAATATCTTGCTCCGAGTGGGTGGAAAAGTTTTGACTCACTTCCGACAGGCGGCGGCGCGCCTGACGCGCCTTCATTTCCAGCTGATCCGCTTCTTCGATCGCCTGCACGGTCAGCTGCTTCACCTCCTCGAGTTCGCGAAGCAAATGGTCGTGCTCTTGACGCGACTGCTCCCCGATGCGGAAAATTTCGTCTTTGCTGTGTTGAACGGTGTCGATCATTTTTTCGACAATCCGATCTAATTGCTTCACGTCCCACTGTTTTGCCTCAGCCATTTGCCAACCTCCAACAGCGCTGCCAAGCGGTGCGCATGGGCGCCAGCAAAATTTGTTTGAAGGAAAAAAGTTGTCGATTTATAATAATAAAAGCATGCCCTATCTATTGCTCTTTTATTTTCAGTTTACCATAATTAGAGTAGAGCGCTAGCCATTCATGCAAAAAAATGAACAAAATTAAACCGTTTTCGCGTTTTTTGTATGTTGAGGTGTTTTGCTTTGTTGCAAACATATTACACGGTCAAAGGATACGGCGAACGCGAGATCGTGATCGAAAAATCACGGTTCATCTGCTATATCAATCGCGCTGAAACCGAGGAAGAGGCCGTCGCCTTTATTCAACAAATCAAGAAGAAGCATTGGGATGCCACCCACAACTGCTCCGCCTATTTGATCGGCGAGCATGACCAAATCCAAAAAGCGAACGATGACGGCGAGCCGAGCGGCACCGCAGGGGTGCCCATGCTTGAGGTGCTGAAGAAAAAAGGGGTGAAAGACACCGTCGCCGTTGTCACCCGCTACTTTGGCGGCATCAAGCTCGGCGCGGGCGGGTTGGTGCGCGCTTACAGCCGCGCCGTCTCCGAGGGGCTGAACGCCGCCGGCATCGTCGAGCGTCGGCTCATGCGCGTCATGCATGTTACGATCGACTACCCGTGGCTTGGGAAGGTGGAAAATGAGCTGCGCTCTTCCGTATATACTATTAAAAATATCCAATATGCCGACCGCGTCACGTTTGATGTTCTCGTTCCCGAGGACGGCCAGTCTTCGTTCGGCGAGTGGATGACCGAACTGACAAACGGAAGGGCGGACATTCAGGCGGGAGCGATGGAGTATGCCGAACGGTTGCTTCCGTCTTCCTAAAACGACACCGTAAAGGAAAGAAGGGTTAAACGATGAATCATACAAGAAAAACGGTGAAAAAGCGAAAGAAAAAAAAGCGGCTCCGCCGATTATTTTTGCTCGTGTTTCTTCTTTTGCTCGGGGGTGTCGGCGCCTTTGGCTACAATATTTACTCCGAGACGAAACAGGCGTCAAGCAAAATTTATCAAGCGCTTGATCCATCAGGCAAGCCGGCAAGAAACATTGAGATGCGCAAAGACCCATTTACCGTTCTGTTAGTCGGAGTGGAAAACCAGTACCACGACGAGGAGGGGCGGTCTGATGTCGTCATGCTTTTGACCGTCAATCCGAAGACGAACAAAGTGTATTTGTTGAGCATTCCGCGCGACACGCGCGTTTACATCCCGAGCGAAGGGCGGAAAGACAAAATCACCCATTCTTACAGTCATGGCGGCATTCAATCGACAATTGCAGCCGTCAATGAGCTGATCGATGTACCGATTGACTATTACGTGACAACCGATTTTGACGGGTTCCAGAAAATTGTCGATTCCTTAGGCGGCGTCACGGTGGATGTTCCGTTCACATTCAAAGCCCAACTGACCGGCTCCCTCAAATGGCATACGTTCCATAAAGGCAAACAAGAGTTGAACGGCAATGAAGCGCTCGCCTATGTGCGCATGAGAAAATCGGACCCCCGCGGCGATTTTGGCCGAAACGAGCGGCAAAAACAAGTCATTCGCGCCATTATTGACAAAAGCACGTCCATCACCTCGCTGCCGAAGCTGGATGACGTCATCGCCGATTTAGGGGATCACGTGCGGACGAACATCCCTCCGTCCGATTTGTTGTCGTTCATCTATGTCTATCAAAAAATGAAAAACGCGGATGTAGAAAATTTGCATTTGAAAGGATACGACGAAACGATCAACGGCGTGTACTACTACATCCCCGACGAGCAATCGGTCAGCTCAATCAATGAAACGCTGCGGCAAGCGCTCGAGACGTCCAACGCCTCCCTCACGCGCAGCGATTCACCATCCACACAAAGCCAAAATTAACGATCACAAAGAAGGTGCTCCCAAAAGCAATGGGGCGCCTTTTTCCATTTACAGCGTATATCATGCCGCAATGATGATGAAAGAACACAACTTTTCATGTCCTCTGCTTTTTTTCTCTCTTTTTCAACAAAACTTTTCATTTTTTCTCATAATAGGACTGAATTCGGGTTGGATAAAACGGCAAAATTCGCTATGATAGTATAGAAAACGCAAACTTGAGAAAAAAGGGGGGATCGAATCCTTGAAAAAAACGCTTCTTTCCGTCTTGTTGGCGACTTGCCCGCTGTGGCCGTCGGCCGCCTTGGCCGCCGATGGAAGTCCGTCCTCATCCTCACCGACACTCATGGTCGCTGAGCATAACGCTTTGCTGAGGAGAGGAGCGACGGATTCCTATCAAATCGTCGAATCCATTTCCGCTGGCCAACAAGTAAAGGTCATCGACAAGTTCCAAAACGCTGCTGGCGAAACGTGGTATCGCATCGAATATAAGGGCATCACGGGCTGGGCGCGGGCAGACGACTTTTCTGAAGCGCATGTCTCTTCCGCCTTCCCTAACGTGATGTTCGCCAAGCAAGACTCGTTGCTGAGAAGAGGGGCAACCGATTCATATCGGTCCGTTGGTTCGATTCCCGCTGGCCAACAAGTGAAAGTCATAGACGAGTTTCAAAATGCCTATGGTGAAACGTGGTACCGCATCGAGTACGGAGGCGTCACCGGCTGGACGCGTGCGGACAGCTTTTCCAACCAACCGCCTTCCATGCTCGTCGGAAAGCGTGCGGTGATCGCCGCCAACGACATCGCGATGCGCAAGGGGGCATCCCCTTACTATCCGGTCGTCAAAACACTGTCTAACGGCGATGTCGTCTCCATCATTGCCGAGTTCACCAATTCGCTCGGGGAACAGTATGTGCGTGCGGAGTGGGCGGGAGTCAAAGGATGGGTGAAAACGGAACAGATCTACATACCCAAACAGCTTCCGACACTTTTGCCGACATTCATGAACGTTGTGCAGTCCTCCCCGGTTCGCCGCGGGGCGAGCGTCCATTACCGCGCCGTCGCCACAGTGTCACGCGGTCAATCTGTCAAAGTGATCGATTTGTTCGTCACAAATGGTCAGGAACTTTGGTGCCGCGTTGATCTCGGACATGTCCGGGGATGGGTGTCGGAAAAAGTGTTGACGATGTCATCAACCATGTCGGTTCCAAGCGGTGTCTCGGATACGTCCAGCGTCTCAGGCCAGCCGCTGACGGTCAGCGTTTCGGTCGCCAATGTGCGGCAAGCTCCATCTTTAAAAGCAAAAGTCGTCACCCAACTGAAAAAAGGAACCAAACTGAACAGCCTGTCAAGCGCCAAAGATGCGTCGGGAGCGCTTTGGTACAAAGTGTCCCTCAATGGAAAAACGCTCGGCTGGGTGCACGAGACGGTCGTAACCAAATCCTACCTTTCCCCACCAGCCAGCCAGGGGATGCAAAAGCAGGTGACAACCGCTAATGCGGCGCTGTTTGCCGAACCTTCGTTGAGCGCCGCCGTCATCGAGCGGATTGCGAAAAACCGAACGGTCACGGTTTTGAAGACGACAGAAGCATCTCCGTTCGACTGGGTGCAAGTCACCTCTGCATCGGGGAAAACGGGATGGATGCCGGTGTTTGAAGTAAAAGCCCCATCCTACGTATACGTCAAACAGGCGGGCACTCCGCTGCGCCGAGGTGCATCTTCGAACTATCAATCGTTGAAGGCGTTGGCAGCGAATGAGCGGCTTGCTGTCCTTTACGAATATCATGGATGGCTGAATGTCGAAACATCCAATGGCGTCCGCGGATGGGTGGAGGAATCAAGCACCTCTACCGTCGCCTTAAATAGTCTCGTTGAACCGACGTTTTCGACCATCAACGAAGATGCCTATTTGACGTGGAAAAAAACTTCTAATTTCCGCGTCTCCTATTCGTTGTTGCCGGGCAATCGTCTGAAAATCACCGGCTCGTTTTCCTACGCTGAAGTCCCGTCGACCGACATTCCAGGCATACAAACGGTGGAGTGGAACGGCAGCAGCCTGCTCATCACCTTTGAACCGGGGTACACGTTCACCCTTCGCCATTACAGCGACCGATTGGCGCTGAAAATTCTCGAGACCGGACTCAAGGGCAAAAAAATCATCATTGACGCAGGGCATGGGGCGCACGACACCGGGGCGATCGGCCCTGGCGGCACGCGGGAAAAAGATATTACTCTCGACACCGCCTTATTGCTAAAAGAAGAATTGGAGCGGGCCGGAGCGATCGTGAAATTGACGCGAAGCACCGACATCTTTTTGGAGCTGTCTGAACGGACATGGATCGCCAACAGTTCCGACTACGACGCCTTTATCAGCATTCACGCCGACTCGTACTCGCGGACATCTCGCGGAACGACAACGTACTACAACGTATCGAGCAACTTCAATGGGCCAAAAAGCGAGCAGTTGGCCGCCATCGTGCAAAAACATCTTGTCCAACAGCTCGGAACATATGACCGCGGCCATAAAACGCAAGACTTTTACGTCAACCGGAAAAACGAGCTGCCGAGCATTCTCGTTGAGCTCGCCTTCATCTCCAATCCAAATGAAGAGGCGCTGCTCAAAACGAAAGCGTTCCGCCAAAAAGCGGCCGTCGGCATTCGCGAAGGACTGGAAGAGTATTTCAGCCAATTCTAGTTTGTTCGCGTTCGGAGAATAATAGCATGAGAAGGCCGGTAATGCAACGGATTGCAAAGCTTTACGACGGAGTTCGTCAAACTGAGAAACATGGCAGCATCGCGTTTTCATTCCTTGCGATTCCTCATGAACCGAGCGAATCCGTTGTTTTTCACCGGCCTTTTAGGAAAGCTATTATTCTCCTTTCTTTCCATATCCAAAAACGGGGGAGATGAACATGATGAAACGAAAAGCCAAATGGGCCGTTGCTGCCAGCCTGGCGTTCGGAATGACGGCAGGCGCCCTCTTGTTTACGCCATCGGCGATGAAAGCATCGGAAGAAGTCGTGTTAGCGAGCGTCGACTGGGTGACTTCCCAGCTCAACCCGATGAAAAACGACATTGCCAACCTGAAAGCACAACTGGCCGCCCAGCAACAACAAATTCAACAACTTCAACAACAACTTGCCAGCAAACCCGCTTCGCCTTCTTTGCCTTCTGTCGTCTATGTAGTGAAAAACAATGCGGCCGTCCGCAGCGGAGCGTCAACGAGCTACCGCGTCATCACTTATAAACAGGCAGGGGCTTCACTGCAAGTGGTCGGGGCGCACCTTACTTCCCAAGGATTGTGGTACAACATCATCCTCTCCTCATCGTTGAAAGGTTGGATTTATTCCGGCGATGTCTCGACATCCGCCGTCAGCAGCGACAGCACCAAGCACGTCATCGCCACGGCCGCGGTCAATATTCGAAAAGGAGCGACGACTTCTTATCCGATTATTGCGACCGTTCCAAAAGGGACAGAGATGGTCTATATTCAGCCGTTTACCAACAGCAAAGGGGAGAAATGGTACAACGTGCAACTGTCTGATGGGCGTCGGGGTTGGATGGCCGCTGAATTTGGTGAGGTGAAGTAGACGGTGAAAAAATTGGCGTGGTTGGCCGTCGGCCTGTTTTTGCTCATCGTCTCTCCTTCCGCGTCGAACGCCGCTGGGGTGAAAACGTACAACAATCCCGTGCAAGTCCTTTTATATAAAGGGACATCGGTGACAGTCGCCGTCGAAGGAAACTATCAAATCGTCAATAAAGAGACGTTGACGATCACCCCGCTGCCAAGCGGGACAAATCTGACATTTCAGTCTTCCTCTTCGACCGTGTTTGTCACGTACAATGGAAAGACGGATTTTTCAAGCACCGGATTTACCATTCAAGAAACGATCGGCGCTGCGCCGTTGTCGCTTGTGAAAGTGAATCAAACCCGTTATCGCGGCAGCGTCGACATTCGCCGGCAAAGCAACGTCTTGTATGCTGTCAATATTTTAGATATGGAAGATTATTTAAAAGGAGTCGTGCCGAGCGAGATGCCCGCCTCTTGGCCGCTCGAAGCGCTGAAGGCGCAAGCCATTGCGGCCCGAAACTATGCCTATAAACATAAAACAAGTTTGACGACCAATCCAAACACACAGACGTATAAAGGATATGATGGAGAATCTCCACGATCGAACGCGGCAGTGGATGCAACAAGAGGATTGTATCTGAAATATAATGGCAGTATCATTGAAACGTATTACCACTCGACAAGCGGCGGCAGAACCGCCAATGTAAGCGACGTCTGGAACTCGTCGCAAACCGCCTACCCATATTTGGCGAGCGTCGATGACCCGTATGAATCATCGCCGTACAGCCGATGGTCATTCATCTTCTCCCCAGCTGTGCTGCTGCGTTCGTTCGGGTTCACCGATCCATCGGTTGTTTTATACGACGTCTCGATCGCCAAAACCGGCGCGAACGGAGAAGTGGGTGCCGTCACGATTGAAACCTCGGCAGGCGAAAAAACGGTGAAAGGCAATGAAACGACCATCCGCAAACTGTTCCCGCTAGACGGCAATCAATTTTACGGCATCTTGCCGTCCAACTGGTTTGACATTCAAGTGCAAAAAAGCGGTCCATCCGTGTCGATTCAAACGGCCAGCGGCAACATCGCCGCCTCTTCCTTGTCATCTTACTCCGTCCAAACAGGGAACGGAACGGTTTCGCTCGCCGGCGTCGAAGGAATCAAGGTGCAAACAACGGATGGCATCGTGCCGCTTTCCGCCTCGCCGTCAGGGGTTAGCTCGATCACTGTCACTGGAAAAGGATGGGGGCACCGGATCGGCATGAGCCAATACGGAGCAAAAGCATTTGCCGAGCGTGGATGGACGGCGGAGCAAATTTTAGAGCATTACTTCCGCGGGGCGGAAGTCTCGTTCGAGTGAAAGCATGACGATTGTGAAGGAAAACATCACTCGCATTCCAACACTCCCGACGCGGTCGGAAAATATCTTTCCAAATGGAAACATAGCCGCTTTTCACATAAAGGAAAGGGCATCCTGCTTATGAGCGGGACACCCTTTTCTTTTTTATTGTTCCGTCGGCCAAACGGATTCGCGTTTTGTTTCATCGCCAAGGGCGTGAAGCAAATCGTCGACAATGCGAATCCATGAGTATTGCTCCACCGCCAACTTGCGCCCATTTTCCGCCATCTTTTCGTATTCCTCGCTCGGAAGGCAAAGCAACTCGAGAACCGCTGCAGCGATCTGTTCAGGATTTTCTGGAGGAGCGATTTTCCCGCAATGATATGTTTCTAAAATCTCAGCGCTCTCCCCTTCGCCGCAATACAGCACCGGGGTTCCGGTGGCGATCGCCGGGAAAATTTTCGACGGCCTTGCCCCTTTAAACAAATCGATGTTGCGCAGCGAAACGATGCTGTAATCGGTGATGGAGAAAATCTCCGGCATCTTCTCAACCGGAACGGATCCGTAAAACGTCACATTGTCAAGGCCGAGCTCTTCTTTTAACGCCATCAGCTTTTCTCGCTCTTGGCCGTCGCCGACAAACAGGAAATGCGCCCGTTCATCTTTTGCTTTGACGATGGCCGCCGCCCGCAGCACCGAATCGAGCCCTTGGGCGTATCCCATCGTTCCGGCGTACGTAAACACCACTTTTCCTTCGAGCCCTAATTCCGCAAGCAGCTTCTTGTTTTTCGGCAGCGGGCGAAACACATCCGTGTTGACGCCGTTCGGCAATAAAAAGACATCCTCGGGCGCCTTCCCTTGCTCAATCATATAATCGCGAATGCCTTCCGTCGCGGCGGCGATTTTCCACGCCTTCCGGTATAAAAACAGCTCGAGCCATCTCGCCATTCGGATGAACAGCCGATTTTTCAAAATGCCGAGCTCAACGGCCGATTCCGGCCAAATGTCGGCGACGTTGAAAACAAACTTCGCCCGTTTCAACTTCGCGCCCACGTACCCGGTGATCCCTAAAAACAACGGCGGGGAATTGCAAATGATCACATCCGTCGGCTTCGCTTTCACAAGCAGCGAATAAAACGAGCTGAACGTAAACGAAAAATACGAAGCGAGCCGTTTCCAAAAGCTCCCCTTTGGCGACGGATAAATCCATGTCCGATGAACGGGAATGCCGTCCCATTGTTCGAACAAATAAAACAGGCCGCGGTATGGCTTGGGGATGACGCCGTGCGGGTGATGCGGGAACGCCGTGAGCACTTCCACTTGATGCCCCCGTTTGATCAGCTCCTTGCTCACCTCATACACACGAATTTGCGGTGCGCCTGTTTCCGGCGGGAAGTGTTGGCATAGGTAAATGATCCTCATGGCCCGCTCCACACCACTTTCCCAAAAAATCGCAAACGAACGTTCCATTTCGAGCGCCAAGAGGCGAGCGCAAACGAGGCGTGGAAAAGGGGAAACGCCCCCCTGACATCGTCCCGCTGTCCTTGGATGTATAATCGTTGCCGCGAACCGACGGTCATCATGAGCTTGCCAACGGAAAGCCGCCGGCTTCGCGACTTAGCCTCCGCTTTCGGCAACAAACGAGCACCAACCGCGGCGGCTGATATGACGGCTTTGTTCCTCATCGACTCCCTCCACCGCCTTTCAACGTTTGCTCATACAATCGGATCATGCGCATCGCATTTTCCGTCCAATCGTAATGTTCATGGACATGGTTGACACCGTTTTCCCCCATTCGTTGCCGCAGCCTCTCATCAAGCAGCAGCCGTTCGAACGCCTCCGCCAGCTTTTCCGGACTGTTTTTCGGCACGATCAACCCCGTTGTTCCCTCACGGACGACTTCCGGCAGCCCGCCGACGTTGGAGACGACAACGGGAACGCCGCACGCCATCGCCTCGACGGCGGCAACGCCAAAACTTTCGCTGTCTTCAGTCGAAGGCACGGCGAAAATATCCATTTGATTGATATACAGCGGCACTTGTTCGTTCGGAACTTTGCCGGCAAACGTCGTCACGGATTGGATGCCGAGGCGGGCGCACAGCTCCTCATATTCACTCCGCTGCGGCCCGTCGCCGACGATCAACAGCTCCGTTTGCGGATGCCGCTCGTGCACAATGGCAAACGCCCGAATCAAATCGGCGATCCCGTACTTGTCGGAAAGAGCTTTCACCGTGCCGATCGTCACGGTCCGTTTCGGCTGTTTCGGCAACGGTTTGAAGCGGGCGACATCAACACCAAACGGCGTCACTTCGATCGGTTTGTCCGTATACTTTCCGGTTTCTTTCGCCATCACACGGCTTGTCGAACAAATGACATCCGCACGCTGGAATGTATATTCAAGCATCCGTCGGTTCCAACGATTGGCATTCGGAAACTGATACACGTCGCGCCCCCAGACGGAGACGTAAAACGGATGATACCCCGCAAGCGCCCCGATCAACCCGTAGCTGGAGGCATAATGGGCGTGCAAAATATCTGGTCGAAACGAAGCGAGCAGCCGCTTTAATGAAAAGACAGTGGAAAAATACGACAACTTCCCCGGCAGCCATTTCGGCAGCACGACTGTCTCGACTTCTTTCGCTTGCTCCGGCCCGTAATGGTCTTTAAACGTCACGACTTTCACATCGATGCCTTGCGTTTGGTAAAAGCGGGCCCACTTATGCGTATGGATCGATTTGCTTGGAGCCAATAAGGCGACTTTCATCGGAGGCCCCCCACCAACGTTTCTTTCACCTTTTCCACTCTCGCTTCCCACGAATGTTTCGCCATAAACGTCTGCTCAATGCGCAAGCGGCACTCCTCGAGCATGTCCGCCATCTTGGCGATCGCTTCTGCCATCGACGACGGGTTGTCGTCGCAAATGACGCCGTACCCATCCGCTTCAATCAACCGCTTTTGCGCTGAGCAAGCGGTGGCGACAATCGGCAGGCCGCTCGACAGATAGTCAACCAGCTTGACGGGAACGGAAAAATCATTGTACTCGCTCCGCCGCCGCGGGATGAAGGCGAAATCCATCTCCGCATACAAACGGTCGAGCGCTTCGCCGCTGACGTGCTCGACGCGCACTTGCAAGGCGGCAAGCTCTTCTTTCACCGCAAGCGGCTGCCGCTCGTACTCGTCTTTTCGGCAGACGACGGTGAGCGAAACAAGCGGCTTGCGGCGGTTTGCCAAGCGAATCGCCTCGAGCAGGAGCAAAAGCCCATAGTCGGCATTGTTGATGCCGCCAACATAAATGGCATTCAGCGGCTGTTTCGCCGTCCCGAACCGCTGAAACGGCTTTTGCTTCCCACCCGGCGGCAAATCGACCATCGGGCGGCGGATCGCGACATATGTTCCCATTTCGAGGCTCGGCAAAAAGATGACATCGCAGTACCGCTCGTAAAACCGTTCTTCCCAACGGTACATCATTTGCATGGCCGCTTTTTTCCAACCGCGGAGCGGATACAAATCAGGAAACTTCCAATAGACGTCGCGGTAAAAGACGCCGATCGGAACGTTGCGGGCTTTCAAGTAGCGGAGAACGTCCCGGTCGACGAACGGACGTTGCGGCCGGTGTCCTGGGTCAGTGAGCCAAAGCGGAATCGTCTGGTTTTCCATATAGCAAAACCAGACATCATCGAGCTTGCCTTGGCTGCGGAGCTCTTGAAATTGCTTCTCCCGCTCGGCTGACGTGCCGGCGATCAGAAGAACGTCCACTCCCTCTTTCGCTCCCCAGCGCAAAAACGCCTGATGCATTTCATACGGCCGCAGCTTTGACCCGCTGTTTCGTTCCGCGGCGAGTGAAAACGGGTAATAAATCAATACGGTTTTCATCATTCATCCCTCATCAGTGATTCGCCTTTTCGTTGCAAACCATGCCCGTAAATCCCCCTGCACCCGCAGCCATAACGCCATTCCGCCAAACAACGCCACGAGCAGCACCCAGGTCGGATTGAACAAAAAATCGGTGAACCCACCGACGAGCGTGCGGGGGATGTTAATGGAAAAATAAACGAACAAACTTAAAAACAAAGGATTTTTTGGCAGCCGTAGAAACCCAATGTACAACAGCTGCGTCACGACACCGACATACAGCGTGCCGATGACGATTCCAACGTAGCCAAAGTTCGCATACGCCTCAGCGACAAAGAGCGTATTGAGCACCCCTCCCGTTCCATCCTCGATCCGCTCCGGGAACACGTGCGCCATCACGAGGCGGGCGGAGCGGACGTTCTCGACGTCAAACAACCCTGTTAAAATCGAGGGCAAGCTTTTTCCATAAAGAAATGGCAGCGCTTCGCCGAACAAATTCAAATGAAGAAACGTCGGCGCGATTTGCGCCAAAATCATGCGGCCGATCGGGCCCTTGTTGTAAGACAAAAAGGTCGTGGCATCTTGCACCCCTTGAATGACGATGTACATGCCGACGAGCACCGCCGCCCCCACTCCCCCATACAGCGCCAGTTTCACCGCCGACAGCCTTGTTTTTCCAATGTAAATGCGAATGAGGAAAAACATCATCACATAAAAGAAAATCGGCGATTTGGCCAAATCATACACATTGACGAACACCGCCCCGACAAACAGACAGATAAACAGCAGCTTCCACCGCCACTCGTGCGTCAGCTCGGCAAACAAATAAGCGATAAACGACAAAAGCGGCGTGAGCGTAATGGCAAAAATATTGCGAACGAGCACGTTTCCGGCAAAATGGCGCGACGCCTCAATGCGCAACGCAGCCAAGCTCTCATCCGTCCCTGTCAAGAGCGCAAACACCGGAATCGTCGGCGTTTTCCAAATCATATACGCAATGGCGGCAAAACTGAGCAGCGACAGCGCCAAAAACGCATAAAACACTTGGCTGCCCGTCGCTCCGGCCAACGGGGAAAGCGGCTTTTGCAAATAGGCGCGAAACTCCTGCCTGGCTTCAAATCCGCACAGCCTTGAAACGACCACCATCGACAGCGGGAACACGATCATAACGAAGCTGACGACGAAAAACCCGATCTGCCGGTATTCCTCGGGCCGAAACAACTTGCGAATCATGTAGTAATCATCCATTCCCAATGCGATCAGCAGCGCGCCGATGAAGCTCGACAGAAGGAACGAGTAATAGTACACAATCGACACGAGATTCGGCGCCGTCCATGAAAGCGTCCCCGCTGCATAGCGAAACATCAAGGTGGAGGCGACAAGAACAATCAACCAGATCAACACGTCCAACATGCCGACGCACCCTTATCGCTGTCCGATCGCCGCCACGATTTTCTCCGCCGCATGCCCATCGCCAAAGACGTCCGCATAAACAGGGGCGACTTCCTTGTGGACCGCCGCGACGATCTTCTCGCGGTCCGTGCCGGTTAAGATGTTCGCCCCGCCTTTGAGCGTTTCCACCCATTCGGTTTGTTCGCGCACCGTCACGCAAGGCACGCGCAAGAAATACGCCTCCTTTTGCACGCCGCCTGAATCGGTGATGATTTTTTTCGCGCCGCTCTCTAGCCGAAGCATGTCCAAATAACCGACCGGATCGATCAGCCGAAGCCCTGGAATCGCCGAAGCGTCCAAGCCGTACTCTTCAAGCTTATGCCGCGTCCGCGGATGAATCGGCCACACTTTCGTCCCGTCGATGTCCGCAAAAGCAGCCAAAATGGCTTTCAATTTGTCGGGGTCATCGGTATTTTCCGCTCGGTGAATGGTAATCAAGTAGTAGGATTGTTCCGCCAGCGACAAATCAGCCAAAATCGTCGATTGGCGCTGTGCGAGCTCCTTGTTGTACAAAATGGCGTCATACATGACGTCGCCGACATTCCAGACGTTTCGCGTAATATTTTCTTTTCGTAAATTTTCCACGGCCGTCTCCGTTGGACAAAATAAGAGCTCGGAGACATGATCGGTCATGATGCGGTTGATTTCTTCCGGCATCTGCTTGTTGAAGCTGCGCAGCCCGGCTTCGACGTGGATGACCGGAATGTGCAACTTCGAAGCGACCAACGCGCCGGCGAGCGTCGAGTTCGTATCGCCATAGACGAGCACATAATCCGGTTTTTCTTGCATGACAATTTCTTCAATTTTCATCAGCATTTCGCCCGTTTGCTTTCCATGGCTGCCTGAACCCACCCCAAGATAGTAGTCAGGCGTCGGAATATTCAACTCCTCAAAAAAAATGGCCGACATATTCGGGTCATAGTGCTGCCCGGTATGGATCAGCACTTCGGTATATTGTTTTCGCAAGACGCGCGAGACGGGGGCAGCCTTGATAAACTGCGGTCTGGCGCCTAACACGGTGGCGATTTTCATCCGAAACACCTCCTAGATCAGATGAGCGGTTATCAAGTATTTTGCGCATTTTCATCCTCGATCGTGCGCACCGGACGGCGCAAATCACGATCAACCCGGCTGGCAAAGAGCGTGGCGGCAAACAAGCCCCAACCAGCGAGCACCCAGCCGTCAGCAAGCGGCGCCTGCTGAACGTAGACGATGACGATGAGGGCGAGCAATGTGCCGACCAAAACCAAAGCCATCTTTTTCCATGACACTGGCACAGGATACACTTGCTGGCTTTTGCGAAAAATGAAAGCCACAGCGACAATATACGTAATGAGGCTGGCCGCGACCGCCCCCCAGCTGAGCCAAAGCGGCACCAAAACGGCGTTCAACGCAAGATGAAGAAGCGCCGCTAGCGTGAACACCCGTGAAATATAGCCGGTTTCCTTTGTCAAAAACAAGCCGGTGGAAACAATCAGATAATAAAAGTTCAAAAACGTGACGGCCGATAAAAACGGGATATAGGACGCTGCATCGCGATATTCCGGTTTGAAAAAGGTTTCCACAAGCCACGGGCTCGCCGTGGCGATCAAAAGCAGCCCAAACGCTCCAATGAGCAAAAGCGCCATATACACTTTCGCAAACAGCGCACGGCTTTCCGGCCGGTCTTTCATCGACATCGAATACGGACGCCACGCCATCTGCACGCCGCTCGTGATGAGCGTGATCACGGTCGCGAGACGCAAGGCAACCCCAAACACCCCGACTTCCTCCAACGACGCAAACCGTTGGATGAAAAACGTGCTGACGTTGGCGATCACCCAAAAGGCGAGCGAAGTCGGCACGAGCGGGGCGGCGTAGGCAAGCAGCTCCTTTAACACGTCAAAGCGCACGCGCCACACCATATACTTTACGGTCAAATGCAGCATCAACAAAAACACGAGCGCGCTGCTCACGAGCCGGCCGATGAGCAGCCCTTCCGGCGTCGCCGCGAACCACCGGAGCGCCGCATACGACAGCACAGAGACAAGCAGCATTTTCACGAGCGTCCAAATCACGACTTTTTTCGTCTGAAATTCAAACCGCAGCACCGTCGTCGCCATGACGAAAATCGTATCGAGCAGCAACGTCGCGATACTGATGTACAGCAAATCGACATAGCGAGGTTCTTGAAACAGCGCGCCTGCGATCCACGGACCGGCCAAAACGACAGCCAAAAATAAGATGGCGACGACAAACAGCCGGAAGTACATGACGTTGCGCACATACAAAAGGCGCTTCTCTTTGTCGTCCGTGTCGTAATAGTAAAAAGAGAGCGCCGAATCCGTACCGAAAATGACGAGAAATGTCAGCATCGACGTCCATTGGTCGATCAAGTAGACCGCCCCGTACTGCGCCTTTGACAAATAGCTTGTATAAATCGGCAGCATCAAAAAGGCAATCAGCTTCGTGCCGACGTTCATAAACGCGTAAAGGAGCGAATCCGCTCCTAAACGCTTGAATGCCGAGAACAATTTATAACAACTCCCGCTCGTCGACCATTTTGCTGAAGCGCGCCGGGAATCCTTTCACGACCGTCCTCGGTTCCGTATCTTTTGTGACGAGCGCCCCAGCGGCGACAAACGTCTCTTCCGCCACCGTCACGCCCGGCAGCAAAATCGCTCCGCCTCCGACGCGCGCCCCGCGCTTGACGGTCGCCCCTTTGATTTTGGCGAACCGTTCTTCCGTCCGCCCCATGTAGTTGTCATTGGTCGTCGTGACGCACGGGGCGATGAACACATGGTCTTCGAGCGTCGTGTAGGCCGTGATGTAGGAGTTTGACTGGATTTTCGTCCGATCGCCGATTTGGACGTGGTTTTCGACGCACACCCCGCGCCCGACGATCACATATTGGCCGATGTGCACGTTTTCGCGCACGCTCGCCAAATCAGCGATCAATGTGTAGGCGCCGATCGTCGCGCCTCGATAGATGACGGCGTTGGCGCCGATCGTGCAATGGTCGCCGATGACAAGCGGCGGCAGCTCGCCCGACAGCTTGACGGTGCTCGTTTTCGCCGGCTTCGGCGGTTTGCCGAGCACCGCTCCGTCGGCGATCGTCACGCCGTCGCCGATGACGGTTCCTTCGTGAATCGTGACGCGATGTCCGATTTTAACGTCGTTTCCGATTTTTACATTCGCCTCGATGACAGTGAAATGGCCCATTTCGACACGTTCACCGCAAACAACAGAGGGATCGACAACGTTCATGGTTTCGTCTCCTTCGCTTACAATTTGACGTATTTTGCCGGTTTCGACACATCTTTCATAGCATTGCGTGTGTCAAACACGACCCGGCTGTGACGAGCGACCATTTCATAGTCGATGTTGGAATGATCCGTCGTAATCAAGACAAGATCTGACTGTGCAAGCAGTTCCGGCGTCAGCTCGACCGTCTCAATCACCCGGTTGCACGCCCGGAACGACGGAACATACGGGTCGACGACCGCAAATTCCGCTCCGTATTGCTCGAGCAGCTCGACGATTTTCAACACTGGCGATTCGCGCACATCATCAATGTCTTTTTTGTAGGCGACGCCGAGCACCGTCACTTTCGAACCGCGCAGCGCCTTCCCTTCTTCGTTCAAAATGAGCATCGCGCGGTTGACGACATATTCCGGCATTGCGTTGTTGATTTCTCCGGCCAGCTCGATCAAGCGCGTATGGTAGTTGTATTCGCGCGCCTTCCATGTCAAATAAAACGGGTCGATTGGAATGCAATGGCCGCCAAGCCCCGGCCCCGGATAAAACGCCATAAATCCGTACGGCTTCGTTTTCGCTGCATCGATGACTTCCCAGACATCAATGCCCATCCGTTCGCACAAAATGGCCATTTCGTTCGCTAACGCAATGTTGATATGGCGAAACGTGTTTTCAAAAATTTTCTCCATTTCCGCCACCGCCGGACTCGACACTTCGTGCACATCGCCTTCAAGCACAGCTCGATACATGGCCGCTGCCACTTTCGTGCACGTCTTTGTCACGCCGCCGACGACTTTCGGCGTATTTTTCGTCTTAAACTGCTTGTTGCCCGGGTCAACCCGCTCCGGCGAATAGGCAACGAACACCGTTTCCCCGACGACGAGCCCCTTTTTCTCCAGCGCCGGTTTCACGATTTCTTCCGTCGTGCCTGGATAGGTGGTCGATTCCAAAACGACAAGCATCCCTTCATGGGCGTATTTGGCGACTTCGTTTGCCGAGTTTTCAACGTAGGACGTATCCGGCTGGTGATGCGCATCGAGCGGGGTCGGCACCGCGATCGCCACGGCATCGACTTCCGCGATCCGGGCGTAATCGGTCGTCGCCACAAGCCGCTCTTGTTTGACCATCTCATGCAAATCTTCATCGACGACATCGCCGATGTAGTTGATCCCATTGTTCACTTGATCGACGCGGCTTTGTTGGATGTCAAAGCCAATGACATGAAACCCTGCTTTTGCTTTTTCGACTGCCAGCGGCAGCCCGACGTAGCCAAGCCCGACCACGCCGATGACCGCGTCGCGTTTCTCAAACTTTTGCAACAGCCGTTCCGCGTAGTTCATTCCTCTCATTCCTTTCTACTCAGATAGTTGCACTCTTGTCCCCGTTTCCGCCGAACGCAAAATCGCTTCGATCAGCCGAACAGGAGCCAATCCGTCCCAACCAGTGACGATCGGCTCGCGGTTTTCGCGAATCGCTTGCACCATATCTTCAATGATCCATTGGTGCCCCGGCTTGCCAAACGGGTCGGCGTTGATCTCATCGATGAGCTTTGCCCGTTCTTCCTCGCTGACGCCTTCCGCTTCCCACGTTTCGATAAAGTTGGCCGTCCGGCCGCCGATTTTCACTGATGCCGTTTCGCCGAAAATGGCGATCGATTCCTCCAAGTTTTGCGGATAAATCGTCGTCGCTGCCTCAATGACGCCAAGCGCCCCGCTTTCAAACTCGACGACCGCCGCCGCGACATCTTCCGTCTCAATCTTGCGCAGACGGGTCGCCGCCATCGCTTGCACCGCCTTGACCGGCCCCATCAGCCAAAGCAGCAAATCCAAATTGTGAATGGCTTGATTCATCAGGACGCCGCCGTCAAACTCTTTCGTCCCCCGCCACGCCGCCTGGTCATAATAGGCTTGATTTCGATTCCAGCGCACCGTGGCGTTCGCATGGCTCAGTTTTCCGAACATCCCGCGCTCCATCGCCTCTTTCAGCTTCCGAATAGCCGGACGAAAGCGGTTCGGATGAACGACCGCGAGCTTCACGTCGTATTCTTTCGCCGCGCGGATCATCTCTTCGGCGTCGCTCACACGGAGCGCCATCGGCTTTTCCACAATGATATGACGGCGATAGCGGGCCGCCAGCTTGGCCAGCCGCGCGTGCAATCCAGACGGAACACAAATGTTGACGACATCGATCTGTTCGTTCTCCTTCAACATCGTCTCCATATCAGTGTAAACAGGAACGTCCGACACGTCGCGCAAACGTTCCGGATTCGTGTCGCACACTGCCGCCAGCTCGGCGCCGTCCGCCTTTTCAATGGCATCGATATGTTTTTTGGCGATATGCCCCATGCCGACAATGGCAAAACGGATCATGAAGAATAGTACCTCCTCGCGTCCAATATATACTTCCAAAGCACGAGCCAAACGACCGTCAAAAACAGGCCGAGGACAAGGCCGACGGCCATCAGCTGCCCCGTATACGTTTTCGATTTCGCCACCGTTTCCGACAACACGGCCGGTTTTTCGTAAAAGACAAGATTGCCGCGGATGCGATTGACGCGCTCCATCACTTCGGTCAAGTTGTTTTCCGACTCGACCAACAAGTCACTGATGTCATTGAGCTGTTCTGGATTCAAGCGGCCCGACTGTATTTGTTCGCTATAATAATCGACTTTTTGCTGCAATGCGCGCTCCCGTTCTTCCAGCGCATGCAAGTATTTCGTGGTGACATCAATCCGCTCTTGCGAATGGCGCTTGAGCTCCTGACTGTATTCCGACACAACAAGCTTCAATTCTCGACTCACGTCTTGTTCATCGTCGCCTTTGACAGTGATTTGCACGTACTGTTCCTCAGGAACGACGACATCCAAGTTTTTCACCTCAGGAAACTTCGCTTCTATATTTTTCGGATCCGTCAACTCTTTTACGTCAATCGATCCGGTAAACACGACAGCTTTCCCCGTATACTTCTCCCCCTGCAGCAAAAACCGCCCTGCGATGACGGTCAAAACGATCGTTGCAAGCGGAACGAGAAGAAACCACCATTTTCGCTGCCAAAAAAAGCGCAAATATTCGTATAGCACAAACGGTCGTTTTTCCGCCGTCAATCCGGCCACCATCCCTTATCATAAAATAACAAAGTGTTGTGAACAAAACAAATGATCCAACGCCAAAGAAAACGCCATTGCTGTGCGCAAGTGACGTCTCCTTTGGCCGGTTGGACGATCAAGCGGAATGACGGTAAAATTCCGCAATTTTCTCCACGACGTACTGTTGCTGCTCCTCTTTCAGCTCTGGGAACATCGGCAGCGACAGCGCTTCTTTCGCCGCTTTTTCCGCCTCCGGCAACTGCCCTTCCTTATACCCGAGCGAAGCAAACACCGGTTGCAAATGCAGCGGCAGCGGATAGTACACCATCGTCGCGATCCCTTGTTCTTTCAAAAACGCTTGCAGCTCGTCTCGCTTCGGCGCTCGAATCGTGTATTGATGGAACACATGATAGCGCCCATCGACTTCTTTCGGCGTCACAACAAGGTCGCCGACCGCCTCCTCGAGCAGGCGCGTATACGTCGCCGCATGCTTGCGCCGCTGTTCCGTCCACCGATCCAGATGCGGGAATTTGACGCTTAAAATCGCCGCTTGCATCTCATCGAGGCGGCTGTTGTAGCCAAGTACATGATGGTAATATTTCGGCTTGCTGCCATGAACGCGGATGACCCGGCATTTTTCCGCCAGTTCGTCATCGTTCGTAATGATCATGCCGCCATCCCCGTAGGCGCCCAAGTTTTTCGTCGGGAAGAAACTGTACGTCGCCGCCGTCCCAAGCTCGCCGACGCATTTCCCGTTGTATTTCGCGCCGATCGCCTGGGCGGCGTCCTCGATGACAACCAATCCATGCCGCTTGGCAATCGCGGCGATCGCCTCCATATCCGCCATTTGCCCGTACAAATGCACCGGGATGATGGCTTTCGTTTTCTCCGTCACCGCCGCTTCAATTTGCGCCGGATCGATGTTGAACGTCACCGGATCGATATCGACAAACACCGGTTTGGCGCCGGCCCGCGCAATCGATCCTGCCGTCGCGAAAAAGGTGAACGCCGTTGTGATGACTTCATCGCCCGGCCCGACGCCGGCCGCTTGCAAAGCAATATGTATCGCATCGCTTCCGTTGCCGCAGCCGATTCCGTGTTTCGCCCGGCTGTAGGCAGCAATATCTGCTTCTAGCTTTTTGACATAATCTCCTAAAATAAAGCGAGAGGAGCGCATCACTTCATCCAATACGCGCATGATCTCCGGCTTCAATTGTTCATACTGTTCGCTTAAATCCAACATTGGCACGTTCATCGCAAGTTCCTCCAAATCCAAAAAATATATAGAATAAACATGTTTAGTTTATCACATTTGCGTCAATATATAATGACAGTTTTGTGGCAATCTTGGCCTTGCCGCAAAAAAAATCAGCGAAGGAACGGCAGAAGCTGCATAAACAACGAAAAAGAAGGGTATAATTTTCCAAAGAAGGGTAATTCCTGAAAAAAGCCGTTTGTCCCTTTCATGACACAAACGGCCCATTTGCTATTTATCGGTCATTTCCGTATACTTTTCGGCTTCCCCGAAGCAGCTTGCGAATAAAGGTCATAAACGGCTTGTACTGATCATTGACCAAGCCGATCAGTTCAGCAAGCAGTTCCCCGAAGACGATCAAGGCAAAGACGATGAGAATGGACTGCCATAACGTCGAGGCGGAGAACAAAATCGCGCTGATGGCAAACATCAGGCCAAACGCATAAATGAGCAAGACCGTGTTGCGATGCGAAAAGCCGAGAGCCAGCAGTCGATGATGAAGATGCGACTTATCCGGCGCCGAGATCGGCCTTTTATTCACAATGCGGCGAATAATGGCAAATGTCGTATCGAAAATCGGCACGCCCAAAATGATCACCGGAACGACGAAGCTGAAGAGCGTCACGCTTTTGTAAAGCCCTAGCACCGACAGGACGGAAATGGCATAACCTAAAAACAACGCGCCGGTATCCCCCATGAAAATTTTCGCCGGGTGGAAGTTGTAAAACAAGAAAGCGATGACGCTGCCCAAGATGATCAAGCAGAGCGTGAAAATGAGCATTTTGCCCGCCATGCCCGCCATGACGGCAATGGCCGCAATTCCAATGGCGGAAATGCCTGCGGACAATCCGTCCAACCCGTCGATCAAGTTGATGGCGTTCGTAATCGCGATAATCCAAAATATGGTGATCGGGTAGCTCCACAGCCCCAACTCAAACGTGCCGACAAACGGGACAGTCAAAAGATCGACCTTCAGCCCGGAAGCGACAACGACGAACGCCGCCAGCAGCTGGCCGGCCAGCTTCACTTTTGGCGACAGCTCGTACAAATCGTCGAGCATCCCGACGAGCACGATGATGATGGCGCCGACCGTCATCCCCGTCACTTGCTCTTTATACACCCCGCCGACAAAATAGCCGACGGCGACACCGATAAAAATGGCCAATCCGCCAAGCCTTGGCATGACTTTTGTATGCACTTTTCTCCCGTTCGGCCGATCGACCGCCCCAATTTTGATGGCGAGCTTGATCACGAATGGGGTGATGACCAATACTGTAATAAACGAAGCCAAACATGCGGCAAATGCTTCCATATTCATGTGCAATCACCTTGGCCTTATAAAATCGCGGAAACACACATCATCTTTATGTTACCATATACGATGAGTAAATCAATCTTTTTTTACACCCCTTTTTTGTCCCCAAGGATGGAAAATTTCTTTTTCCCTTGCCTCGAGAAGCTCGAGCGCCAATCCGGCGAACGATTCCACATTTTACATCCTCCCTCCACAGGAAACATCTTGTGCTATAATTAGGTTTTAGAGCACTTGGTGTGAATCATGCCTGTCTAGGAGAGGAATGGACATATGTTTGCAAAAGTAAAGCAACTATTTGACGAAAGCGCGCGAGAAGTGCAGCGTCTTGCCAAGCTGGCGGCGCAAATCAATGAATGGGAACCAACCATTTCTTCGCTGAGCGATGAACAACTGCGCCAAAAAACGGTTGTCTTCAAAGAACGGCTCGAACGCGGCGAGACGCTCGATGACATAAAAACCGAGGCGTTTGCCGTCGTCCGGGAGGCGGCGCGGCGCGTGCTCGGTCTGCGCCATTACGACGTGCAACTGATGGGCGGATTGGCGATGCATGAAGGAAACATCGCCGAAATGCAGACCGGGGAAGGAAAGACGTTGGCGGCCACTTTGCCAAGCTACTTGCACGCCCTCCTTGGAAAAGGCGTCCACATTATTACGGCCAACGAATATTTGGCGCGCCGGGACTGCGAACAAATGGGCCGTGTGTTCCGCTTTCTCGGCTTAACCGTCGGCCTGAATGTGTCGCAAATGACGGCCAGCGAGAAAAAAGAAGCGTACGCGGCCGACATCACGTACGGCACCGGCACCGAGTTCGGCTTTGATTATTTGCGCGACAACATGGTGTACCGCCTCGAAGATAAAGTGCAGCGCCCGCTGTATTACGCCATCATCGATGAAATCGACAGCATTTTAATCGACGAAGCGCGCACCCCGCTCATCATCGCCAATAAATCGGGAATCGGAGCCGAATTGTTCCCGATTATGGCACGCATCGTCCGCACCTTCGAAGAAGGAAAAGAGTATGAACGGTCTCCGGAGACGAAACAAATTTTCCTCACCGAAGAAGGGGCGCAAAAAATCGAGCGGGCGTTTGGCATCGATAACCTATACGACTGGGAGCATCACGTGCTGCTCCATCATGCGATGCAGTCGCTGCGCGCTTGGTTTATCATGCGGCGGGATGTCGATTACATCGTCAAAAACGGCAAAGTGATGATCGTTGACCCGTTCACCGGCCGGGTGATGGAAGGACGCTCGTTCAGCGACGGCCTGCATCAAGCGATTGAAGCGAAAGAAGGTGTGGAAATCACCGAAGAAAACGACATCCAAGCAACGATTACGATCCAAAACTATTTTCGCATGTATGAGAAGCTGGCCGGGATGACCGGCAGCGCTACGCCGTCGAAAGAAGAATTTTGGCAAACGTACCGGCTGCGCGTTATTACGATTCCGACAAACCGGCCATCCCGACGCACCGACTGGGACGACCTCGTCTACCAGACGTACGAGGCGAAAGTACGGAAAATTATTGACGAAGTGAAAAAAATGAATGCCATCGGCCGCCCTGTTCTCATCGGCACGACATCGGTCGCTCAGTCGGAACGGTTGTCAGCAGCGTTTTCGAAAGCAGGCATCCCTCACCACCTGCTCAATGCCAAAACGGAGGAAGAAGAGGCGCGCATCATCGCGACCGCCGGGCAAAAAGGGCAAGTGATGATCGCCACCAATATGGCCGGGCGCGGGACCGATATTTTGCTTGGGGAAGGCGTCAAGGAACTGGGCGGGCTGCACATCATTGGCACAGAGCGCCATGAAAGCCATCGCATTGATATGCAGCTGCGCGGCCGGGCAGGACGCCAAGGGGATCCGGGGTCTTCCCAGTTTATCATTTCGCTCGACGACGATTTATTCCGCTTGTATGATCAAGATGAATTGAAAAAATGGAAAAGCAAAGTCGAGACGGATGAAACCGGGCGCATCGTGTCGCCCGACCCGATCAAGTTCGTCCAAAAAGTGCAAACAACGATCGAAAACGCCCATTATTCGGCGCGATTGCATTTATTGAAATTGGACACCGTGATCGACCAACAAAGCAAAGTCATCTACCATATGCGCGATCGCGTCTTGGCGCTGAAGCAAGCAGAGGTGCTGTCCGAGCTCCTTCGGCACATCCATCGCCATATCACGCAAACAATCGACCGTTATTGTCCGGAAAACGTCTTTTTTGAAGAGTGGAACATCGAAGGACTGCACAACGAGCTGCGCCGTGCCTTTTTCCGGTTTGCCTATCCGATTGATGATCTTCGCCATAAGCAAAAAGAAGAAATCGCCCAGCTTGTTTGGGACGAATACAAATCGCTTGAAGCGGCGCTCGCCGATCTTCCGTGCGACGAAGAACAAACCATGCGGCTTAAACATTTGATGGTTGAAACAATCGACGCCCACTGGATTCGCCACTTAAATCAACTGAATTTATTAAAAGAGGGGATTCATTTGCGCAGCTACGGCCAAGAGGATCCGTACCGCGCCTTTGAAATGGACGCCTACCGCGAATTCGTCGCGCTGCAGCAAGCGATCGACGCCGGCATTTGCACGACAGCCATGAACTATTTGAAAAGCCAGTTTGTCATCGATGACGAAGCGGCCGCCGCCGCGAACAAACCATAACCGCGGCGCAGCACGCCGCCTCGTAAAGGAGGTTCCCTATGATTTTCCGACGAAAACAACGCACGCAACCGGAAGCCGAGCTGCCGGCGCAACATGTCAAACAGCCGGAGGTCGGAACGAAAACGACGCTGTCGTTTCATCCGGACTGGCAGCTGTCTCCGGAAGAAACGTACGTCTATCGCTTTTACCACGAACAGCTGCCGCCGCTTCAGCCAAACCAAATTTCCATTTCCGGCGTCAAGCTGGTCGAATACAACGATGGGTTTGTCGCTGTCGCCATTTTGCGCAACACGCTGCCGAAGCCGGTTCGCTTTGAACGAATCCGCCTGTTGCTGCTTGACGAGGATGGCACGGCGATCGCCCGCAAAGAGTTTGATATGAGCCCTTTCGGCGAACTGCCGCCGATGACGGCCCGCCCGTGGCGGTTTTTGTTCGCCGCCGAGGACAAGCTCGTCGATCAGTTGCCCGCAGATGGATGGAAGATCGCCTTTGAACTGACACCGCGGCATCGGCTCGACCTAGAGGAAAGCTGGGAGCAGGCGCTGTCGGCCAAGCAGCGCCAACATCTGCAAGCCCTCGTTGACTCGGTTCCGCCTCCCGCTCCCGGAGAGGTGAACTTCATGGGCATTGAAGCGAAACAGCTGCCTTCCGGTGAACTAGGCGTCACGTTGCTCATTCGCAACGGCAGCGACAAACATATCCATTTTGAACAAATCCCGCTTGAAGTGCGGGATCATGCTGGCGATATCGTCGCCCGCGGATTATTTCCCTGCCATCTGGAAGTGAAAGCTCACACCAGCAAACCATGGACGTTCCTCTTCCCACCGGAATTGCTGCACAAAGCAGAACCGGATTGGACGTCCTGGAAGGTGACAATCCCATCCTCCCCGGCACAGAGCGAAAAGCAAGAAACGCCGTCAAGCGACGAGTAACCTGCAAAAAGCTGGCCCCCATGGTCGCCAAACGACCGATGGAGGCCAGCTTTCTTTGCATCGTTCCGTTCAAAACGACCGCGCTCCCGCTGTCGGCCGCGCCTTAGTCGAAGCAGCCGAACTTTGCACCATCAAGAGCAGACGGCTATCCAACGCATCTCGATGGGAGAGCCTTATTTCGTAGAAGCAGCGGTTTGAATCTCCATGTAAGCGCCTTTTTTCATCGCTACGCCGTCTTTGCTTTTTAACACCGGCGGAATGACCAACAAATAGCTCTGCCCTTTGGCCAGCTTCGCTGCCGGTTTGATCAAAAGCTCCGTCCCCCGGCGGATTTGCGCCGTCACCGCTACTTCCTGTCCACCTAATTGATACAATTTTACTCCGCTTACCGCGGTATTGGCGAGCGGACGAGAGAAACGGACGACAAACGTCTTATCGACCGGCGCATTGCGCAGCTTGCCGAGCGACTGATACCCTTTCAGCTGCCCAATCAGCAAATCGCGGTGAGCGGCATACAGCTCTTTCCCAACGACCGTCGGCACATCCGGCTTCACCCCAACGTTATGAATCGGCGTCCCTTTTGGCGAGAAAAAGTGGGCGACGGTCAACTTCAACATGCTGCCGTCCGACAGCTCAAACATTTCCTGCATCGATCCTTTGCCAAACGTCCGTTGCCCATACAAAACGGCCGCCTTTTGCTCCTTCACCGCCGCCGCCAACATTTCCGACGCACTCGCGCTCGACGCGTTGACAAGCAGCCGGATCGGTCCCGTCATTTGCACCGGCTGTTTGACAGCGGCATACACTTCTGGGTGATTCGAACGGTCGCGCAACTGAAACGCCTGTTTCACATTCGGGAAAAAGCCAGCGATTTTCTGCGCCGTTTCCACATATCCCCCCGGATTGTCGCGGAGGTCAAAAATCCACCCTTTCACCCCGCTTAACGAGCGGATGGCGCGTTCGATCTCACCGGGCGCTGTCTCATCAAAACTATATAGCTGAATATAGCCGATATTCCCTGCCAGCCGTTTGAACTCAACGTTCGGCCAGTCGATTTTTTCCCGCTTGATGGTGACGCTGACGGTTTCCTCGGTCGACGGCCGCCAAACGGTTACGGCCACCGTCGTTCCTTCTTCTCCTGCGATCAAGCTCAATACTTTTTCCATTGTCTCATTCGTTACCGGCTGCCCGTCAACAGCCTGAATCACATCGCCCGGCTGCAGTCCGGCGCGGGCGGCTGGCCCATTGTCCAAGACAGACATGATGTGGACGCCGTCCTCATCTTCCTCAACCATCACGCCGATGCCGACAGACTCCATATCAATCCACTTCAAAAATTCCTCGTATTCTTCCTTTGCCATATAGGCAGAATACGGGTCAAGCTGTTTGACAATATCTTGCGGGGTGCTCGCCTTCAGCACTTGATCGCTCACCGGTTCCACATAATACTGGCGGACAATTTCCCGCACTTCTTCGAGCACCTTCGTTGACGCCGAAGCCGCCGCCGCCTCCGCCGGCGGACTCCAAACCGAAAATGAAGCCGCAAGCAACATAAGAGCCGCCGCCCATCGCTGAATCACATTCATATCCGTCTCTCCTCTCCCGACATGCGCCGATTTATTCGATATCGACATCTAAGACAACCGGCGCTTTAAAATCATCGATATACACCGCCAGCTGCTTGCGCGTCGCCGCATCCACCACGTTTGGCAGCCACCGGTCGCAAAGCGACAGCAACCGCTCCGCCCGCGCGATATCCCCTTCATCATACGCATCAAGCAGCTTGTCCATGGCTTGCATAATATTGATGGCATAATACGCGCGCTGCTTGACAGCCAAAGCCGGGCGTTGAAACCATCCTTCCATCTTTTCGCGAAGCGACACTCCCGGAACGCGGCCAATGAGAATCGCCGTTTTGCGAATTTGGTATTGCAACGGGGCATAGGAATCATACACGACATCCACATCCCCCATCCGCAGCGCCCGGTCGACGTTGGCCGTCAAGGCGCGCAATCGCTCCCCGCTTTCGACAGCGCTGATGTAGGCGGAAGCCTTTTTCATCGTCTGTTCTCCGGCCGCGATCCGTTTTTCCAACTGCGCCCTTGCCGTTTGCGGACGCACGCGCGCCACTTCTTTTTTCGCCGCCTCATAATCGCGTTTGACTTGGTTCAAGAGACGGTACGGCTTGGACCATTGATCCGCTTTCATCGCCCGCTCAAGCTGGGCGGCATGCTGTTCAAGCCTCTCCACATTCGGGAACGAGGCCGCTTCCGCCTGAACAGTCAACAGCGAAAACGACAACCAAAACACCGCCAGCCATCCGATGATGGAAAATGCTTTTCTCCGTTTTCTCCTCACACTTTCACCTGCTATCTATGAAAATAGTAAACATGTATTTCAATTTTACTGGAAAAGACACAAAATGAAAATATGTTCTGAAAAAAATCGAACTTAAGCCCTTCAAAGCATAAAATAAGGCCGACTCTTCAGCCACCTTTTTGACTGTCAGAGCCAGCCTTGATCAACTAAAGTCCGGCCAATGGGTTTGCTGTTTGTCGCCGTCGATTTTGCTCAGCGTCCGGTAGCGAAACGGAATCACGTCCTGCTCGGGCTTGCCAAGAAACTCTTTCGCCCATTCGAACGGAATCAAATCGAACTGTTCCTTGTTTTCGGCGATGAAATAGACGCCGACGACTCTTCCTTGTTGATGGAGGTCAATTGTCAAAAAAGCCGGGTAATACGTGCCGTCTTGCGCCCGCAGCACCGCTTTGGCCGTCACCCGACCGTCCCCTTCGTCTTCCACATCCGGATTGGCGATTCGCTCCAACACTTTGATCGCCCATCCTTGTTTTTTATATCCTCCGACCAGCTTCGGCGGATTTTTCCGCAACTGCTCCAACGACGTTTGCTCGTCCATCGTCAAACTTTTGCCTCCCTTGTGGTTTGCCTATCCGCCCATTTTATAATATATACAATACTTTTCAGAGAAATGCAAATGCCTAGAAGAGCAGCATGCAAGGACTTTCTCGATTTCGGAACCCCTATCGATGAGCAACATCCCTTGTTCATTCACCATCCTTCTAGGCAAGCAGGGGAGGCGAGCGCATCAGCGGAAGATGGCGCGAAGGCCGTCGATATAAATCGCTCCGGCGTTTTTCCGTCCCGCTTCCGTTTCCATATAACGCACCGGCATCTCCAGCATGAGCGGAAGCGCGACATCGCTAGGCACAGCGGCTTGCACATATTTCCAACCGGTCCAATCGACATGGCGGGCAAAATCGATCCAGATGCGGCGCCCGCTTCCATCCCGCAGCTGGGCGCGCAGCCAATGGCCGCTTCCGTCTCCATACACCCACATGCCAATCGCTTGCGGCCGTTTCGAAATCCAAATCGCTTCCTCCCGACTAGCATAGACGCCGGATGTCCCTGGCATCCCGCGAAAATCATATGAAATTTTCAGCGCCTGCTTTCCTTCTCTCACCTTTTCTGTCGTCCGCTCGACCGCAGCCCCCACATAGTTGACGCCCGATGCATTCCACTTCGACTCGGCCTCAAAATCATCAAGCACTTCTTCGCTTTCCCCGTTCTCTTGCGTCTCTTTGTACACAACAAGAAGCGCATTCGCCACCGGACGCGCAAATCCATCAGACGGTTTGTTTTCGACTTTGAGCTGCCCGTTTGGCTGGCGGACGACAAATGTCGAAGAACCGCCGCCATCGAGCGTCATCGCATCGACGGCGCCAAGCTCATACATCAGCTTGGCCAGCTCATTCAATGTCATTCCTTGGCTATGGGCAGGCTGGCGGCCATCGACAACGACGAGCATGACATTTCCGTTCTTGTCAATGCCGACGGCTGTACGCGGATGGACTCCTTCAATCGAAAACGGCTGCACTTTTCCATCCGCCACCAACCGGTATCGGCCGCCGAGCGCTTCTTTCACCCCACTCCATTCGGGCTGGTCATACTGAAGGGAAATTTCCACCGCATCCCCTTCTTTCGCCTGCCGCAAATAGTCGCTCGCCCGGCCATGGCCCGACAACACGAGCTCTCCAGGCTGGAGCGGTTCATCGCCTTGACCGACTACAACTTTCTTCACCGTTCCGGTGACCGTTCCATTCCCGTTCAACACCCCTTGTACATTCGTCAGCACGACTTCCGTCCCAAGAGCGTTCGTTTTCGTGGAAGCAGCGAAATACGGGGTGTACAAAATCAACTGATGAGCGCGCCGCGGCTTGTTGATGCCATCGACGGGATATGAGATTCCTTGTCCAATTCGAACGCCAATTTGAACATCTGGGTTTCCAATCATCGGCTTCCCATCAGCGCTGATGCCAAAAATCGTCCGTTCCGCCGCCGGCGTCGTATTTGTTATCACAATTTCCCCACGGTGCACCATCAAATCGGTCGGCGAACCATCCTGTTTGAAATAATCGCCGTTCACCGCCGCCAGCACGGTTCCGTCGCGGCCATCGTACCGTTTTGCCTGCTCAAGCACCGGTTCAATGCCAAGCACTTGATCATTGGACAGCGCCGTCTCAATGACCAGCCTCTCATTCGACGTATCGATGTCAAGCTTGTACACGTGCTGCTTGCCGCGCGTTCCGACGACTTCCATTTCCTCTTTTTCCACCCCAGAGGCGATGCGCGTCGACACCTCCTTTACCACCGTGCCGACCGCCAACTGCCTCGCTCCATACCGCCCCGGATTGACAAGCTTCAGCTTCTCCCTCGACGGCGTTTTATACACAACATGTCCTTTGATATTGGTGACGTAATATCCACCGCCAACCCCGTATTGGCCGCCAAACGCCTCGTCATACGAATACACCCGGTACTGTTCTCCAGGCTGCAACACGCGGACAAACGTCAGCGCCCCGTTTTCCCGTTTCCATAGGTTAATCGGTTTCACGATCTCCAATTTTCCAATTTGCCCCTGCACAAGGCGCATGCCTTCCCAGTAGACGACATTCGCTCCGGCATCCGCTTCTGGCGCTTGCAGCGCCGTCCATGCGGCCAACACCGCCCCGACCCCAATGCGGATGATGTTCTTCGCTTTTCCCACTGGTCCCCTTTTCCTCTCTTTCTATCATTTTGTTGCAATCGATTCTATTATACGACAAACTTCTACAAAAAGGGGGATCTTTTTCCATTTATCTGGTCAAAAAAAAAATGTCCCAGCACTGCTGGGACGCTCTTGAGAAGCGAAAGGATCATCCGCGGTCACGGAGCATAAAACTCTTGAGAGTAGTAGGGTTGATGGAATGAATTGAACGCGACCCCGACGCCAAGGCGGGTAAAGTCCGGGTATAAAAGATTTTGCCGATGCCCGAGCGAGTGCATCCACGCTTCATGGACAAAAATCGCATCGTATTGTCCGTAGGCGATGTTCTCGCCCGCCACGCGATAAGCGATGCCATGGCGCTTCAGACGGTCAAACGGCGACAATCCTTGCAAGTTCGTATGAGAGAAGTAGTGATGGACCGCCATATCTTCGCTATGTTCACGGGCGGCCGCCGCCGCCTTCGCATCCCACGCGAGCGCCGGAAGCCCGTGCAAGCGGCGCGCCGCGTTTGCTAAATCAAAAATTTGATATTCATACGCTGTGCGCAGCTCCTCCGTCGTCGTTCCGTAAAACCCGGGCTTTTCATCCTCGAGCGCCCGATTGACGACAAGCACGCCATCCACCCGGTTGTTGTTGTACCGGTCATAAAAGAAGGTGACGTAGCGGCCGTTGACAAGATAGGTCCCGTATTCGTCATTTTGAATGTCGTAGACGGCATCCTTTTTTTGGATGAAGGCGAGCGGCCGGCCGTAGCGCGCTTCCACCACCGTTTTCGCCGTTCCGATGCCCGTTCCTTTTTTCGTTTGGACGATCGGTTGGTTCGTGTACATCGCCGCCACCCGATCACGGTCATAGCTCACCATCAAAAAGTTTTTGTAACCGCCTTGATCATACGCCTCCCAATATAGGCCGTAGGCGTTTTTCGTCTTGCGCTTCGCCGTGCCGTACATCGCTTCGACCTTGGCGCGCGAGTCGCCGATCGCCACCCCGTTCATCGTGACATCCGCCATGTTTGCCTTCGCCTGCTGCACGCATAAAGCAGCGGCCAACTTCTCTCTTGACGGCGTTTCATAGCGGACGCGGGCATCGTTCTTGATCCCATATCCTCGGCCGACACCAAAATAGCCGCCGCCTAGCACGTACACACGATACACCGCACCGCTTGGCAGCGTCTTCACTGCTTTGTTCGACAACCATAGCTCTGTCGGCGCCATCACCGTCAACCGGCCGATTTGTCCGGGCTTCAGTTCAGCGCCGTCCCACCACACTTTTTCCGTTCCGACAAGCTCCTCGCAATCCTCCGCCTTGACCATTGATGAACTCGGCATCCAAAGCCATCCGGCCGCAGCCAACAGCATTCCGATTGCCACCGCCTGCACCCATTTCCTCACTTCCGCCCGCTCCTTCCTTTCTCTTTTTCTTTCATCATAGAGGTCTTTCCATCAAAAGAAAAGAGAAAAAAGAATGATTTCAACGAAAAAGAGGCCGCTTTGGCTGTGCAAATGTCGAAATTTCGTCAAACAAGCTTCGCACCCACTTGGCTAAGGGGCGAAATATAGGTTAAAATGGATCATATTATTCTTCCATTTTCGTGAGAGAGGAGCATACTTTATGAAGATCATGAAAAAATTTCTAGCAGTCTCAGCGCTAAGCGCCGGAATCCTTCTGTCGCCATTTCACGCCCACGATGCGCAAGCAAAAGTTTGGTGGAATGGCATGGAATTGGTGCAGGGACAGATCGGCAAATTAACTGTTTTGAAAGATACCGAGCTTTATAAGTTACAAGGAGAGAAGAAAGTTTACATAAAAACGTTAAAAGCCGGCGGAGTCTATCGCATTTACACGTTTAAACCTGGCATGTTAGGTTTAGGCGGCGGATATTATGTCGATCGCGATGCCCGGGTAAAATACGAAACTCCTTCCAAAGCAAAACTCAATCAAGTTAAAATGGAACAGCTGTTCCGTGGAGTAAAACTCGGCATGTCCACTTCTCAAGTCAAGAAGTTGGAAACCGCAAAATTTATCCTACAAGAAAATATAGACGGCGGCCAAGCCTGGGTCTATTCGACTTCTCTTTTCGGATATCATACGCTGCTCGTCTATGGATTTGAGAACGGAAAGCTTGCCTTCTACGGCTACTCGTTCGATGCCGGCCAGGAGTATACAAGCGATCAGCTCACAGCGATTTACAACAATCTGAAACAACAGCTCATCACGCTATTTGGAAACCAGTATGAACAGTCCGATTCTGGCCAAGACTACCCGCCTGCACTCGCATTTCACAAAGACGGCCTTGTGATTGCCCTTTCCTATGATGCGGACGGGTTGGCGGTTACGGTCACGAGTGAACAATAACGTGCAAAAAGCGAGGCTGCCCCATTCATTCGGACAGCCTTGCTTTCTTGCTTACTCCCCATTCACCAACTTCAACTTCTCCTTTGACGGCGTTTCATAGCGGATGTGCGTGTCAATGTCTGTTACGTAATACCCGCCGCCGACCGCGTACTGCCCGCCGAAGCGCGCATCATACCCGTAGACGCGGTACACTTCCCCAGGCTGTAAGATGCGGACGAACACAAGGCGCCCATCCTTCGTCCGTTTCCATAGATTGATCGGCTTTTGCACCGTCAAGCGGCCGATTTGCCCTTTTTTCAGCTCCACGCCATCCCAGTACACTTTTTTCACTTGGCCTGGAGGAGTGGTTGGCTTTCTCGGTTTCTCTTTTGGTTTCGATGGAGACGGTTTTTGCGGCGGTGCTGATGGAGGTGCTCCGTTTCCCGGCGGAGCTGTGCCGCCCGGCGGAACGCTCCCCCCAGGGGATGTGCCATCCGATGGACCACCGTTGCCCGGAGAGGTGCCGTTGCCTGGTGTTGTCCCTCCGTCATGGGACGGCGTTTCGCTGCCCGGCCAACCGCTTCCTGGAGAATCGCCGTTGCTTGGCGGCGTTGTCAACTTCCCTTCGCGCAATTGCTTCGTTTCTAAATTCAGCACGTAATCTTTTGTGTTTTTCGCAATCGCTCCGCCGTCGTTGTTGAAAATGGCTGTTTTGCTTTCGGCCGATGGTTCGATATGGATCAACACTTCTTTTTGATGGCTGGCCGGCGCAAACGTGTACGAGAATGCCATCCGGCCATCAATCGGCACCCGCTCGCCATTGATCGTCAAAACACCGTTTTTAATGGCATTGCCCTTGATCGTCACTTGACTTCCTTGTTTTTGCACCTCTTCGATGACGACCGGCATATCGATCCAGCGCAAAATGCGGTCTTGCACAATCATCGTATTGTTTCCTTCATTGTGGACCGTCACTTTCAAGTCGGTGCCAATCGTCCCATAGCCGTAGTAGCTCACGTCATCATCGTTGTCGTCCTCACGCGTATGGTCGGCCAACCCCTCTTGATCCCACGATCCGCCTTTCACATACTTATAGGTGATCGTTTCCCCTTCCTGCACCTCGACGGTAAATTGCCAATCGGGCGTCACCGCACCGTTGCGCGACATCTCCCAGGCCCCTGTGTTCCAGCCGTTCAAGCTGTTCGGAATCGTAATTCGGGCATCCAACGGTGTGTAATCCGGCGCTCTCACTTTAAAAATCACTTTCACCATCACAATGTCCGGCGTCACCTTGACCGTGTTTGACGCCACAACATTGCCGGCGCGGTCATACAACTTGACAACATACGTGTACTCGGTGCCGTTTTCGACATCGTAGTCTGTAAATGAATCGCCGATCGAAGTGGTTGTATGCACGATATCACCGTTGCGCTCGATGGCTAACAAATAAGCATCCCCATCTTTTTTCCCAACAAACGTCCATGATAAATTCACTTGTCCCGATTCAACCGCAGGCTGCCGCAGCTCGATGGCGTCTGCTGGCGCTATTTGGTCGCTGTTGTCTGCCGCAAACGTCACTTGCTTCTCTTCTGTATACATCCACTCCTCGCCAAGGTTGGTCGTCAGCGCATAACGATACGTATACGTCCCTGCGGCGAGCGGAGTGAAGGCAGCTCGGAACACGTTGGCGTCGCCGTCTTGTCCTTGGTAAGCCGCTCTGTATTCTTTCCATGTTTCGTCATGCGGGCCTTTCACTTGCAACACCGCTTGCAACCCATCAGCTGCTCCTTTGCTTGTCACATTGTCGATGTTGACATGGACATCCACTTGCTGCGGCTTTGACAAATCCAGTGTGGCATCGCTTAACGTTGTCACGAACTGGACATTGTCGCTCGTCAGCGGGTAATGAGGAACGACGCGATTCGTTTCGACCTTCGGTGATTCATTCCCGTTTTCATCGACCGCCGCAACGGCAAAGTAATAGGCTGTTCCGTTCGTCAACGAACCGATCGTGGCCGAAGTTGTTTCCGTCTCTTGCACCATCGTATAACCGGCACCTTTTAACGTGGACTCGTAAATTCGGTATCTCGATGCATTTCCTTCCCACGTTAACGTCACGCAGCCATCCGAAGCGCTCGCCTGCAAATTGCTGACTGCTGCCGGCATTTCCGCCGTCACCGTCCCAAACATCATCCGTCCATCCAGGGCCGGAATCGTGACCGTCAACGTTCCGCCAGCGACCGTAGCTTCCCCGCCATCATGCAACTCATCCGTAAGCACGGTGCCGTTCGGAAGCAACGAAGCGACGTCAAGCGCCACCGTCTTGTCCTCATTGCCGCGGTTGATGGCAATGAGCGCCGCTTCACGCCCGTATTGGCGGGCAAATACGTATACATCCCCTTGCGCATACACCGTCTTGATGTCGCCATGGGCCAACAACGATTGATGGTGCTGGCGAATGTGCCCCACTTTCTGATAATGGGACAACAGATTTTGATCTTCTTTGCCCCACGGATACGTGCGGCGGTTGTCTGGGTCTTTTGAGCCTGTTACTCCCGCTTCATCGCCGTAATAAATCGTCGGCGCTCCCGGGTATCCCATCTGCAAAATCACCGCCAGCTTGAGCCGCTTTTTCCCAAGTTCCTCATTATAATTCGGATCAAGCTCCGCCCGCTCGGATGAATCCGTTCCGTTCCCAAGCAGAAAGACCGCCCGCGCCGTGTCATGCGAACCGATTAAGTTCATCAGCGCATAAAACGCTTCACTTGGGTAGTCTTCCCTTATGGCCGTCAGCCGCTTGTCCGCCTCTTCTGCATTTCCGTTTTTCAAAAAGTCAAGCACCGCCCCGCGGAACCGGTAGTTCATCACGGAATCGTACTGGTCGCCTAGAAAATATTTCGATGCGTCATCCCAAATTTCCCCTAAAATGAGCGGCTGCTCCCCCTCTTTTAACGTCGGACCGCGGCCGTACGACCCTTGAAGCAATTCTTGGCGAAACTCGCGCCAAAACGCCGGATCCACCTCATTGGCCACATCCAACCGCCAGCCGGAGGCGCCGAGGGCAATCCAGCTTTTCGCCACCGAATCCGATTCACGGAAAATGTAATTCGCGAGCGCATCGTTGTTCAATTCACTCGGATGCGGCACTTTTTCCCCCGTCACCGACTTAAACTCCGGCAGACTGTCATAGCCCCACCATGATTGGTATTGATAATGGCCATTGACTTTTTTGTTTTCAATATTGAACCAAAGATGAAACCCATACGGGCTGAACGTCTGTCCCTCTTGTTTGAACTTCTCTTCCACTTGTTTCCGCGCTTCTTCCTCGCTCAATCCTTTTTCATTCATCAAATCGTAAACCGCTTCCCAATATTCATACGCACCGACGGTCGGATAGCGGTGGTAGCGGTCAAAGTAAATCGAATCGTCGGATACGTGGTTGAACACCCCGTCTAAGATGAGATGCATCCCCCGGTTCGCAAGCGCCTGCACAAACGATTGGAATTCTTCCGGGGAACCGAACATCGGATCCAATTCTTTGTAATTGCTCGCATCATATTTATGGTTCGATGGCGCATTGGCGATCGGATTTAAGTAAATCGTGTTCACTCCAAGCGACTGCAAATAATCCAACTTTTGTTCAATTCCGGCGATGTCTCCGCCGAAAAAGTCATTCGACCATTCACCGTCGCCATCGTAGCCGCTCGTCCCTTTCAGGCGCGGATTATCGGGCAAATCCGACCAATCGCGATGCTCAATCGGCTGCGCCCCGCGTGCCTGCTGCTTGCTGTTATCATTTGAAGGGTTGCCATTAAAGAACCGATCCGGGAAAATTTGATACACAACCGCTTCTTTCATCCAATCTGGTGTTTTGTAATTCGGATCATAGACGGTCAGCTGAAACAGCTCCGCATTTTTGTCGACCGCCCTCCCCCATTGTCCTTCTTTCGTATCTTCACCATATTCCGCCTTCATCCCGGCATCGACAGCGATAAATTTATAACCGTATACCCCCGGCGCAGAAGGGGTAAACGCAGCCTCCCAATATTCATCATCCCCGAGCACGCCGACTTTTTCCATCGTGTAGACTTTGGCGGTTCCGGTCGTCGCATTTTTCACATACACATCCGCCTTCGTCAAATCGCCTTTTTTCGCCGCCAGACGAAGCGTCACCTTCGTTCCCGCTTTCACCGCACCAAACGGCTGGCGGTACAGCGTATCCCATGTATTGTGTTTTAATCGGTCTTTCTGAACAACACCGTCAGAGCCATTGGGGTTGTAGTCGGTGTACACCTCTTTTGTTTTCGCATTGAAGAAGAATGTAATGATCGTCGTTTCCAAAACATTTAAGCGTGCATTCTCTTGTGGGTAGCTCTCATTCCAATTGTTTCCGAGGACAATTTTATATTCATACGATCCTTTCGGCACCTGCGCCGTAAACGTGTACACCGAGTCAAAATCATCATCGGTCAACAGCGCCGTCGATGTCCCCGGAGTCCATCCGTTGCTCTCCCCCTCATAGCCGATGGCCGGCAGCACCGTCCCGACAAGACGCGGCTGTTTCTCCTTCGCAATCGCCGTATACCATGTCGAATCAGCGATCGCATGCGTCCGGTCATTGTAATAAAACGTCACCTCGGTTTGCCGATCCAGCTTCAACACCAGATTTGCGCCATTGCGGCCGCCGGCGCCGTAATTTTCATCCCAGCTGCCGTTGACCGCAATTTTGTACTCATAGGTCCCGGCTGGCAGCGTCCCGGTGAATGTATAAAGCCCATTCCCTTCATCATGCATCCTCGTCGCCAATGCCCCCGGATCCCATTCCGCCGTATGGCCCAACTCATCTTGCAAATTGCCGACTAGCGTGATCGTCCGTGGTTGCGAGGCCGTGGATTCGGCCGTCCACCGATGCGCTCCATTCCCTAGAGCGCTAGAACTTCCTGCCTCGTTCGCAGCGGCAACCGCCTGGAAAGGAGTCAATGCCAGCAACAACACCGATGCCAAAACCAATGATAGCATTCTCCTTGCCCTCTTGATCATCCCCCGCTCCCTTCTCCTTTGTTTGGCCAACTTCCTTCTCTCCTTTCCTTTTTATATTCTTTGTGCAATCGTTTGCACAAAATGGTTGATGCAAACGATTTCATCAATCTTTATCTTATACGAATAAACAGAATATTTCAACTATATTTTCCCCATGTTGAAAAACGAATCGTTCCGTTGTTCTATTTTCCATTCGTGTCAAACTCAAAATTGTTTAAATTCGATATTGAAAACGATTACAAATAAAAATTATAATAGACGTAAACGTTCGAGGGTTTGCTCCCTTTTTACTCTTTTTATGCAATCGTTTCCCTTAATTTTTTGGAAGCTAAACCGTCGAATGTAACATTTGATTAAGGGGGAAGGGCATTGTGCTAACGTTTCACCGCATCATTCGAAAAGGATGGATGTTCCTGCTCGCGTTTTTGCTCACTGCCTCGCTGTTCTGCCCAACAGGACAGCCCGCCAAGGCTGCCGCACCGTTTAACGGCACCATGATGCAGTATTTTGAATGGTACTTGCCGGATGATGGCACGTTATGGACCAAAGTGGCCAATGAAGCCAACAACTTATCCAGCCTTGGCATCACCGCTCTTTGGCTGCCGCCCGCTTACAAAGGAACAAGCCGCAGCGACGTAGGGTACGGAGTATACGACTTGTATGACCTCGGCGAATTCAATCAAAAAGGGACCGTCCGCACAAAATACGGAACAAAAGCTCAATATCTTCAAGCCATTCAAGCCGCCCACGCCGCTGGAATGCAAGTGTACGCCGATGTCGTGTTCGACCATAAAGGCGGCGCTGACGGCACGGAATGGGTGGACGCCGTCGAAGTCAATCCGTCCGACCGCAACCAAGAAATCTCGGGCACCTATCAAATCCAAGCATGGACGAAATTTGATTTTCCCGGGCGGGGCAACACCTACTCCAGCTTTAAGTGGCGCTGGTACCATTTTGACGGCGTTGATTGGGACGAAAGCCGAAAATTGAGCCGCATTTACAAATTCCGCGGCATCGGCAAAGCGTGGGATTGGGAAGTAGACACGGAAAACGGAAACTATGACTACTTAATGTATGCCGACCTTGATATGGATCATCCCGAAGTCGTGACCGAGCTGAAAAACTGGGGGAAATGGTATGTCAACACAACGAACATTGATGGGTTCCGGCTTGATGCCGTCAAGCATATTAAGTTCAGTTTTTTTCCTGATTGGTTGTCGTATGTGCGTTCTCAGACTGGCAAGCCGCTATTTACCGTCGGGGAATATTGGAGCTATGACATCAACAAGTTGCACAATTACATTACGAAAACAGACGGAACGATGTCTTTGTTTGATGCCCCGTTACACAACAAATTTTATACCGCTTCCAAATCAGGGGGCGCATTTGATATGCGCACGTTAATGACCAATACTCTCATGAAAGATCAACCGACATTGGCCGTCACCTTCGTTGATAATCATGACACCGAACCCGGCCAAGCGCTGCAGTCATGGGTCGACCCATGGTTCAAACCGTTGGCTTACGCCTTTATTCTAACTCGGCAGGAAGGATACCCGTGCGTCTTTTATGGTGACTATTATGGCATTCCACAATATAACATTCCTTCGCTGAAAAGCAAAATCGATCCGCTCCTCATCGCGCGCAGGGATTATGCTTACGGAACGCAACATGATTATCTTGATCACTCCGACATCATCGGGTGGACAAGGGAAGGGGTCACTGAAAAACCAGGATCCGGGCTGGCCGCACTGATCACCGATGGGCCGGGAGGAAGCAAATGGATGTACGTTGGCAAACAACACGCTGGAAAAGTGTTCTATGACCTTACCGGCAACCGGAGTGACACCGTCACCATCAACAGTGATGGATGGGGGGAATTCAAAGTCAATGGCGGTTCGGTTTCGGTTTGGGTTCCTAGAAAAACGACCGTTTCTACCATCGCTCGGCCGATCACAACCCGACCGTGGACTGGTGAATTCGTCCGTTGGACCGAACCACGGTTGGTGGCATGGCCTTGATGCCTGCGATCGCGTTGTAAAGATATTCCGCTCTATCATTGAGACAAAAAACACGGCCTTGCCCGCCATGAATGGCGGCACAAGGCCGTGTTTGATGTTACCATCCATTTGCTTGCTTCAACTTCTCCTTTGACGGCGTTTCATAGCGGATGTGCGTGTCGATGTCGGTCACGTAATACCCGCCGCCGACCGCGTACTGCCCGCCGAAGCGCGCATCATACCCGTAGACGCGGTACACTTCCCCAGGCTGTAAGATGCGGACGAACACAAGGCGCCCATCCTTCGTCCGTTTCCATAGATTGATCGGCTTTTGCACCGTCAAGCGGCCGATTTGCCCTTTTTTCAGCTCCACGCCATCCCAGTACACTTTTTTCACTTGGCCTGGAGGAGTGGTTGGCTTCTCCGGCTGCTTTGGCGGGTTGGGCTTTTCTTCCTTCCAAAGCGGCAAGGCAAATTCATATTGGGCAAATCCGCTCGGCAAGGCGGTGACATAGCGGATGCTGCCGTCGTGCGGCAAGTATTTTTGCGCTTCCGGCGACGATTCAAACGTGACGGTCACCGGCGCTTTCCCTTTCACTGGCGCAAACCGCCAGTTGCCATCCGCTGACGGGTTGATCGTTCCGTTTTCCCGAATGTAATCGATGATCACTTGCCGGTTTTCATCCGGCGCAGCCAAAATCGTGTTTTTCCCGCCCGGATTGATGATCCGGTTTGTCGTCGCCCGATAGTTGTTCGTTGCGACGATAAATTCCATGTTCGGCGTCACTGGCTTGCCTTCGAATTTCAAGTTTTTAATCCGGTTCGCATTCGGATTGATCACATTTTGGTTTTTGTCGTATTTCGCCGGCTCGGTCACATCGATCTCGTACGTCACTCCATCAATAATGTCGAAGTTGTACGTCGGGAAGTCGTTGTTCACAAGCGGCTGAACGTCTGTCTTGTTCGGGTCGATTTGGTTGAATTGCCCCGCCGACCACTCAAGCCATTCTTTCAACTCGGCTCCCGTAATTTTCAACGCATACACCGTGTTCGGATACAAGTACAAATCGGCGACGTTTTTAATGGCGATTTCCCCTGCCGGGATGTCGGTATAATAGCTCGCCCCGCCGCGTCCGCCGGCTTTGAACGGAGCGCCGGCCGACAGCACCGGAAGGCCTTCATATTTCGTCCCTTTCAACATCTTTTCGACATACCATTTTTGCGCATTCGTGACGATTTGCACGGACGGATCGTCTTTGATAAGCGCAAAATAGCTGTTGATCGGGCTCGTTGTTTTTCCAACCGGGCTGCGGACGTACTGAATCGTCGCTTCATGTTCCGCTTGGATCGCCTGCTCCACGTCCAGGTCGCTGTCGACAAGCGGCGTTTTCGTCGCCTTGTCATACACTGGACGGAGTTGGGCTTTCGCTTGCGTCACTTTCCATTTTCCGTCGATTTGCTCGACCGTCAAGTCGATCACGCCGAGCGTATCGCCCCATGAACCCGGCATCGTCACTGGAACACCGTTGATCGTGCCGGTTTCATTGTTGATTCCGTTTCCGTCTGGAAAATCTGGTGTCGTGCCTGGAAGGGCCGGGAATTTTTTATGCTGGTGGCCGGCCAACACGGCGTCGACCCCCGGAATTTGCGTCAAATAATACGATGCGTTTTCCATATTCGGGCTGTTTCCGCCGGTCTCAATGCCCGAGTGCGATAGCACAACGATCAAATCGGCCCCTTCCGCTTTCATTTTTGGAATATACTTTTGCGCCGACTGCACAATGTCTTTCGCAATCACTTTCCCTTGCAAATTCGCTTTGTCCCAATCCATAATTTGCGGCGGCACAAAGCCGATGACGCCGATCTTCAGCGTATGCTTCTCCCCGTCTTCATCAACGACTTCTTTCGCTAAAATTTGATACGGCGTGAAATAGTTGACATCGTTATCCGGATTTTGGTCATGATCGTCACGGTACACGTTCGCATTCACGATCGGCAGCTTGGCATCGTCATACACTTCATTGAGGAAATCCAAGCCATAGTTGAACTCATGGTTCCCAACCGTCGCCGCATCGTACTTCAACAAATGCAACAGTTTCACCGCTGGATGCACTTCGCCGTCTTGCAGCGGCTTCACTTTCGCCACATAGTCGCCAAGCGGCGTTCCTTGAATCAAATCCCCGTTGTCAAACAGAAGCGTATTCGGCTGCTCAGCGCGCGCCTGCTCGATCAAACGCGCCGTCTTCGACAACCCAAACTCATTCGTCGGACTATCTTTGAAATAATCGTAGTTGACGAGATTCATATGTACGTCCGTCGTCTCTAAAATGCGCAGCTTGACGACATCTCGGTCTTCCGCGCCCGCTGCGGTCGGCAACACAGCCGGAGCAAGCAGCCCCAACGCCAACACCACGCTCGCCGCCGCGTATTTCTTCCGTTTTTTCAATGTCCATCCCCCTCACTCAGATCAAATCATTGTCATCTCTATACATATTACCATAAAAGCAACAAAATTTTGATAGAAAAAACAAACAAAAAAATAGAGGAAATAAACAGACAATATCGAAAGAGATAGAGGAAAGCACAATGTCCTATTCTTGGGGATGGTTGATCTTTTCAATCTTCTTTTTTACATTCATGCTGTATATTATCATTGAAACCGCCGTCCGACGAGCGATTGACAGCTCAACATTAGCAGAACACATCAAAAAACCGTTGGAAGATAGAAAAAGAAGGAATGACAGCCGACATTAAAGGAGTGACACGCATCGTTCATCAATGTTATGATTAAATAAAAACTTGGAGCTTTTATTTGCAAGGGGAGTATGCAATGTTGCGGGACATCATCAATGCTGTTCTCGGTGTGATCATCGGGGTCATTTTAGGAGACCCTCTAAAGGAGGCTTGGGGGAAATTTGTCAAATACATGAAGCGCCTCCTTGCAAAGCCAAAAACTATTAAAGATCCCTCATATTTTACCATTGGGAATGAAACTACTTCGTTTATTGTTTGTGACGGAGATGGCGTTATGACCTACTCTCCTGAAAATATTGAAACAAGAGTAAACAACCATGCAGTTGAGCTTCCCAGTGATTTAAAAATTTTGAGGAGAGAAATAGAAAAAGCGGAAGATGCAAAGAAACAACGGGGGGAAAGCTACAGTTGGAATGGACCTTTGCTCTCTCTCGAAAAATATTCAATTCTACGAACAAAAGTGAATGAGGATATGAAAGTCATTTTTTCGTTCGTTCCTTCAGATTATTATACATTTAAAGCGTTAAATATGAATCTAGATAAACAACTTCCTTCCGGTTATACAATCCGAGAGAAATACTTGGCCGGAAACACAGTTAGGCAACCAATCCCAGCGCTAGCAAACGGCGTTGGCGTAGCCATCACTGTCATTACTTCAGACAATTACGTCATTTTAACCAAACGATCGCCTGAAAGCGGGGTGCGGCCAAACGAGTTGGATATTAGCGTTGTCGAAGCAATCCATCCTTCCCACGACCGTAAAGCGGTAGGACAAGGGCCGGACCTATTTAATACTGCTGTACGTGGCGCAGAAGAGGAGCTAGGCGTTGTCATCCCTAGGGAAAATATAAAATTTCTTGGGTTCGGTGTAGATGAACAATACTATCAATGGAATATCATCGGCATTGCGCACTGTAAAGAAAAAGCCGAAGAAATTATGAAACAACGCAGCAGAGGAATCCCAGGGAAATGGGAAATGGAACAAATACTCTTCATTCCGTTTAAAATTAGGGACGTATTATATACTATCAAAAATGAAAAAATGTGGTCCACAGCAAAAGTTGCTCTATACTGGTCACTCGTCTTTGAATATACAAAAAGAGGAGTAGATAAGGAAGCAGAAAAGCTGTTCAAATAATCCATTATTCGCAGAGAGAATATGCCTTGAAGGAATGTCTTTTCTAAAAGAGCAGGAAAAGAAGCAACCCAAGCAAAAATAGAAGGTCACCATTGCAACACAACGAAGAGCGCCCTCCACTGGCGCCCTTCCTCATTTCTATAGCAAATTGAGCAACGCCTTTTTGTTCGCTTGCACTTGGTCGTTCAACGCCTTGACTTTTTCTTTTAACTTCTGAATGTCTGCGTTGTTGGCGCCGACTTTCTTTTCAAGGGCGCGAATTTCATTCGTCACCGCCCGCAGCTGGTTGGACAGCGCGATGAGCTGGCCGATGAGGCCATCAATTTGCTCTTGTTTTTCTTCATCGAGTTCCTCTTGGTCTTCACCAACAGGTTGTGGAGAATTCGGAGACGGCGCCTCCGTTACCGTTTGCCCACTGGAAGCTGGAGCGGCAGCGTCATTGGCCGCTATGGCTTGTCCACTCGGAGCGTCAGTTGCCGCTGTGACTTCTGTCGGTTGAGAAGCAGACGGCTCGCCCGTTGGCAACGAATCAGCAGGCGTCGTTTGCGTGTCCGTTGCCGATTCCGCTTCGCTCAATGCTTGAATGCGAACGGTCACTTTGTCTAGCCGCTCTTCAATTTGGCCTACTTTTTTATGTAACTGCGCCAACTTTTGCGCAAGCCATTTTTGTTGCTTGGACGATTCCTGTTTTTTCTTCGCCTCTGTTTCCTTTTGTTCCGTCTTCTTCTTGACGACGACTTCCACTTTCTTCACCATCGTTTCGCGCTCATGCGCTTTGCCCGCAGGTTTGGCAGCCGCCCACGCCGGAGAGGCGACGAGCATCGACGCCACCAAAATCGGCCATCCTTTCTTCAACATTACCAATTCCTCCTTTATTTTTTGGTAATGGCAGCTGGCTGGCATAGGTTTCCCCTTAGCCCCTGTAGCTTTGTGACGCTAAGTTTCCTTAGCTGTACCTTTCATCATCATTGTACCATGATTTTCTTCGCGAGGAAGTGAGACGAAATGACTATTTTCGACCTCTGAACCATTTCATATATATCTCAAACATTCCTGCTTCACCGTTAAATCCCTAGTTGAAGTTCGTGCACAGTATATTTGCTTTTTGTCACAACTCCCCGGTGCCGCAATGTTTCATGCACTTTCTCATTATACAAGCGAACGTTTTCATTCATGACCTTCCACTCAACCGACCGTTGATGGCAAAACCCATCGATATCATTGTCGAGATGTTTCACATAGCGATAGGGGCCAATGATCCCGATGCTGAGCCATGCTCCATTGCGAACCAACACGATATCCCCTTGTTCCATCGTATGGACAAACGCCCAGATTGCGCCAAGAGCGTTGCCAAGCTTCGCCCCCGAATAATGGTACACGTTGCGCAATCGCTCTTTCCGTTCATCTTTGCTTATGCCGTCCAAATTGCCGATCAGCGGCCAGCCAATCCCTATGACTTGATCGCGAATGAATTCGTCGTACCGCTGAAACCCATGCGGTTTCGTTTTCATTTGAAATACATGCGCCATTTCCAATCCCCCGTTTCCCTTTCAACCTCCGCCTTAGCCACACCGTCCCATCCATCAAAAAGCGACAGGCGCGTAACCACTTCAACTTCTTGCATGCTTCTTAAGAACGGCGGTAATCGCCTCAATCGTTTCTTTGGCGCCATCCGTCAACGCTTCAAATTTAAAGGCAATCGACTGGGCGTTTGGATTGATGGCCGTCCCTTCGTTTTGATCTCTGCGAAACGCCGTGATGGCCTCCAAATCTTGTTTGAGGCCATCGGGAAGCAACGCTCGTTCGAACCTCCAACTGACAATGCAGGGCTCTTTCGCTGTGTAATCGTTGGATCCTTCATATTGTATAGCCCCGATGCGCTTCTTCCCTTTCTCAGAAGCGGCATCATTCATAAACAACTGCACGGTTTGCTTTGCATGGCCATCACATAAATGCAAGCCTGCTTCCATCGATTTGTTTGCGATGAAATGAAAAATGGGTGCAATGGCAAAGCGGTACTCGAGCACCTTCATCTTTTCTCCCCCTCGCTTCCCAAAATACTCCCGGCAGGCTGTGATCCACAACGCCGCGTCGCCGTTGATGATCAACAGGTCTCGGCACGGGTCATAGGCATATTCCTTCATCAGCCACTCTTCAAACCGTTCCCACACGTCTCCCTCCCCTTCATGGAGGCAGCAGCGCCGGTTCACGAGCTCGAGCTGCGAACCGCTTCGTTTCCATCCCTCGTGAATCGCCAGGATTTTCTCTTCTTTCGCCCGTTTCCCTTTCCCCTGGCGGGAAACAGAGTCCTTCCGCCTCCACAAACAGCACCCGGCCGTGCCGTTGGGAAACAGGGCGGTGCAGCGAGACAGGGGCCTCGAGCACCAACTGGCGAATCGCCTCATGGCTCATGACCGCATACCCCACGATCGACTCGAGTGTGCGAGCTGCTTTGCGGTAGGAAGAGCACTCCACGACCAACTCGACCGCCGTTTCCTCGAGGCACGGACTGATCGACTGCGCTCCATCAAAGCCCAGTTCGGCATCCAGCAAGAAGGTATAGTCACCCGTTTGTCGATCATAGTAGTCGTTCCGACGGAACGTCACTTCTCCAAACAGCGTTTGGAGAAGTGGTCGGCCGTTTATCTTTCAGCTGATACCGCCGCTTGTCCCGCGCTTCCGCCAGTTGTTGATCGATCTCCTCCAAAAGGGCGGCCAACAAGACAGCGAACACCTTTTGAAGAGTTCTTACTAATTGTTCCTCCAGTTATTTTCATAAAAGTCATTCTGTGGTAAGATGTTTAATGGACTCCCTCCCTCCTGTTTTATGGATGTTGGTCATCACCATCATAGCAGGGAGAGAGTCCTTTTGCATGAGATCAGCTTTTTCCTACCGCGCTTCGCTTGGTACCCCCGACGAGCGTCGCGAACAAAAGTTCGCAATCCTCGTCGGGGATCATTTCGGAATGTCACCCACAAATATTTTACTCACACGGTTACGTCCAAAACTTTATCTATTGTTTTCTGCAACTAAAAAGTTAAGCGAAACGCAAGATTTTTTTTCAGCACCCCAAGCCTTTTTATAAGTTCATATAAGAATACCCGTGGTGCTAGATAAACTTGATCAAGCATAAAAATAGCCCTTGCTGGCGGATCTCCAGTAGAATGAAAGTGTCACCCAACATTCGAAAGGAGAGATCCCCCATGCAAGAGCACTTTCATTTTACTACAGATCCAGCCAAACTTCAAAAACAATATGCCGCTATTTTCTGTTTTGTTTCTGCCCAACTGTCGTTGATTCAAATGTATCTTCATCGCCGCAACCGTCACTTGGTCAAGCAAGAAGACGAAGTGGTCATGGCGGTTCACCTTTTGGGGAAGCTGCTGGGCTTTTCTTCCGAACGAGCCTGGCATCGTTTTGTCACGGGAAATTTGTTCACAAACGGCTCGTTTCTTGAACGCTCCCGATACAACCGCCGCTGCCGGGCGCTTGGTTTCGCCATCAAATGGATCCGTCATGAGCTGGCGAAACGTGGCCAACACCATGCTTATGCGGTCGTCGACAGCTTGCCTCTTCCGTTGTTGTTTTTTGCAAGCAAAAAATGCAGAGAAGTGCAAGAAAAAATACATAGGCTTGCCAGCTCAAGACTTAAGGTTCCAGACCGGAGGCAGAGGACGGCTGGATCGCGGAGAGAGCGTTCCGCAGTCGATAGCTCTCTCCCGTAAAGGCCAAGATGTGGGCGTGGTGAACCAAGCGATCCACCAACGCTGCCGTCAAACGGTTGTCCCCAAACACCCGATTCCACTGTCCAAATTCTAGATTCGATGTCACCATGACGCTTTTTCGCTCGTAACAGTCGGCGATAATATGAAACAACAGTTCCGATCCTTGCTTTTGAAACGGCACATAGCCGAGTTCATCCAAAATCAACAGTTCGCATGGGTCGAGGCTTCGTTTCAGCCGTCCGAGCGTGCCGTTTTTCAACGCCTCTTCCAGCTGGGCGACAAGATCCGCGACGCGGAAAAACCGAACCTCATGGCCTTGTTGGCACGCCTGAATGCCAAGTGCTGTGGCGAGATGGGTTTTCCCCGTTCCAGGTGAACCTAAAAGCAGAACGTTTTGCTTTCGCTCCAAAAAGCGAAGGTCACACAGTTCCTCCCTCGATGTCGTGGCTGGCCAATGGATATGACCCGACCATTCGTAATCCTTCAGCCATTTCAACTCCCGAAACTTGGCTTTCTTGATCAGCCGAGCCTGTTTCGCTTCTTGGCGGCACGACAGTTCCAGCGCCAATACATCCCGCAAAAACTGTTCTTTCGTTTCGAATCTCACCTCCTCGAATCGATCTGCGATATAGGCCAAATGCAGCGCTTTACAAATCTCTTTCACCTCTGCTCTCATCTCTGGACACCCCCTTCCCGAGCGGGATGAAGACGTTGATCATACACCGTTAAATCCGTTTCATAGTCGATTAGAACGGAAGGGGTGTATGATTCTTCCCACTTGTCCGGGTAATAGGAGTGCTTCGCTTCCATCAACACGCCGATTTCATGAGGAGCCAAGTCCCATCGCTGACTCTCCTCGAGCCACTGGGCGATTTCGTAAAGCGTGTGCCGATCCAACAGCGCTCGCAGTCCTTTCAAACGGGCCACCACCTGGGGCGGGGGGCCAGCCAGATACGTTCGGATCGCCTCCGGCAAGTACGTCCGGTAGCGGGAATGTCCGACAACCCGGGGTTTGGTCTCCCACTCAGCGAAAATCTCTTTCCAAGGGATTTCGCGTTTCACGTTCGTATACGGCCTGGGCGCTTCAAGATGGACGTCTCCATCGGAAGAGAACACAACGAAACGATTCCATTCTTTCTTCACCAACACCCGGTTGGGGACGGACAGGCCATGGACGACGAACGCCTTCCCATCCACCATCACTTCTCCGTACTTATTCACGTAAGCGTGATCGAGGGAGAAGATCGGAAGATCTTGTTCCGGCAACGCCAACAGCTCCGGTTGCTCTTCCTGCCATAGTTCCTCGATCCACCGCCCCTTTTCATAATGAGGACGGTTTCGGTCCTCGACCATCTTGCGATGCAGCCACTCCACCAGCTCCGGATCCGACTCCATCAATGGAGCGGGGATGAAACAAAGGTTGCGAGTGTAATAGACTTTTCGCTCCGCATTTCCTTTCTCATGTCCACTGTATGGATTGCACACTTGTACATCAAACCGATAGTAGAGTTGAAATTTCTCAAAAGCCTCGGTGAATCGGCGTTCTCCCCCTTTTCGAATCGACACAATGGCCGCGGACAAATTGTCAATGCGCAATGCCTTTGGCACTCCCCCAGCCTGACGAAACAGCTGCGTCAACCCATGGAGGAAGCATTCACTGTTTTCCGCCGGCAGCGGATAAGCAAACGCAGCGTTGCTATAGGGAAAGCTCATGATCAAAACCGATCGCTCTTCTTCCTTCCCCTCCTTCGTCACAACCGTCATCTTCCCGAAATCCACCTGCGCCTCGCCTGGCGGGTGCTCCAGTCGTTCATAGCGCTGTTCTTTCTCGAGCTTGAGCTGCGGTCTTCGTTTTTGCACGTACGCGCAAACGGTGCGATACGAGCCTTGAAATCCATGGTCACGACAAAGCGCTTCAAACATCGTCTTGTTCGTTCGCCGTTGTTTTCTCGGCAGTTTGGCATCCTCCTCCAACCAGTCATCAATGATTTGCCCGTACCCTTCTTCCTCCATCATCCCCTTTTTGCGTTTGATGGTTGGTTGGACAGAAATGTCTCCATCTGCGTATTTCTTGACCGTTCTCCAGTTATATCCCGTTTCACGGGAAATTTCCGCAATCGATAACCCTTTCTTTTCACGCAGTTTTCTGATACGATTAATTTCGGGCATTGCCAGCATCCTTTCGCTCCTCCACTGTTTGGTTATGTGTTCACAACTTCCACAGTAGAGGAAATGTTAGAGGCTGGCAAGCCTTTTTTCTTTGCCTTCAGCTCTGCACTTTTCGTTGCAGAACTCTGTATTTTTATTTTGCAATAAACACCGTTGTGCCATCCCGCAAGAATGCAGCGCGTCAAGCGGTTTCGAGGGATCGCGGATATGGGGTATTGTGCTTCCAAAAAGCAATGGTACTACGGTTTCAAGCTGCATCTTCAAGTGACCAATCAAGGGCTGGCCATGGGCTATGTCGTGACGGAAGCGTCCTGCCACGACGTCAAAGCCGCTGAAACGGTGATGACTCAAATCCCTCATCCCTACAACTTTGGGGACAAAGGGTACATCAGCCACGCTCTTCGAGAAAAGCTGTACGAAGAACACCAAGCCGCGTTCTGGACACCGTCTCGACACAATCAAAAGCACGGCCCATCCAAGGCATGGGAAGAATGGATCAGGAAAAAACGCAAAGTCATCGAGACGGTGTTTTCGATTCTCGTAGACCAATACCGGATCACCGACATTCGAGCGAATTCCATGGCCGGGTTTGAAGTGGCACTCGATGGCATCTTGTTGGCTTATTCCTTGGTCACACTAGGGCTGGTTGAGCGCTGACACTCAACTAGCACCACGGGTATAAGAATGTTTCAGACGATAACTAGTTCCTGTAAATGTTAAGAGATAGCTGTGATGAACAAGGCGGTCAATGATAGCCGTAGTCAATCGTTCATCATGGAATACGCTATTCCATTTACTGAATTCCAAGTTGGTGGTAATAATGACACTTCTCTTTTCGTAACATCCTGCAATGACTTGGAAAAGGAGCTGCGCTCCTTCTTTGCTTACAGGGATGTAGCCCCATTCATCACAGATCAGTAAATCGATTTTTTCGAGCTGATTCATCATCTTGTGGAGATTTCCTGTAGTATTCTTTGCTTCAATCAGCTCATTGACCAACGCGGCTGTTCGATAAAATTTCACGCTTTTCCCTTGGTTACAGGCTTCTACACCAATCGCTGTCGCTAAATGCGTCTTGCCTGTGCCTACACCTCCATATAAAACTAGATTCTCTCTTCGCTCGATAAACTTCGTTGATTTGAGCTCTTCGACGGATAACTGCTTTGGAAACTCGATATGATCAAACGTGTATCCTTGAAATGTTTTCACCACATCAAAATTGGCTTGTTTGAGTAAGCGATTTTTCCGTGTCACCCGTCGATGTTCTACTTCCAGTGCTAATAGTTGTACGAGAAATTCTTCATGGGTATTTGCTTCAATTATGGAATAGTACTCGGCAATGCGACTCCCTAACTTTAATTCTTTACAATAGGCTTCAATCACCTGTTTCATCGTGAAATGCCTCCTAACAGCTTATCGTATCGCTCCAAGTTGACTTCAAATACCACTTTTTGACTCAGTTCCGATGGAACTGAAATCTCAACTGGTTCCGGGATTTGTCCCGTTAGACGATACCAAGTCGTAAGAATGCTGTCAGGATCATGGCACCCATTTTGTAACGTTTGCGTTAAAGCTTCTGTCGCAGTACTCAGGTCTTCTTCTTGTTTTAACATCTGTGCTAATAAACGTATGGCCTTCTTTTTCTCTGTCGTATACGCCAAATACTCCTTCCATGGATCTGGCAGTTCTTTATAAAACGCTAAGTTTTGTAACGATCTTGGCCATCTGGCCATTAATTCTAAATACGGAATCCACTTCATGGATTCTAAACCTTCTCCATACAAGCGAGGATGTTCAATGACGATGTCATATTCATCATTCAAAACGATGACACGATTATAAGTAATCTTTAACCATACTTCTTTTTGCGCAAATTCCGGAGATGTCGAGTAGAGATTTTTCGCATAACGAACTTTGCCATACTTATCCGCTTTCGCTCTCTCTAAACGGTAGACATCAAACGATGTCTTCGGTAACCGTCCGAATGCTTTCTTGTCCTCCTCAAACCATTCTTGAATCGATTTTCCTTTCCGATAATGCGTTCGGTCCATGTCTTGATCACAACGGTAAAGTAAAGTTCGATTATATTCTTCGATATCCGGAATAAGGTGTAAATTATCACTTTATTTCCGCACAAAAAAGACTCTTTTTTGCACATTCCTTCGGAATATCCCTCTCCCCCTTTCCGAAAGAATGTGCTAAATTTTTTGTGAATTATTTCGGAATGGGACATGGGTGATTTCCAGAGGGGGGACGAGGACGTGATTCGGTTTCATGACTTTCAGGTCGATGTCCAGACATATGCCCAGCGGGGAAAACAAAACGACTTTCCCCTTCTTAAGCGGTGCCCTCATTGCCAGGCAAAACGCCCTCTTTATCGCCATGGGTACTACGAACGAAATGCCGTGACGTCGCATCAGTCTTATCGCATTTGGATCGCTCGGTATCGCTGCCCGGAGTGCAGGAGGACGGTGGCCGTGTTGCCTTCATTTCTTCTCCCTTATTTTCAGTATACGTTGCCCACCATATGGAGAGTGGTGAAAGAACGGTTGGGCCTGACTCCGAAACGGGGGATGGAGGAGGCTCCACTCCTTCCTACGGATGAAGGGGTTTTATTTTATGTCCGACGTTTATTCCGAAATTTGAACCACCTTCATTGGTTTTTTGCGGAGCGCTGGAGAAAAATTGGTCCTGCCATCGCCCAAGCGAGAGAACGAGCCCTATGGTGGATCCAGACGATGGAGGAGATCGGCCTCTTTTTCGTCATCCAAGAGATATGGGAGCACCGATCGACGCATCTTTTTGCACGTACATTCAGTTCCTGATTTTACTTATATCCCCTTATATGGAATCATTTATAGATTCCACAAACCTTTCCTCTCGACGGTCGGGGGAATGATCCGATAGGATAGAGACAGGATGGACCGATAAGGTCCTAGAATGGGATGAACGAAGGAGGAGATCGAAATGAATGAGTCGATGAGACAGGAGATCGCTTTATTTCGGTATGGATTGATCGCTCCATTGGTGAATGGACAAGTCGATCCAAAAACGTACTTGAAGGAAGTAGCGGAACGGATCCATCAAGTTCCCCACCATGGAGAGAAACGCATCGCCGCCAAAACGATCCTCGACTGGTGCACGCAGTACAAAAAAGGGGGCTTTGAGGCGCTGAAGCCGAAACGACGGTCGGACCGTGGCCATTCCCGGAGGCTGTCACCTGAAGAAGAGGATCACATTTTAGCCCTGAGAAAAAAACACCCCCACATGCCCTGATATTATCCCTCTAGTGTAGACAGTTGGGAAAATGCCCATACTGTCAGTAAAAACACTGGAGGGATTTGTTTATGTTCGAGACCAAGCAAACACCGAAAGGGAAGACCACTTATTCCGTGGAGTTTAAATGGAGGGCTGTCCAGATGTACATCGAAGAAGGATGGGGATATAAGCGGATATGCCAAGAGTTAGGGATTCCCTGCACGAAAACGATCAGACTTTGGGTAAAACGTTACCATGAACATGGTCTAAAAGGGCTCGAAGAACGGCGCGGGACATCCAAGTCTCCATTCAAGGGAAGGCCTCGAAAAAAAGAGTGCAGTTTAGAGGAAGAGAATCGAAGACTGAAAGCAGAGAATGATTATTTAAAAAAGTTACGAGAGCTGGCAAGGAGGTGAAACCGAAAGAGCGGTTCTCGATCATTCAGGAGTTATCCAACACCTATCCGATTGCCTGGCTATGCCAACTGGCCGGTGTGTCAAGAAGTGGATACTATCGATGGATGAACCAGCAGGGAATCGTCACAGAGAAGCAAAAGGAAAATGAACAAATCAAACAAATGATCCTCGAATGCCATCAAAAGGTCAATGGGATCTATGGATACTACCGCGTGAAAGCATGGATAAAACGAAATTATGGGAAGACCGTGAATCATAAGCGAGTGTACCGACTGATGAAAGAGTTGGGGGTTCAGGCCAAAATCCGTCGAAAAAAGCCGAAGTATAAAGCGGGAAAGGAGAATATCGTAGCGTCGAACGTGTTAAACCGTGATTTTGTGGCCACTGCAGCCAACCAAAAATGGGTGACGGATATTACCTATGTGCCATTTCAAGGAACCTATTTGTATCTGTCTGCTATTAAAGATCTGTACAACAATGAAATCATTGCGTATCGCATCAGTCGTTCGAATGACTTAAAATTGGTGATCGAAACTGTCAAGGATGCCATCAAAAAACGGGATGCGCGAGGAGTCCTTCTCCATAGCGATCAAGGCTCCCAGTACACATCCCGCCAGTACCATCAACTGCTGAAGGCTCATCATATCATTCCTAGTATGTCCAGAAGAGGAAACTGTTTAGACAATGCCTGCATGGAAAATTTTTTCGGGCATTTGAAATCGGAAATGGTGGACCTTCCCACCTTTGAAACGGAAGAGGAAATGATCGAGGCGATCGATCAGTACATGTATTTTTATAATTATGAACGGTGCCAGAAAAAACTAGACTACCTCAGCCCAGTGGAATACCGAATTGCCTAAGCAGCCTAGCAGACGAACGGCTGAGAATGTCTCCTTCTTCAGCTTGCCAACGATGAAGTGGAATGAAGGAGACGTTGTCAAGTGCTTTCCTTGACAACGTTTCCTCATTCCACTATCCTAACAAGCAGCTGAAGAAGGTGGGTATTTTTCACACTGTCTACTTGACAGGGATATGTTCACCCGTGACGGTGTTTTACCAACACCTTATCGAGCAGGGGGAAATCCAATCCATCTCTTATTTCACTATATACCGACTTTTAAAAAAATACAACCTCGTGGGGAAAGAAATTTTACCGATTCCTGAACGAAAACGATTCGCGTACGATCAGGTCAATGAGCTCTGGCAAGGTGATTTGTCCCATGGCCCGTTGATTCGCGTGAATGGCAAAACGCAAAAAACGTTTTTGATTGCCTATATCGATGACTGCTCGCGGGTCGTGCCGTACGCTCAGTTTTTCTCTTCCGAGAAATTTGACGGGTTGCGGATCGTAACCAAGGAAGCGCTGCTTCGATACGGAAAGCCGAAGCGAATTTACTCGGATAACGGCAAGATTTATCGGGCGGAACCCTTGCAGTACGCCTGCGCGGAGTTAGGGATCACCTTGATCCATACCCAGCCGTACGATCCGCAAAGCAAAGGGAAAATCGAACGATTTTTCCGCACCGTACAGACGCGGTTTTACCCGTTGCTCGAAATGAATTCACCGAAGTCGCTCGAAGAGCTAAACGAGCGATTTTGGAAGTGGTTGGAGGAAGATTACCATCGAAAACCGCATGCCTCGTTGAACGGGAAGACGCCACATGAAGTGTTTCAATCGCAAGTCCATTTGGTGTCGTTCGTCGACGATTCGGATTGGCTCGACTCGATCTTTTTGAAACGCGAATACCGTAAAGTGAAGGCCGATGGTACGGTCACGTTGAACAAGCAGCTGTATGAAGTTCCGCCCCGGTTCATCGGACAATCGATCGAACTCCGTTATGATGAACAAGGCGTGTATGTGTACGAAGACGGTCAACGGGTCGCCGAAGCGGTCCTTGTTCGCTTCGAGGACAATGCCTATGTGAAACGCCATCGGTCACCGTTTGCGGCGGTTCCGGTAGAGGGAGGCGAAAACGATGTATAAAACGTTTTATTCCCTTTCCCGAGAGCCGTTTTCGAAGGAGACGAATCCACCAGAGGCTTATCAAGGGGCCTCGTATCAAGAGGCCCTCGCCGCTTTGGACTACGTGAAACGAACAAGAGGGATCGGGCTATTGATCGGTGAACCAGGGGCCGGCAAGACATTCGCCCTTCGGGCGTTTAAGGAATCCCTGAATCCGTCACTGTATCACGTCGTTTATTTTCCATTGTCAACGGGAAGCGTGATGGACTTTTATCGCGGCCTTGCCTTCGGGCTCGGGGAAGAGCCGAAATACCGCAAGGTCGACTTGTTTTATCAAATCCAACAAGGGATCGAGCGCTTGTATCATGAACAACGGGTAACGTCAGTGTTCATCCTCGATGAAATGCATTTAGCGAAGGATGCCTTTCTGCAGGATATCGCGATCCTGTTCAACTTTCACATGGACTCAACAAATCCGTTTGTCTTGATTTTGGCGGGGCTGCCCCATTTACAGGCAAAACTACGGTTGAATCAACACCGTCCGCTTCACCAACGAATCATCATGCGATACCAGATGGGGCCTCTTGATAAGGAAGAAGTGGTAGGATATATCGAACACCGCCTGAAACAGGCGGGGGCGAAACACCCGATTTTTACCCCAGCTGCCTTAGAAGCGATCGCCCTGCAGTCGCAGGGGTGGCCGCGGATCATCAACAACCTCGCCACCACTTGCCTGTTATACGGCGCTCAATTAAAAAAACATATGATTGACGAAGACATTGTGCGTATGGCAGCCGAAGAAATGGGGTACTGACACAGCAGGGGCTGATCGGCCCCTGTTATGTTTCATCCCGATCCATCCTCATTCTAGTTAATCATCCGAAATAATGTGCAAATGTTCGGAAATAATCTGCAAAACCTGGAATAATTCGCAAAGATTTTGCACATTATTTCCGAATCCGTCCGAAATAATTTGAAAAAGGGATTCTGAAATAATGTGCTAATTTACAATTGTCCTTACAAACCAATCCATGTGTAACATCTTCTCGTCTCCTCTCAAATATATCCTTTTTCTTTCAGCGACAAATACCGGTCAGGGCAAACAATCAAATGGTCCAGCACATCGATGCCAACGATTCTTCCAGCCTCTACTAACCGTTTCGTTACCTCAATGTCTTCCCTTGATGGCTCACAATGACCGCTGGGATGATTATGGGCTACGATGATGGAAGCCGAGTTGGAGAGAATGGCAGCCTTCATCACCTCCCTCGGATGCACGATGCTAGCGTTCAGACTTCCAACATGGCAAACGTTGATGGCAGTCGGCTGGTTTTTCGTGTCAAGGCAGACAACGACAAACTTCTCACGGTCGGCTTCCACAAGAAACGGCTTCAGTAGCTTGTACGCGTCTTCCGGCGACTTGATTTGTCGCTCCTTGTACAGCACGCTAGACTCCCGAACGAGCTTCAGGCTTACGATGTTGACGCGCTTCGCTGGCTGCTTGGCAGATACCTCTCTTTCTAGCAACTCTAGCTGATGGTGGTTGATGGTTTGATACTTGCTCATCCTTTTCTCTCCTAAAACGAAATAACCTCTATTCCTTTCGGAGAATGGAGACTTACTGTAGATTCAAGAGAATAATTTATTTAAATTCCATTTGATGCGGATGCAGAAAAAAACCAGAGAGCTAAACTACGACTCTCTGTCTCTATAAACCTTCGACAAAATGCGGGTGATGACAGGCACCAAGCCCCAATTTGCCGACGAGCAGTGCTGACAACGGAATTACTAACACTGACTTTCTATTTTTCTCTTGCAAAAAAAAACCCTATCACATTTAAGTGATAGGGTTTCAAAATTAGCTGGTAATTATTTAGAAACAACGCCATCTTTAACTTTGTTGCCGTTAGCATCAACTAGGTTAGCTGATTTAAATTCAACAGTAATGCTATCAGATAAATTGAAGTCAGCAGAAGTTGTAACAGTCAGCTTACCATTTGCAGCTGAAACTGAAGCAGCTTTGTCTTCAACGCCGTTAATCTTAACTGTTACACCAGTAACGCTTCCAGCTGCTGCATCTTTAATCGCTTCTGAGAAGTCAACTGTGAAAGTATTGCTATCAACTAAAGTTATTTTAGTAGCAACAGGAGCTACACTTTCTTTTAATGGTACAAGAACAGTGGCTTTACCATCTTTTAAAGTATTTCCATTTGTATCAACTACATTTTTAATTTCAAGCATATAGCTTCCGTTTGCTACGATAGAGCCTGCTGGTAAAGTAATTCTAACCTTCTTAGTTCCATCTACAAATTGAAGTTGAGTTCCTGCAGGTAGTGCTGCTCCACCTAGTTTATAGTTAGCTGCATTTAAAGCAGATGATGTGACATCAGTTGCATATTCTACTGTGAATACATTATTGTTATTAGGATCGACAACAACTGGATTTGCAGCCAATACTAATGTAGCAGATGGCTGTTGTGCAGGAGCTTGATAATCAGCTGTATTGAAGTTAATAGTTAAATCATCAGCGATTTTGTTTCCTGATAAATCAGCAACAGAATTTCCTGCTAGTTTAAATGAATAGCTAGAATTTTTGTCTAAATCTACAGAAATAGCAATAGTATTTGACTCAGTTCCTTCGATTTTGCCATTTCCATCTACATCTACACCAGAAGCAACATTAGTTAATTTTATAGGAGTTGCAGAAGTATAAAGGATACCGTTTTTAGAAGTAAGAGTGAAATCACCGTTAACTACTACTGGCTCATTGAATGTTAAGTAAACAACATCAGTATCATCTGTCTTAGCTGTGTCATCTGCTACAAGAAGTTTAGAAGAAACAGATACTAAAGATGGAGCAGTTTTGTCAGCAACTAAAGTAGCTCCAACAGAATAAGCTTCTCCAGCATTACCAGCTAAATCTTTATAAGATTCTACTTTGACAGTAGTATTAACAAAAGCTTTTGTTCCAAGGACAGACTTTGCATCAAAAGTAAACTTAGTTTTATCATTAGCATCTTTTTCAGCATCTGTTAATAAGAACTCAGTAGTGCCAACAGTAACTTTTGCATACGCATCTAGAGTTCCGTCATTGTTAAAGTCTTGTTTGCTTAACTCTTCAGAGAAGTCAACAGTTACCTTTGTTCCATTAACTGAAACAGCAACAGTTGGTTTTGTATTATCAACAACTGGCTTTTCAACAGTAAAGTTTAGAACAATAGGATTTGCAGTGTTTCCAGCAAAGTCTTTCGCTCCAACAATATCAACTCTGTAGGATTTCTCAGCTTCTAATCCTGTGATTGTTAAAGTATTACCGTTTAGAGTGTAGCTTCCACTCGTTAATTCAACACCATTTAAGCTGACAGTTCCTTCACTTTGTAGAGGTTCTGCAAAAGTAATAACTGCTGTTGTCCCTTTTGCTTGTACGGAAGTAACAGCCGGTGCTTCTGTATCAGCAAAAGTTAACAATTGATTGAACTCAGCAGTTTTAACGTTAGCATCTGCTTTAGTTGGGATAGGGAAAACAGTTAATTTCGCATTGGAAACTTTAAGTTCATCAGCAGTTGTCAAAGTAACTGTTTTTCCATCTTCAGAAAGAACAGCGCTAGTAAAAGTTTCACCTTCTAATTTATAGTTTGAAGTCTTTTCAGCTTCAGTTTTATCAACAGCTTTGTTGAACTTAACGACTAATTCTCTAGCGTTAATCGCACTTACACTCTCAACCTTCGGCGTCAATGCCGCTTCATACGCCGCATTGGCGTCTTGTGCTGCTTTTTGCAGTTCAGCTTTGAACGCATCGGTTACTTTCGATACGTATTGGTTGACTTGGTCAAGCGCAGCTTTCGCTTTGTCCAAGTTGCCGGCTTTGACGGCGTCTTGCGCTTCACGAGCTTTCATGGCAACGGTGATGTCGTAGATCAAGCTGTCGCGCAATGCTTGAGCATCGGCTTTGAACGTCGAACGGAGGAGTTCGCGCGTCGTTTGGCCGTATACGCGATCAAGGATGACCGTGCGCGTTTTGAGCTCGTACGAAATTTTGTGGTAGAGCTCTTCTGCTTTTTTCAGATCTTTCGCATCGACGGCTGCTTTGAGTTCTTGACGCATCGCGTCTAATTTTGTCGCATAGTTGTAAGCGTCGATGTACGTAGCCACGCGCGCTTCGCCCGATTTCGGGTTGGCTTTGAATACATACGTTTCGTATGTAGCTTGCAAGTCAGCCAAATACGCGTCTTTTTTCGCACCGCCGGCTTTGTTCACAACAGCGACAGCGTTCGCATACGCTTGTTTTGCTTTGTTGTAGGCTGCGTATACATCGTTAATGTCCGGGAATTGGCCCGTTTCCGTTACCGTGTGGCTGTACGTATAGTACGCTTGCTTCATTTGCGCTTTCGCTTGGCTGACGACCGTCGCAACGTCCGTGGCTGCTTGGGAAGCATGCGGGTTGGCTGCGACGAAAGCGCTCGCTGCTACAGCGCTGGCTGTGGCGAGTTTGACTGCTTTCTTTTTGTCCATAAAGCCCAAAATCCCCCTTCGTTTTTATGAAACTTTAGAGCAATGGGTACTAAACGTTTCCGTTTAGTAGATTCATTGCCTAAAAGGTGCTAACATCAACCAATATCATCCTTGACGGCTAGATGCTGGGCTGATTAGAAAGCCTAGCATCTGTTGCTAGCACTTGAGCATAATTCCTCAATGCTCCACGTCTCCTATAATAATACATTTTTCTTCTAAATTCTAGTCCTAAATACAAATTTTTTAGAGAATATGCCTTTGAAATTATTGCCATCGATGGCGACATTGATATGAATATGCCTGTAACAGAAATTTAGAACGATATTTTGGCAGTTTGATGGTTTTGGTTGGCAAACATTTTGTGCAAAAACATCAATCGTTTTTCTTCACCGTGACGTCCATCGGTTGGCCAAGCGTCATTTTGACGACGTCATAGCGGTCATTCAAGTACAAATCGAGAAAGCGGAACTGTCCTGCGAATTGTTCCGGGCTGTTCGTGATGGAAAATTGCAGCTGCATTGCGTAATCGCCGCTGTTGGCGAGCTGTTCGGCGATTTTTTCGATCTCTTCCTTCGGCACGTTGTACGCTTTTAAGTAAGAGATCGAGTCGGCGATCGCTTCGGCGTTGTCGTTGAAGAAAATGGAGAGCGTCACCGTTGCGCCGTCGATGCGGCCTTCAAGCGGCAATGACATATTTTGGCCGTATAAGTACCAGCCGAACAGACGATTTCCTTTTTGCCGCTCAATGACGAACGGAACGGATTCATTTCCTGCCTGAAGAATGTATTGCCCTTTCAATGAGCGGGCGACAAGGGCGAGAAGTTCGTCTTTTGTGAACGGCACGTATTGGATGGCGTCCCCTTGTTTGGCATACAGTCCACCGCCGAGGCTGTAATAGACGGCGCCGCCTGCCCGTTTTTGGCTGTAGACGCGATACTCGCGCCCTTGTTTCACCGTCATGGCGGTCTGCCATGCCGCTCCGTTCAGGCGGTATAGAGGCGTGTCGCGCAAAATGGCGACTTTGCCGATCATGCCTTGTTTCCATTGGACTTGCCCCCATTGGACGGCGGCGTCAACTGTTTGTCCATTTCCTCCGAGGGCGATGGCGGCGGCGAGGCAGATGGCGGCTGCCATTTGGGATGCATGTTTCATCTTCGTTTTCCTCCTCATTTTGGTCATCGTTGTCGTTCCAGCATGCTAAAAGAACCGCTTCGCCCCCAAGTACCGCTGTTTCCAATACGATTGGTCGAGGCGGCTGATCGTCACGCCGGTCGAAGCGCCGCTATGGATGAACTGGCCGTTGCCGATATAGATGCCGGCGTGCGATGGGCCGTTGGTGGTCGTGGCGAAAAAGACGATGTCGCCGACTTCCGGGGCGGAAACCGATACGCCTGCATTCCACATCAAGGCGACGGTGCGCGGGATGGGGACGCCTTGTTGCTGGAACAGGTAGAAAATGAAGCCGCTGCAGTCAAATCCCTCTTCCGGCGCATCGCCGCCCCAAACGTATGGGGTTCCGAGCAGCTCAGCCGCATCGGCGACGAGTTCGATGACGTCCAGCTTCGCCGCAGGGGCTTGTCCGATCAGGCGCTCGTATGTTTCGCCGTCAACAATGCCGGTCGCTGGGAGTTTGGCCGCTTGTTGGAAACGGCGGACGGCATCGGCGGTGGCAGTGCCGTAGTAGCCGGTGATGGCCGTGTAGAAGTAGCCGAGCTCTTTCAGCTTTGTCTGAATGCGCTTGACGTCTTCGCCGAGCGCGCCGATTGAGAGGCGAACCGCCAGGCGCTCGCGCTCGATCGGTGCAGGCGGGGGTGTTTTCGCTTTTACTGCGCTCGCAAGGAGGGCAGCGGTTTGGTTGTCGACCGCGCCGGTCACTGGCAGGCCGTTGTCGCGTTGAAAGCGGCGGATGGCGTCGGCCGTCAGCACCCCATAGTAGCCGGTGATGTCCGAATACGTAAAGTAGCCGAGTTGTTTGAGCTGTTGCTGCAGCTCGCGGACTTCGTCGCCGCGCGCCCCAACGGTCAGCGCCGCAGACGGTGAGGGCGAGGAACCTTCTTCTTTTTGCTTCAGCCGCTCAAGCGTCGCCCGGTCCGCCCGCCCGGTGGCGGGAAGCCCGTTCGCCCGTTGAAACTGCTTCACGGCATCGGCCGTCACCGCGCCATAGTAGCCGGTGATTTGCGGATAGCGAAAATAGCCGAGCTGTTTCAGCCGGCGTTGCAAATCACTGACGGCCGCGCCGCGGGAACCGATGGCGAGCGTGTCGTTTGACGCAGGCGCGCTTTTGAGCTTCGCGTAGGTGGCGTCATCGACGATGCCGGTGGCTGGCAAGTTCATCGCCCGTTGGAACGCTTTGACCGCTTCTTCGGTAATGGCGCCAAAGTAGCCGGTCGCTTGCGGATACGTGAAAAAGCCTTTTTCTTTCAAGCGCTGCTGGAGCTGTTTGATTTCAGGAGAACTCATGCCTTTCTTCCATTCCGCCGCTTGGCTCTCGTCCGGCGCGAGAAAAAAGGCAGAAGCCATGGCAGCGGCGAAAACAACGTGATTCGGTTTCACGGATGCGCCCTCTCCCTTCGCCGTCTGTTTCGTTTTTCATCTTTCATCGAGGCCTCATGCGGGATAGTTCCTCAGGCCGGCTTGACATCCCGCAGCCAAAAATAGTAATGTTCTATATTTTCAGTATAACGGACGAAAGCCATGAAAGGAAACGATTTTTTTTATTGGAAGAAGGAAGAAGTTTATGCGCCGGAACGGGGCATGCTTCGCTTCGGAGGCGACGGATACGTGAACAAATACGACACGCATCGATCGTCGACAAGGTAAATCGACTGCAGCACTTCATAAATGAGCTGTTTTTCCATCGCCAGCCATTCATCTGCGCGGATCGGGATGTATTTTTGCCTCGGTTCGTTCCACTCATAAAGGGCGACGGTAAACTTTTTTTGGCGAAGATCGAGCTTGACGATAAACATGTAAAGCTGGCTCGTGCATTTAAATACAAAATAGAGCTGGGCTTCCTTTGAGCAGGTGATCGTGCGGAACAGCGCCTCGCCTTCCGATGCAAAACGCATCCGTCCACCTTCGTTTTTCAGCGAGCGCAGCGAATCGGTGAAACTGGCCGGGGCGATCGTTTTCAGCCGCACGGAAAACGGATTTTTCATTTCCTTAATATAGATGTGGTACATTTTTTGGGCGTGTTTCTCCCCGTTTCGTTCACAAATGACAAAATCGGCAAGATAGATGTTCACCTTGACCCCCTCTTTTTGGTTCGTAATTTCCTATTTTTAACTAATTGTACTATGTCCTTCCTGGACAAAAAAGATGCCGAACGACGAAATCACGGACAAATCTGTTCTGATTTAGAAACAAAGATAGAAACGAGCGAAAAAGGAACAACCATTGACTCCATGCTTTTCTATCTTTAAAGAGTAATGATGAAAAGCGTGGTGACGAACGATGACAAACTTGGGGGAGACGCTCAAACAACTGCGAAAACAACGGCGCTGGACACAGGAACAGCTGGCCGAGCAGCTGAACGTGTCGCGTTCGCAAATCAGCAAATGGGAAAACGGCAGCTTGCTTCCAGATGTGCAGTCGCTTGAGAAGCTATGCCAGCTGTTTGATGTCAGCGCCGATTTTTTGCTTGGCGGCGAAACGCGCCAACGCGAGCTGTTGCGCGAAGTGACAGACATATACGGAACGGCGGACGTGCACGAAACGGTGCTCGCGGCGTTGGACTACTTGCTTCATAACCAAGAGATGAGCGAAGCGGTGTACACGCTCGCGAAGCTGCCGGATAAAAAGCGAAAACATGTCGAAACGATGATCGTGACGATCGTGAAAGAGTGCTCCGAGCTCATTTAGCTCCCCCATGCTGAAAAAAAGCGCTAACAACGACGTGCTAGCGCCATCCGTTGGGGGAGTGTTTGGGGACACGTTCTTTCTCTTGGGGATTCGCTTTGAAAGGCATGTATGGGGAAACGACTATACGTGCTCCGGCCATTCTGGTTTCTTTCCGGAGTGGAGAAATTGGACGGACTCCGCGACGACTTCGGTGACATAGACGCGTTGACCGTCTTTTTTATCGTAGCGGCGCGTTTGGATTCTCCCCGTCACCGCCACCATCGATCCTTTTCGGCAATAATTGGCGGTATGTTCCGCTGTTTTCCGCCATAAAACGCATGGAACGAAATCGGCGTCAATCCCCCCTTCCGCGTTGCGGAAATTTCTCGCCACCGCCAGCGTGACAGTCGCGACGGCAGCCCCTTCGGCCGTGTAGCGAAGCTCGGGATCTTTCGTCAACCGGCCGACCAACACGACTTGGTTGA